>CAZQUR010000127.1:0-6121 GCA_964596535.1 uncultured Desulfobacteraceae bacterium
AATAGAACTTTCGGGCGTTTTTTCACCGATATTTTGATTTCAAAATCAATCGGTCAATGCCTATCATGTTTGTATTTCTGTATCATTACAATTGGTTATAAGGGAGTCCGGTTTTCATGTCAACACAAAAACAACCAGAAGTGCTGCATCAGAACGGCGCTTATATGCGATTGCATCGCTATTCGATTTCCAGGGTACGAACCTGTTGCGGGTGGATCAAGCGGTATGTTCATTTCCATCATATACAATCCCGCCGGGACCTTTCAAACAAAAAAAGAAAGATAAAACCCTTTCGCCGCCCATTTTCCCGTGACGGTTTTATTTTTCATATCTTTTTCGGCTTGACTTTTACCCTGTCCCCGATTAGGGGGGAACACCGGGGATGGAGTCCCCCTTAAAAACGCCATATTCGGGCTGATGACTCCTACCGTGCAGGTAGATGGAGCGCCAGGGCCGATACGGCATAAAAATCCCGCTGCCTGGCGGGTTTTTTTGTGCCCGTGGGGCGGATCGGAGGGTTTGGGCGAAAGGATGACGCATTAATGATGCAAAAACTTGCATGGCTGGCCCTGGCCGGCGCATTGGGGACGCTGGCCCGCTATGGGCTGGCCGGCTTCGTCCATAGAATCAACGGCGTATCTTTCCCTTGGGGGACGATGGCGGTCAATCTTACGGGTTGTTTCTTGGCGGGGCTGCTTTGGTCCATGTTCGAGAACCGATGGCCGGTCTCAGGGGAGACGCGCACCCTCCTGTTGGTCGGGTTTATGGGTGCGTTTACCACATTTTCAGCGCTGATTCTGGAGACCGGAGAACTTTTGCGTTCGGCCGAGTGGATGCACGCCGCGGCCAATTTGACCCTGCACAACGGCCTTGGGTTTGTCGCCTTGTTCGCCGGCGCGGCTCTTGGACGGATGGTTTGAAGGAGGGCATGAAGATGAAGCTGCCACTCGAAGCCGCTTTGTTAAGGATCTTCATCGGAGAGAGCGATAAATTCGACGGCAGGTCCCTATGTGAGGCCATCGTAGAAGAAGCCCGCAGGCGGGGGTTGGCCGGCGCTACGGCGTTGCGGGGATTCCTGGGGTTCGGGGCCAACAGCCGAATCCACACATCCAAAGTGCTGCGGCTTTCCGAAGACCTTCCCGTCGTCGTGGAAATCGTCGACGAAGCACATAAGATCGAAGCGTTCCTACCGGATCTGGACAAGATGATCGGCGAAGGACTGGTCACGCTGGAGAAAGTGCGGGTGGTCGTTTACCGGCACAACATGAAGGAAACCCAATAAATTCCGGATGCGCTTCTCCGGGACGCGATCAAAGACTCCGGTCAAAGACCTTCCGGTCCTTGAATTCTTCCTGTTTGGCGTCGTTCCACTGGGCCACGGGCCTTAAGTATCCCACCACCCGGCTGTATACTTCACAGGGTTGATAATGGCCCAGGGCGGGGTCCTTTTGGAAGCAGTTGTTACATTTCAGGAAAAACCGCTCCGGTTCCGGCTCATAAATACCGCCCCCTTCGACATGGATTCCGCCTTCCCGGGGGACGGCCCGGACGGTCACCGGCACCTTACAGTCATGGCACTGCCCGATCCATTCCAGGGCGTTTTTGTCGGCATGCATGTCAAAAAGCTCGAAGAGCCGTTCACAGGTCATCGTGGCCATGGGAGATCTCCTTTAGATGAATTTACGATGACCTTAAGACAACCCATATCGTATGTCAAGAGATAAAAGATACAATATCTTGTGGCTGCATGGCTGTGTCAGGGCGATAGGGGGCAAAGATAGGAAAAAAGGGTGTCCAGATCCAGGTCTTCCCGGATCCCGAAACGGGTCAGGACGAAATCATAACGGACCGGGTCCCGGGGGCAGATTTCTGCAAACCGCCGGGTCACCTCCAGGGCTGTGGCCATGCCGGTGTTTTTCCGGCGCGTGAACCCCAGGCGGAGGGAAATGGCGTGGAGATGGGTGTCAAGGGGGACGATGAGACGGGAAGTCGGGATCCCTTCCCATCCGCCGGGATCCACGGCGTCCCGGCGCACCATCCACCGGAGGAACAGGTTGAAGCGCTTGCAGGCGCTCTTCCGGTCCGGAAGGGGGACGAGGTGCCCGGTCCCGCCGGACGCGGCCTCGAGGATGTGGTGCAAAAACGCGTTCAAGGCCTTTTCAACCGTGAACCCATTTGCCGCAAAGCCTTTTAGAAACAGACGATTAAGGGATCCGTGGCGCCTTTGAAGCGTCTTTATGGCGACCAGGAGAAAAGACAGGTGACGCCCGGTGGCAAACCGGTGCACGAATCCGTCAAAGGTTTGAAAAATGGCCCTTGGACTCGATTGATGTAAAAATGCCCACGGGGAAGGGTTCATTTTCTCCAAAACCCATGAAACGCTTTTGTGTATCTGCCTGACGCGCCCGTACGCCAGGCAGGCCGCGATCATTCCGGCGATTTCCCGGTCTAAAGGGTCCGGGTAGTCGTATAAAAACCCCACGGGATCCGGATGTACGAAATCCCTGGAGTGATACGCCGCATAAAGGGCTTCCAGGCAGCCTTTCAACGGCGGATTTCCCATGGGATTTGCCGCCTGCAAAAGATGTCCGTTCGGTTTTTTATCCATCGAAACGACTTTACACTAACAAAATTCTAAAGTATAGATGGAGCGCTTTAAAGGGATAACACCGCAAAACCCCGAAAGGTTTCATGGAACCACCCCATATCTTGGTGCTTGCCACCACAAACCCCGGCAAAATCGCCGAAATCCGGGACCTGCTGAAAGGGTTTCCGGTACGGATCAAAAGCATCTCAGAGTTCGGGCCGATCCCAAAAGTTGAAGAAGACGGCCGGGATTTCGAGGAAAACGCCTACAAGAAAGCCCGTCATACGGCCCGAATCCTTGGCTTTCCGGCCCTGTCGGACGATTCGGGCCTTCTCGTGGACGCCCTGGGGGGAAGGCCGGGGGTGCATTCGGCCCGGTACGCCGGCCCCGGGGCGTTGGATCAGACCCGCTGCACCCGCCTCTTGGAAGAAATGAACGGGATTCCCGACCGCACCGCCGCTTTTGAGTGCGTCCTTTCCCTGGCGGTGCCCACCGGCGCCGCCCTGACTTATGCGGGCCGGTGTGAAGGGCGGATCACCGAAGCCCCCAAGGGATCCAACGGGTTCGGTTACGATCCGATCTTTTATTACCCGCCGTTGGACAAGACCTTTGCCGAAATGACCCGGGAAGAAAAAAGCCGGGTGAGTCATCGGGGAAAGGCCTTGCAGAAGCTGAAAAATGAATTCAATAAGGTTTTGATATGGATTCAACAAAACATGCCGGTACAGGAAAAATGGATATGCCATGGAGGTCAACATGATCGCTGATTTGGTACGCAAAAACAGGAGTTGCCGGCGGTTTTACCAGAACCATGCCGTGGAGAACGACACCCTTATGGATCTGGTCAATCTTGCCCGGTTGTCGGCGTCCGCCGCCAATCTCCAGCCCCTGTGCTACATCCTTTCCAGCACCCCACAGCACAATGAAAGGATCTTTGCCTGCCTGGCATGGGCGGGCTACCTGAAGGATTGGCCGGGTCCCAAGGAAGGGGAACGCCCCTCGGCGTATATCATCGTCCTGGGGGACACCACCAGGGCCAAGGATTTCGGCTGCGATCACGGCATCGCCGCCCAGAGCATCCTCCTGGGTGCCCGGGAAGCGGGCCTTGCCGGGTGCATGATCGCTTCCATCAACCGGGAGAAGCTTCGGGAGGCGTTGGACATCCCGGAACATTTAAAGATCCTTCTGGTGATCGCCTTGGGGAAACCCAAAGAGCAGGTGGTCATCGGGGAGGTGGGGTCTGACGGGAGCATCCGGTACTGGAGGGACGAACAGGGGGTGCATCACGTTCCCAAAAGAACACTGGCCGATATCATCGTCGCCACGCACTAGCGCTTTTCAGCACAAAATGGGTGGGTTCGTGCGAAAACGGATCTCCAGCGGGTTGCAGAAAGGAACGCGACGGATGTTTGAAAAGAAGAAGGGAGAGGATATCGTTCAAGAGATCGGCGGGATCCGGTCCATGGAAGAAGCCGTTGAGGTTTTTGAAAAGCGGATGCCTTCCGAGCATTACCGGCGAATCCGAACCGTCCGGAACCCGGAGGTGGCCGTCAAGATCGCCAATGCAATCGTCATGTGCGATCCGGACACGATCTACGTCAATACGGGATCCGAAGCGGACCGGACGTTCATCCGGGAACTGGCCCTGAAAAAGGGGGAAGAAAAACCCCTTCCCATGGAAGGACACACCATCCATTTCGATCTCAAGGAAGAGCAGGGAAGGATCATCGATCGCACCTTTTATATCAAGAATCCGGGAGAGACCGTCAGTTCGCTGGCCTTAAGCAAAGACCACCGGGACGCCCTTTTCGACATCCGGGAAAAGATGTTCGGGATCATGCGCGGCCATACCATGATCATCGGTTTTTATATGCGCGGTCCCGCCGGTGCGACGGTTTCCAACCCGGCCCTGGAGATTACCAGCTCGGCCTATGTGGCTCACAGCGCCGAGCTGTTGTATCGGAACGCCTACGACGTATTCGACCGTGAAGTGGATCGCTTGCATCATTTCTATGCCAACATCCACAGTGAGGGACTGAACCGGACCGAAGACCTTCCCAGCGCCCGTGTCTACATGGATCGAAGCCATCAGACCACCTATTCCATGCACTGCACCTATGCCGGAAACACCCTGCTTTTGAAAAAAGGGAACCACCGGTTTTCCGTGGACCGATCCGTCTACGAAAACCGCGGGTCCGAACTGGCGGAGCACATGTTTATCACCGGGATGGAAGGCGATGGGGGGCGGGTGACCTGGTTTACCGGGGCGGCCCCTTCGGGCTGCGGGAAGACCACCACCGCCATGGCCGGGGATTTTTTTGTGGGTGACGACCTGTCCCAGATGTGGATCGAAAAAGACGGCACCATCCGGTCCGTTAATCCGGAATGCGGCATTTTCGGGATTGTCGAAGACGTCAACTGGGAGGGGGACCCCAAACTGATGGCATGTCTCCGAAACCCCGGTACCGAGGTCATCTGGTCCAACGTTCTCATCGATGACAAGGGGGTTCCCCACTGGACCGGAAACGGGGAGCCCGCACCCGAAAAAGGGATCAACTTCCAGGGCCCCTGGCACAAAGGGATGACGGATGCCGGGGGAAAGCCGGTCCCCATGTCACACCCCAACGCCCGGTGCACTCTTCGGTCTTCGGCGCTGGCCAATTTTTCCGAAGCGGCGGAGGATCCGGAGGGCGTGGTCACCCGGGTCATCACCTACTCCGGGCGGGACAGCGATACCATGCCCCCGGTATGGGTGGCCAAGACTCCCCGGGACGGGGTCATTATCGGGGCCTGCATTGTCTCGGCGGCCACCGCCACCGAGGTGGGCGCCACGGGTGTGAAACGGGCGCCCTGGGCCAACGCCCCCTTCATCCCCGGTTCCCTGGGGGATTATATGCAGGCCCAGTTCGATTTTTTTGAAAGCCCGGGGATTGCACCGGAGTATCGGCCCGTCATGGCGGGGTTGAATTATTTTTTAACCCATGAAGCCCGAGGCGGATCCTCCAAGGGACTTCTGGGGGAAAAAAAAGACGTAAGGGCCTGGCTCTCCTGGCTCGAAAAGCGCGCCTACGGGGAAGTGGACGCCGTTTCCACCCCCATCGGCTTAATCCCCAAGTTCGAGGACCTGGCGGTTCTTTTTCGAAAACGGATCGACAAGGTCTATCCTGAAGATCTTTATATTAAACAGTTTTCCCTTTACACGGACAACATCCTGGCCCGCATCGACCTGCAGTTGGAGGCGTACGGAAAGGAATCCGGCATGCCCCGCGCCTTCTTTGAGGGGCTCCATGAACAGCGGCAGGGATTGACGGCATTGAAAGAAACGTTTGGCCCCATCGTCACCCCCCGGCAGGCGGCGGCCTGTTCCGAGGGGCGCCGGCCGTGATTCCTTGAGGCCCATGGCAACATCCAGAAGGCGGATCCGAAAACGGCCGGGGCGGCGTGTTCCTCCGATGCAACCGGATCCGGTCGATACGCTTAACCGTCCTTTGATTTGAGGACAAGATCGTAAAAAGGCTTGTGCGGCGTGAATAA
>CAZQUR010000128.1:0-2388 GCA_964596535.1 uncultured Desulfobacteraceae bacterium
CGGCGGATGATTGCCGGCGAGACGATCCCTTACCATGAGAAAGTTTTTTCCATATTTGAAGAACATACCGAATGGATTTGCAAAGGCAAAGCCGGAGTGCCACAAGAACCTTGCTGTGGAGTTGTTGCGCAAACTCCTTACCGGTCAAATTCAGACCCGCCGGCGCAAGAACGTGGTGCAATCACGATCCTTTACCGAAATGCTGGAACGCTCCATCCGCCGCTATCAAAACCGGGCGATAGAGGCCGCCCAGGTAATCGAGGAACTCATTGCCCTTGCCGAACAGATGCGCCAGGCAGACCGGCGCGGTGAGGATTTGAACCTCAATGACGATGGGTCGGCGTTTTACGATGCGCTTGAGACCAACGACAGCGCGGTTAAGGTACTCGGGGATGAGACCCTGCGGACCATCGCACGAGAGTTGGTCGCTTCGGTTCTGGCCCACGTCACTATCGATTGGACCTTGCGGTAAAATGTGCGTGCCCAGCTCCGGGTGATCGTCAAACGCATCCTTCGTAAATTCGGATATCCGCCCGACAAACAGGAAAAAGCCACCCGGACGGTACTGGAACAGGCAGAGGTGCTTTCAGAGGCATGGGCGGTTGCATGAAAGGAGGGTCACGCCTAAAAGGCGTATTTTCTCAATTCCCGCTTCAAAAGCTTTCCCTGGGGCGTCCTGGGAAAGTCTTCAACGAAAACTATTTTCTTCGGGGCCTTGTAGGACGCCATTTGTTCCTTACAAAAGCGAATCAATTCTTCTTCCGTGCTCGTTGCGCCCGGTTTTCGGCGGACGAAGGCGGCCACCGCCTCACCGAAGTCGTCATGGGCCAACCCGACAACGGCGCATTCTTCCACGGATTCATGGCGGTAGAAGACGTTTTCGATTTCCGCCGGATAGACGTTCAGCCCTCCGCTGATGATCATGTCCTTGAGCCGGTCCACGATGTAAAGATATCCCTCCTCATCGACGCGGCCGATGTCTCCTGAGTGCAGCCACCCTCCGGCCAGGGCCTTGGCCGTCTCTTCGGGATGGTTGAAGTATCCTTTCATCACATTGGGTCCGCTGATGAGAATTTCCCCTTCCTCTCCTTCCGGCAAAGGCCTCCCGTCCGGGTCCGCAATCCGCACCTCCACGATTCCGGCCGGTGTCCCCACGGACCCGATCTTGTGCCGGTACAGGTGATTGAATGTGACAAGGGAGGCGCTTTCGGTCATACCGTAGGCTTCATGGATATGCAGCCCGAAAGTTTTTTTCCATTTCCGGACGATCTCTTCCGGCATACTGGTGGCTGCGGAAAAAGCATAGCTGACGGATCGAAGGCGGGAGTGACATTCGGGGTTGTTGAGGAAACGGATGTAAACGGTGGGAACGGCGTACAACCGTGTCACTCCGTTTGCTTCGATGGACGCGATGATTTCATCCATATCGAAACCCCTGTGAAGGACCAAGGTTCCCACGGCATACAAGAGCGCATTCATAATGTGATTTCCGGCAAAGACATGGTTCAACGGTAAAAAGCAAAGCCCCCGGTCTTTCGAGGTGGTACGCTCGTGAAAACAAACATTTTGGGCGGTATAGAGGAGGTTTTTGTGGGTCAGCATCGCCCCCTTCGGAACCCCCGTGGTACCACCGGTAAAAAGAATCACGCAGGGGACTTCCCCATCAACGTCTTGAACAGGGAAAGGGGCGATGGAGACTTTTCCGGCATTATCGCACAGACGACCAAGCGAATCCTGTCTTTCCACAATTACAATCTCTTTGACGTCCGGGAGCATCTCTTTGGGCGGGATGTGTACGGCAAGAGCCTCCGAAGTGATCACGCAACAAGGCCGCGCGTCCTTGATCAAGTGCTCCAACTCCGTCTTCCGGTAGGCGGAACTGACGCAGACCACCACGGCGCCCAAACGGATGATCCCGTAGTAGAGCATGACCCATTCTGGCCGGTTCCCGCAGTAAAGCGCCACCCGATCCCGCGGACGGATCCCCATGTCCCGAAGCGCATAAGCCGCCAAATCCACGGCGGTATTCAGCTCCCTGTAGGTGAAACGGTGATTCTCGAAAAGGATCGCTTCGTGATCCGGAAAGTACCTCGATCCCCTTACAATGATGTTTGAAAGATTCACGGCCGTCCTCGATAGGTCCTGAGCGGCTCCGCAGTCGGATCCCGACGCGGATCTGTGTGTTGAAATAAAGCAAAATTCCCTGCGAATCAAGGCGTAAAACAATCACCGGGTGTGCGAAAGCGTTCGGATGAAAAAAGGAGAATCAAGCATGCGACCTACCCCCGGGTTCCAGAGCGTGCGGGCAGTGACCAGGGAACCAGAACGGTTTTCACGGTGCAAACAGAATCGAGGGTGTCGAGGTCCGTAAGAACATCCGTAAGAACA
>CAZQUR010000128.1:2488-6002 GCA_964596535.1 uncultured Desulfobacteraceae bacterium
TCCGTAAGAACATCCGTAAGAACAATGGTGCAGATCTTTTCGGCCTTTTCAAAGAATTCCCATCGGACGGCGGTTCGAGATGCCCTTGAAAGAAGACGGTTTTTTGTGTTAAAATATCAAATACTTTTTTTGAATATTTCATGAAATCGGATCCGGATGCAGATCGTCACCACCCACAAAAACACCGATTTTGACGGCTTGGCCGCATCCATTGCCGTCACGCTCATTCATCCGGAAGCCACGGCGGTCCTCCCAAAGGCGCTGAATCCCAATGTCAAAGCATTTTTGTCCATCCACAAGGACCTGTTTCCGGTTAAAAGCCCCGCGGACGTGGACCTGAGTGCCGTCACCCGGCTTATCGTGGTGGACACCAATCAATGGAAGCGGCTGGACCGTATGGACGCCTTGAAAAACCGCGCGGGAATTGAAATCGTTGTCTACGATCATCATGATGTAGACGGCACCATCCGGGCTTCAAAGGAAACACGGGAAATCATCGGCGCCGTGACCACGCTTCTGGTGAGAGAACTCAAACAACACCGCATTTCCTTGACGCCCATCCAGGCAACTTTGCTATTGACCGGGATCTACGAAGACACCGGGCACCTCACCTTCCCCTCCACCACCGCTGAAGACGCTTACGCCGCGGGGTGGCTTTTGGAAAAGGGGGCGGATCTGGACATCTTGAGCACCTTTTTGAAACCGGCCTACAGCGAAAAGCACAAGGCGGTTCTATTCGCCCTGCTCCAAAACGCCCGACGCACCAAAGTGAAGGGGCACCGCATCAGCATCGGCAAGGCCGCCATCCACGGCCACATCGACAACCTTGCGGTGGTGGTGCGCATGCTCATGGAAATCGTGAACGTGGACGCCGCGTTCGGCATCTTCAACAATTCCGAAAAAGGCCGCTGCATGGTCATCGGCCGGAGTCAGTCCGATGCCCTCGACGTGGGGGCCATCCTGCGGAGCATGGGGGGCGGCGGCCACCCCCGGGCGGCTTCGGCCCAGATCAAAGACGCCAACCCGGATGCCTTGGAGCAGTGGATCCTGGAGTTGATCCGGGGGAACCAGCAGGCCTCGGTGCAGGTCAGCGACCTCATGTCCTTCCCGGTCGTCACCATTTCCCCCGGCGCCAGCATGGAGGAAGCGGCCCGGATGCTCCGGCGGAAGGGCATCACCGGGGTCCCGGTGGTCAACGGGGGACGGGTCGTCGGGATGATCTCCCGCCGGGATTTCCGGCGGCTGCGAAAAGAATCCCAGCTCCACCGGCCGGTGAAAAGTTTCATGTCCGTGAACCCGCAACTCATCGAGCCCGGGAAAAGCCCCATGCAGGCTGCCCGGATCATGGTGAAACATGACGTGGGTCGCCTCCCCGTGGTGGAAGACGGGCGGCTCATCGGGATCGTCTCCCGATCGGACATTATGCGGTATTTTTACGATTTGCTTCCGGATTGAACAGGGTGATGTCCGGTATTTCCACTACCAAAAAGGATGCGGTGCGAATTTGCTCAGGGAGAGCGGATCCCCGCTACCGGCACCTGCAGGAATTTCAATATTCCCCTGAAAAGGGATGCGCTGTGGGAGAGTTGCCGGTAGGCTTCTTCTTTTGTCAGGATCCGGTCTTCGGATTCCAGGCGGTATCCAAGACGCCTGGCGTCTTCTGCGATCCGGGCGATGTGCCTGGCCAGATCCGCTTCGGAATCAATGGCTATAGGGTAGACACGAATCTTTTCCAGACGGAATAGAATTTTCCCATTGACCACACCGTCCGTCTCTTGATGATATTTTCGATTATATTCGTTCAGTTCGATGTTGTGCAGGGGCTGGGACAAATCCCCCACATAATGGGCGCAAAAGCCCAGCGGGTATTGTCCGTATTTTCCTTCCGCCCGCCGCCTCTGGTATTCCCGAACGGACGCCATGATGGCGCCGTACAGATGACCGGAGGGATCGATCCGGTTGTATTTTTCGATCTGGGAAAAGACCCTGGCCGGTGTAACCCTTGTCCTTTTCGAATTATTCACGAAATGATTGTGGGCTTCGATTTCCCCGGCCTTGAGTTTGGCCATATCCGCCCCCGTGGCGGTATACCACTTGGCGTATCCGGCGGCTTTGGCGATGGCGATATGGGTTTCATCATGCCATGCGGATAATGGAATTGGATTGCAAAGGCAGATGAGGGTTGCCAGGATGAAAATGTGTCCTTTTTTATGCATATTCTCTCACAGGGGCAAAGAAGAATCCTTTTTCCACAACGTCGATGATCTCCACCATCTCCAACCCCAGGGATTCCACGTCGTTTCGACTCAGATACAAAAGGGTCCAATCGGTCATTTCGTCTCCTTTCGCGCCATGACGTCATCCAGCAACATATAGCACACCTGGGCCACGGCCACCGGGGTTTGCGCCGCGTCGAAAAGCGTCACCGAAACCGGACAAAGGGTGCGGCCGAACTTGATCACCGTTGCCTTTGCCGTCACATCGGTGAAACACGGGGCCAGAAACCGGATGTTCATATCCGTGGTGGTCAATCGGGTCTCCGGCCCCGTCCGGGTCAAAATGGCAAAACACGCGGTGCTGTCGGCAAGGGTCATGAGCAGGCCCCCGTGAAAGGATTCGAAGACCCCGTCATAGGCCTGCTTCCGGGGGGCCCGGGCCTCGCAATATCCGTCGGAAAAGGCCATGATCTGCATTTGAAGGGTGTCGACGATGGGAATTTTTTGGATCCGTTGCAAAAGCGCCTTTTTCATTTCCTTGGACAAGAACGTCATTTTTCCACGGCTTCCTTTGTGCTTTTTCGAATACCGATTCTCTGATATTATCCTTCAAAACCGGGCGGGAGGCAAACCCTTTTGCCAAGGAGAACGAATCATGTCTCGAAAATGGATCTGGTGCGTGTTTTGGATTGGAATCGTCGCCGGGTTTGCCGGGTGCGCCGACAATGAGGAAAGACCCTCGATGCCGAGTTTGATTTTGACATGAACTTTTCCTGCGGGGTAAAATAGAATCTGGCAGACCGCCTCCGGCAGGAAGATCAATACAACGGAATCAGGCGAAAATATCCTGGGGCATGTAGGGGTGTGCGCCCTCGATCACCTCCACGCCCGCTTTGGCCTTGATCTTGTTGAGGATCGTCTCCTTGTAGGGACAATGGTCGGTGATGCACGGACCCACGTGAACTTTGGTGACTTTTTCTTCCAGGGGCTTGTTCCACAGGTTCACCTGGGCCAGCCGGGTCACGATGGTGGCCCCGGGGCAGTCCCCGCAATTGAGCAGGCCCACCAGTTCCGCGTCCTGGTCCTTGTAGCGCGCAAAGGCCCCTTCCCTGCGGTTGAATCCGACCATGCACCGGGAGCATCCGGTACACACGTCATCCATAGCCCGTTTGCAACCGACAATGAGGATCTTTTCCATGGCGCCTCCCTTTTCAACGTTAATGGCTTCGTAAAAAGTCCACCGGCGGCGTTGCGCTGCATTCTTCGCCTGCCTGTGCGTTGCACGCAGACAGGTCATT
>CAZQUR010000129.1:0-5985 GCA_964596535.1 uncultured Desulfobacteraceae bacterium
AGTTCATCAAATAAAACCATACCAAAAAATTTGGGTTTCGGAAAGAGGGGAAATTTTTAGGGTGAAAATGCCGCTTTGAAGAGGATATCACCGAAAAATGAAACCGTGGCCTCCCCGGTGTTGTCCGTATCGGTCATAATGGCCACCCCGGAGATCATGGGAGGGGGTTCACCAAAGGCCTTTTGGTAATCTTCACGGATGTTGCGCGCCTCGGTGACCCATGTACCGGCCTTGGCATCTCCGCTTTCCACCACCAGCATCTTGGCTTTTTTCGTGTAGGGGTTGTCCACAATAACGCCCACGGGCGCCTTATTGGCCCAGATGTAATTAATGGCGGCCACGGGCGGGTATTCTCCATGGACCAGCCGGGCCGCTTCAAATTTGGCCCGCTCCAGAAAACCGACCGTTTCGGGGTCGTAGGCAAAGGTGATGTACAACCGGGCGGGGTAGTCATCCCCTGATTTTTGGGTCACGTCCCCTTTTTCAAAGACGGAGGTGATCTTCCATTTCCACTGCACCACCGGGTATTCGTTGGGGTCGATGACAATTTTTCGGATCATTCCCGAGGCGGCGGCCTTGCTTTCCGCCCGGATGACAACCCCAATCGCATCCCGATAAAGAGTGTACTCGGTGTGGCGCTCGATATCTTTAAAAAAAAGGGGTACCCACCCTTTGGGAAGCCCTTCTTTTTCAGAGGCGGTTGAAAAAGCCCCCACCACGAACGTTTCCCCGCCGGATGCCGGCAGGGGATGCATAAGTGTCACAAGACCCAGGAAAAGAAAGAACCCCATCCACAACCGACAGGGTCTTTTACCCCACACGAGAGGCGGTGTCCATTTCTTGGGACATCAACGCATTTTCGGGCAACGGTGACGTCTTGACGACGTTGAGTTCCTTGATCCGGTTTCCGGTCATCTTCTTGACGACAATGCGGTAGTTCCTGAAAAGGATTTCATCTTTTTCCTTGGGGATCCGTCCGGTCAAATCCAGGATGAAACCTGAAAAGGTGTCATACTCGCTGGAATCCGGAATCTTCATGCCGATGGTGTCGTTGACCTCTTCGATATCGGTCTTTCCCAGGACGATCCACTCGTTTTCATTGACCAGGAGAATGTGGGGATCTTCCTTGTCCGTTTCATCGCTGATTTCCCCCACCAGTTCCTCGAGGGCGTCTTCCAGGGTCACCAGTCCCGACACACCGCCGTGCTCGTCCACGACGATGGCCATGTGGTCTTTGCGTTTCCGGAACTGGTGCAGGAGATGGTCCAGCTTTTTGTTTTCCGGGACGAAATAAGGCGGGCGCATGATCTTACGGATATCCACCGTCCCGTCACACCGGGCCTGGTGCAGGAACAGGTCCTTGATATTGAGGATTCCCACCACCTGGTCGATGGCGCCTTCGATGACGGGGATCCGGGTATATCCCGACCGGAGGATCCGTTCCAGGTCCGGGGGTTTTCCCGCCTCGACGACGAACATATCGGCCCGGGGCGTCATGATTTCCGATGCCTTGGTATCGTCGAGTTCAAAGATGTTGTGTATCATTTCCCTTTCCTGTTCCTTGATCCGGCCCTCCTCTTCCACGGCTTCCACGAAGGTGATGAGCTCCTCTTCCGACAGCCCCGGGGATTTGGTGATTTTCCCGGTGATTCTGGGGATGAAATTCAAAACGATCAGAATGGGGAAAAAAAGAATCGAAAGCCAGTAGATGGGGTAAATGGCGAGTCGTGCGATGAGAACATTGTTTTGTGTGGCGACGGACTTGGGAAGCACCTCGCCGAAAACCAGGATCAAAAGGGTCATGACGCCGGTGGCCGTACTTACGGCGTAACTGGAAAAAAGGTCCATGGTCACGGCGGTGGCCAGGGCGGCGGCGGAGATGTTGACCAGGTTGTTTCCCACCAGGATGGTGCTCAAGAGTTTGTGCGGGTTTTCCTTCATTTTCCGGACCAGGTCGAAGGGGGGTCCCTCCTTTTTGGCCAGGTACCGCGCGCGGGTACGGCTGATGGAAAACAAGGCGGTTTCGGCGGAGGAGAAAAAACCGGAAAGGACGAGTAACACGGCCAGAAGGGTGAATTCAAAGATCATCGTTTCCCCGTTGTCAAAGGACAGGAACGCACCCTGCCTCCATGGATAAAAAGAAATTCGGATTTTAAGTTTGGCCTTGAAGGACGGATGCCCGTGTTTTCGGCGCGGTGCCGAAAGAACGATGAACCGCGGAAGCGGTGTGTCGCAAAGCGGTATGAAAAAGAAAACCGGAGAGGATCGAAACGGTGACTGAGGGGGTCGTCCACCCGAGTGTGCCTCATTCAGGGCCTTTTTCCGAACCCGGCAACGGATCGTCCTTCATGCCGTGGCCGCCGCCGCATGAAGATCCCCGCACCCCGGGCATCCGGAAAAAGGATTTGTGGTGTTGAAAAGTGTGTTCTTGCATCCCTTTATGCTCTATTATAACAAATACCCAACATGTTCAAGTATATTACGACAACCCGGAATTTCAAGCCGTTTTCATGGAATCCAAGACCCGTTTCATGATTGACGACTATGTCCGTGCGCTGAAATCTTCCCCCCTTTTGGCGGGACAGGTGCTGTACCACAGGGTGTTTCCCCCTGTGGCACCGGCATGGTACCGGTCCCGGAAGCCGTGGCCGGAACCGGTTCAAAAGGCCTTGAACGAAATCGGCATCCATCGCCTCTATGCCCATCAGGCCCGGGCCATGGATGCGCTTCGTGCGAAACGGTCCGTCGTGGTCGCGACACCCACCGCCAGCGGGAAAACCCTCATCTATACCCTTCCGGTCCTGGAAAAATTTTTTCAAAACACGGATACCCGCGCCCTCTACCTGTTTCCTCTCAAGGCCCTGGCCCAGGATCAACTGCGTGTGTTTCAGGAGATCACGGGCGCCATGGAAGGGATCCTCCCCACGGCCGCCGTTTACGACGGGGACACCACGGCCTGGCGGCGGAAAAAGATACGGGAACATCCTCCCAACATCCTGTTGACGAATCCGGAGATGCTGCATCTTTCGCTGCTTCCCCATCATCCCAAATGGGCCGGATTTTTCAAACGCCTTCAAATGGTGGTGGTGGATGAAGTCCACACCTACCGGGGGATCATGGGGTCTCATATGGCCCGGGTTTTCCGGCGGTTTAACCGGGTCTGCGCCCGCTACGGCGCCCATCCGGCCTATCTGTTCAGCTCCGCCACGATTTCCAACCCGTCCCAGCTCTCCGAACAGCTCACGGGGATCCGGGCGGATCCGGTCACGGAAAGCGGCGCGGGCCGCGGGAAGCGGCATTTGCTCTTTATCAACCCCGCCGAAAGCGCCGCCCGAATGGCCATTCTCCTTCTCAAGGCGGCACTGGCCCGGAACCTCAGGACCATCGTTTATACCCAGTCCCGGAAGCTCACCGAGCTTATCGCCCTTTGGGCGGCTACCCGGGCCGGACGTTATTCGAAGAAGATCAGCGCCTACCGGGCCGGGTTTTTACCCGAAGAACGCCGGGAAATCGAACATCGCCTTTCCACCGGAGACCTTTTGGCGGTCATTTCCACCAGTGCCCTGGAGCTGGGGATCGATATCGGGGACCTGGACCTGTGTCTCCTGGTAGGATATCCGGGATCCATTATCGCCACATGGCAGCGAGGAGGAAGGGTGGGCCGATCCGGACAGGACAGCGCCCTGATTCTGATCGCCGGGGAAGACGCCCTGGACCAGTATTTCATGAGGAACCCCGAAGATTTCGTCAAACGAGAACCCGAGGCCGCGGTCATCAACCCGCACAATCCCACCATCTTATCGAAGCACCTGGTCTGCGCCGCGGCCGAGATGCCCCTGACAATGGAAGAACCGTTCTTGTCCGAGAAACCGGTGTCCGACGCGGTGTCCCGGCTGGAAGCATCCGGGGAGCTGCTCCGCAGCGCCGATGGAAACGTCCTTTATTCGAAACGGCGCTCCCCCCACCGGGACGTGGACCTGAGGGGGGCGGGGGACCGGTTCATCATTTCCGGAGAAAACGGTGCCGTCATCGGAGAAGTGGACGGATTCCGGGCATTCAAGGAAACCCATCCCGGGGCGGTATATCTCCACCGGGGGGAACCGTTTCTGGTCCGGCGGTTGGATCTTTCCACCCGCACGGTGCAGGTCGTTTCCGCGAAAGTCGATTATTACACCCGGGTCCGGGGGCATAAAGACACGGAGATCCTGGAAATCCATGAAGAAAAACCGGCCTGGCAAACCCGGGTGTACCGCGGGCGCCTGAAGGTGACGGATCGGGTCACGGGGTATGAAAAAATACGGATCAGAGGCGGAAAACGGCTCGGAATCGTCCCTCTGGACCTGCCCCCCCTGGTCTTCGAGACCGAAGGGTTATGGTATCGAATCCCTCCGGAGGTCCAGGCCAGGACCGAACAGGCCTTTTTGCACTTCATGGGCGGCATCCACGCCATGGAGCACGCCGGTATCGGCATCTTCCCCTTGCTGGTGATGACGGATCGAAACGACCTGGGGGGCATTGCCATGCCTTATCAGTTTCAGGTGAAGGGCCCGGCGGTTTTTATCTATGACGGGATTCCGGGGGGCGCCGGCCTGACGCGCCAGGCCTTCCGGCAAGCCGAGGAACTCCTGGTCCTTACCCATCGGGCCGTGGCCACCTGCCCGTGCGAGACGGGATGCCCGTCCTGTGTCCATTCCCCCAAGTGCGGATCCGGAAACCGCCCCATCGACAAGGCCAGCGCCCTTTTCATCCTCGATTCCCTCCGGTCCCGGGATCCCGCGGTATCGGAAAGAAAAGAAACCGCCCGAATCCCGAAAGGGCGCCGACACAGGCGCGACCTGTTGCCCCCGCAGGGTCCTGTCGTGCATTACGGAATCCTTGACCTGGAGACCCAGCGTTCCGCGGAAGAGGTGGGGGGATGGCACCGGAGTAACCTCATGGGGATCAGCTGCGCCGTCCTTTACGATTCCAAGGCCGGCGACTATGTTGACTACCTGGAAAAAGACATTCCCGCTCTGATCGAAAGACTGAAACGCCTGGACCTGGTGGTGGGCTTCAATATCAAGCGTTTCGACTACGGGGTGTTGCGGGGATATTCGGATTTTGCCTTCGAAACACTCCCCACCCTGGATATTCTGGAAGACATTCACAACCGCCTGGGCTACCGCTTATCCCTGAGTCATCTTGCCGGGGTCACCCTTGGAAAAAAGAAAAGCGGCGACGGCTTACAGGCCCTGGCATGGTGGAAGGACGGCCGGATTCAAGACATCCTGGACTACTGCCGCAAAGACGTGGAAATCACCCGGGACCTGCTGCATTTCGGGATCGAAAACGGCTTTTTGCTGTTCAAAAACAAGCGGGGCCAGCGCGTGCGCATCCCGGTGGAATGGGCCTTCCTGGGGCGGCCGCAGCGTCCTTAAGCCAATTCTTCGGGAATTTTCTCCCGGGATAAAAACTTGACCACCTGCTGATTGATGCAGGAGTAAATCTCCAGGTCCTCACCGAAGATGTCGACGATATCCTTGTGGTGGATCAGGTGTTCGATGACAAACGCCGTTAAATAAAGGCTCACCACGTGGGGCTGGGGGACCAGGTTGCGAAAGGGGGCCACCTGGTAGTCGATGTCGAAATCTTCGGCCCGGGTCATTTTCGTCAGCGCACCTTTGATCTGCTCCTCGAGGCTGTTTTTGTTGGTGGTTTCCACCAATCCGCTTTCCACCAACTTCATGGCGACGGCGTTGCTCATTGCGTCGGCGTAATCCTTCACGCTGTTGATGGCCATGCGCCGGGCATGTTCTTTTGACGTTTCGATCCGGGATAAAATACTCGTTTCGCGTGTGCTTTGTCGGAATACCTTGGGCATTCGAATATCCTTTTCCGGGAAAAGGTTCCCTTTCAATTTTGATAAAATCGTAAAAGCCCGAAATCTCCCTCTCCCTTGAGGGAGAGGGGCAGGGTGAGGGTGAAAATATTTTTTATTTTCTTAGG
>CAZQUR010000130.1:0-5922 GCA_964596535.1 uncultured Desulfobacteraceae bacterium
CTATTTTTCCGTTTGGGGCAGGAGTATCCGGGCATCGGCCGCAACACACGTTTTCGGTGTGCATTTCACCGGGTTCAAATCGATGGATTCGATGTATTCGGCACACGCCATGACCAGAGCGGAAAAATCCAACATCAAACGCATCAAGGCGTTCAGATTCACCGGCGGGGTTCCCCGGTGTCCTTTCAATAAAGTGGCGCCTTTGAGACCGTCGAACATCGCCACGACATCATTTTCTCCAAGGGGGGCCATGCGAAGGGCGGTATCCCCGTAGACTTCCACTCCGGTGCCGCCGATTCCCAGCAGGATCACCGGGCCGAATTGATAGTCGATCTTGGCGCCTACTATCAGTTCCGTTCCGGAGACCATTTCCTCCACCAGGATGCCTTCGAACCCCGGCATGGTGCTGAATCGGGAAAAAACCCGGGATAATTGCGCGTCGTTTTCGATTCCCAACGCGACGCCGCCGACATCCGATTTGTGGAGGATCTCCGGAGACACCACCTTGGCCGCGACGGGATAACCCATGTCCCGGGCGGCTTTAAGGGCTCCGGATTCCGTCTTGACCCACGAAAAGGCCGGCACCGAAATTCCGGCCAAGGCCATCAGCCGCTTGGCTTCCGGCTCCATCACCCATCCGGTCTTTTTGGCTTTCAGGAAAATGTCCTTTATTTCCGGGTTCAGCATGGCCGGCACCTCCGGAGGGCTTCCGCCATTAAAACGGCGCCGTCGATGGAAGAAGAGACCGGGACGTTGTTGAGTTCGAAACCTTCGATGAGCATCCGGTATTTTTCCTGGTGCGGCACATACGCTATCAGGGGCTTGCCCTGGCCCCGGAAGAGATAACTCATCCGTGCGCCGAGATCCGAGCTGATTCCCGGAGAATAGGGCAGCAGCAGGAGAATGACACAGTCGATATCCGGGACCTGGATCAGGCCCGCGGCGGCGGCCACGAAGTCGTCATCGTCGGCACTCCCGGTCAAATCAATGGGATTTTGCAGGGTGGCGATGGTGCGGAGGCGCTCCGAGAGGCTTTCCCGAATCTTTTCCCGATCCGCAGCTTGAATTGCCGGCACCGAAAGGCCGTGGGCGGCGCAGACGTCCGAGGCAAGGACCCCGTGCCCCCCACTGGCGGTAATGATACCGATTTTCCCTTGGATGGGTCGATGATAGCAGCTCAATGCCTCGCAGAAAGACACCATTTCGAATTCATTTTTCGCTTCCACGACGCCGTGCTGCATCATTACCTGGGAAAAGACCGGATAATCTCCGGCCAAAGAGGCCGTGTGGCTGTTTGCGGCCCTGCTCCCCTGCCGGCTTTTTCCGGCCTTTAACACAATGACGGGCTTGGAGATGCGCTTGGCGGCTTCCACGAACCGCCGGCCTTCGTTTTTTTCAAATCCTTCCACATACAGCGAAATGACCCGGGTATCGGGATCCTCTGCAAGGTATCGGATCAGGTCCAGCTCCCGGATGAGGGCCTTATTGCCGATGCTTATCGCCAGGGAAAGCCCCACCCCCTGCTCCGCGAACTTCACCATCTGATCCACCAGGACGCCGCCGCTCTGGCTGACCACGGCCACGGCGCCGTGTTCCGGACGGATGAGCCGCTCCCCGGGGAGGAAAAAAGAGTCGAATCGGCCGGGGGCGTAAATTCCCAGGCAATTGGGTCCGATGAACGGGAACTGTGCCTCTCGGGCCGAATCCACCAGTTTTTGCTGGAGATCTTTACGGCCGGTTTCGGCGAATCCGCCGGATATAATGACCGCACCCCCCACACGCTTTTCGATGCAGGTTTCGAGGATCTCTCCCACAAATTCCGCACGGGCCGCAATCACCGCCAGGTCGACGGAAGACGGAATCTCCGGGATGCCGGTATATACCCGTTCCCCCTGAAGGCGTCCGCCCTTGGGGTTCACCGGATACACGTTCACCGGATATCGTAAATGCATTTTGTTATAGATGACGTTGGCGGGATGCCGGTCGTTGGTCAGGGAGACGCCCACCACGGCGACGCTTTCCGGGTGAAACAGGCGGGTAAAATCCAATCCACACCTCCGTAAAAAACAGATCCGATGCGCTTTTTCGGGCGAACACCGGCGGGTGTATCGCGTGATCGTTTGTCCGAAACAAGATCGGGAAGGATTATATCAGCTTTTGGTGAGAAGGTAAAACCCGATGGCAACGTCGCTGGCGTCGGTGGGGTCCACGCGGGTAAATTGAACACCGACGGAGGTATCCGTGACGCTTTTCACCACGGCCCGCTTCCGAATCCGGGATCGGTTCCGGTCATCCAGGTGAAACTCGATCCGAATATGATCGTCGGGCTTCAAAAGGGCCTTTACGTCGGTCATAAAGCGCAAACCCTCCCGCGAGAGATTCACGATGAGGGCTTCACCGGTATGACCGTCTTTCACGGATGTGTAAGTGCCCGGAAGGTTGACCGTCACAAAAGTGCCGTAGAGATCCGTCTCTTTGCGATGGAATTTCCGGCGGTCCAACATGGCGATGTAGGTTATTCCGCACCTGCAGCGAACCTTGATTTTGATCTTTTTTCCCTCGTCCAGGTACTTGGTGGCATCGATGGTTTTGGTCCAGGCACAGTTCGGGCAGATGAGAGTGGCCATGTTGTTCTTGCCGACGTGAAAGGTGACGGACATGGCATCCTTTTTTTTGAATATTCTTTTGGCAGATTTATGAAAAAATTCTGTTTTTATGCTGTATCGGGCTACGTTACTTAGTAAACTAAATCATAGAAGGTATTCAAAAAGCAATAAATAAATTCCTGAAACAGTCATATTGCTTTTATGGACCGTTTGATTCTTTTTAAAAGAACGAAAAAAGGAGAACACGATGGTAAGGAATTGTCCATTATAAGACCGCTTCCCTTGACTCCGCCTGAATAGGCGGTGCTTACGGGAAGCGTTACGATCAATGACTTCCAGACGTTTTTGATTTGTGGATTGCCATGGACGCTTTGATAAACTTTTGGGGGACGGGAGAGACCCGGGGCAATCCCCCTAAAGGGCTTTGATCCACCAGGAGGGTGCACCCGTAGGTTTTTTCCAGGTTTTCAAAGGTGAGGACCCGGGCCGGGGTCCCCATGCCCACCGCTTCGCCGTCTTTCAGGATGAGGAGCGTATCGGCATACAGGGCGGCCAGATTGACGTCATGGGAAACCATGACGACGGTCGTTTTTCTTTCTTCCTTGAGCCGTTCCATCAGATCCATGATCCGGATCTGATGGGAAAGATCCAAAGAGGCCGTGGGTTCGTCCAGAAGGACGATGCGGGGATCCTGGCAAAGGGCCCGGGCGATGACGGCGCGCTGGCGTTCCCCGCCGCTGATCCGATCCATCTTCCGTTCCGAAAGCCCTTGAATTCCGGTAAAGGTCATTGCCGCTTCGGCGATCCGAAAATCGGGCTCCTGTTCGAAACCGAGCATCCCCATATGCGGCGCCCGCCCCATCATCACCACCTCCTTCACCGTGAAGGGAAAATCCACCGGGAAGACCTGGGGGACGTACGCCATGACCCGGGCCAGCTCTTTCCTGGAGTAACGATGATCGGGCTTTTCGAAAATGGAGACGCGCCCCTTTTTATGCTTTTCGATCCCCGCGATGATTTTCATGAGCGTGGTCTTTCCCGAACCATTTGGGCCGATGATAATGAAAAATTCCCCCTCGCTCACCGAAAAAGAAAGATTTTTAAGGGTAATCTCCTCCCCGTAGGTATGGCTCAGTTCCGATATGGACAAGGCGGTTTTCATTTTTTGGATTGGACCAGCAGGAAGATGAATACCGGAGCGCCGATCATGGCGGTGATGACCCCCACCGGGATTTCCCCCTGATCCGGCAGGCTCCGCGCCAGCAGATCGCAAAGAATCATATAAGTGCCGCCTCCGAGGAGACAGGCCGGGACCAGGACCCGATGGTCCGCCCCCAGGATCAGCCGCAAAAGGTGGGGCATCACGAGCCCCACAAACCCCAGCAGACCGCTGTGGCTCACCGTGATGCTGACCGTAAAAGAGGTCACCCCCAAAAGAGTGAAAGTGGCGGCCACGATGTTCACGCCCATGGTCTGGGCCATTTCTTTTCCCAGCAGGAGCAGATTCATGGTGTGGGAAAGATAGAACAAGAGGACAAAGCAGGGGAGGAGCAAAATCGCCAGAATCCCCACTTGAGGCAGCCCGATGAGGGAAAGGTCTCCCATGAGCCAGAAGATGATATTGTGGAGGCGGGCGTCCTGGGTCATGGAGACCAGAAACATGATCACGGCGCCGCAA
The DNA here is from genome assembly GCA_964596535.1 of uncultured Desulfobacteraceae bacterium. Lineage (GTDB taxonomy): Bacteria > Desulfobacterota > Desulfobacteria > Desulfobacterales > UBA2156. The sequence goes on from CAZQUR010000130.1 coordinate 4,285, forward strand.
AAGGCGTTGATCATGACCCCGGAAAGCAACAGGGCGTCTTTTTTGAGCATCCCTTTCCCCGAGGCCATCAGCAAAATGACCGCCAGGGTGGAAAGGCTCCCCAGGAAAGCAAAGAGGCTGACCCCCGGAAACCGGGAGAGCCCCATCAGGATACCGATGATGGCGCCGATGGCCGATCCCCCGGATATCCCCAGGATATACGGTTCGGCCAGGGGGTTGCGCAGAAGGGCCTGGAAGACCAGTCCGCCCAAAGCCAGGGTCCCCCCGACCAGGGCGGCCATGAGGACCCGGGGGAGCCGGATTTTCCAGATGATGGCGCCGATCATGGGGTCCGCCGCCTCTTGCCCCATGACGGCGCGGAGCATCTCCGAAAAGGCCCCTTCGCTCGATCCCAGGGAAAGGCCGAAGATACCAGCGATACACAAGGCCGCACCGAAAAAAAGGGTAACGAAAAGAATTCGGCGGGGCAATGGCGCGCTCGGAGCGATCATGGGGCCGCCCGGAAAAGCGTCGGATGGATCAATCGGGCCAGGATTTCGAGACCTTCCACCAGGCGGGGGGAGGCCCGGTCCACCAGGTCCGAATCGATGAGGTGGATGCGATCCTTTTTTACCGCCGGAATCTGCGGCCACCGGCGCCACTCGTTCCGGATCCGGTCGAAAATCGCCCCCCGGGCCATGCTGGTGATAATGAAGACTTCCGGAGACAAGACCAGGATCTGTTCCCGGCTGAAGCGCGGGTAGGGGACAGGGCCCTGTGCCAGGTTGATCCCTCCCGAAAGGATGATGAGTTCATGGATGAAGGTATCGGTGCCGGCGGAAACAATGGGGGAGATCCCGATCTGGAAAAAGACGGTGGGTCGATGGACGACATCGGCGGTTTTGGAGGTGACGCGCCGGATCCGCCGGTCCATCTCCCGGACCAGGCTTCGGGCGTTGAGCATGACGTCCAGGAGGGCACCGATTTCCAGGATCGTTTCCTTTACGGCCTGCAGATTCCGGGGATCCACCGCATAGACCGGGATCCCCAGATGATCGAGGCGGTCAATGACGTCTTTGGGGTTCCCGTCTTTGACGGCGATGCAAAGATCCGGTTTGAGGGCCACGATCTTTTCCAGATCCAGGTGGACATAGGACCCCACTTTGGGGAGCCTTTCGGCTTCCGGGGGAAAGTTGGAAAACCGGGTCACCCCTTTCACCCGATCGCCGGCACCCAGGGCAAAGAGGATTTCGGTGATGCTGGGCGCCAGGGAGACGATGCGCCGGATCTGCACCGGAATCTGCACTTCCCGGCCCAGTTGATCCGTGGCGGTGTGGGCCGTTTCCGGGTGTGCCCCGGCGAAAAAAACCGCCGCGACAAGACAAATACAACTCAGGGCTTTTTGCGCCCATTGACGGATCATGTCGCCGTCCATCTCCTTTAAGACGCGTCACATCAGCGCATTGTTTCCGATAAAATCCAATAAGGATTTGATGTGAAAAGATCGGTATCACCACTCTACCATCGGGGAGAACCCTTGACAACCGTCCGACGCCGGGTGTTTCCCTTGAGACGGTCGAAGATCCGATCCGGGCGTCACGGGGTTAGCCCAGCACCCCGCCTTTGGCGGGGATTTATCATAAAGTAACACGTTGAGGG
>CAZQUR010000131.1:0-5832 GCA_964596535.1 uncultured Desulfobacteraceae bacterium
CCGCCTTTGAGGGGATTTACCGGAAAGCAGCAGGGAGAAGTTACTTGGAAGAATATCGCAAAGCAATTTAAAGAATGTTTTTCAAACGAAAAGAAACCGTATCGATCGTCATTCCGGCATACAACCACGAACGATTCATCTCGGCGGCAATCGAAAGCGCGTTGAACCAGACCTTGGCGGTCATGGAAGTCATTGTCGTGGACGACGGGTCCACGGATTGCACCGGAGAGATCGTGAAAGGCATTGCGGATCCCCGCGTCCGATACGTTTACCAGGAAAACCAGGACGCCTTCAACGCGTTGAACCGGGGCATTCGGTTGGCCGGAGGCGATCTCATCGCCGTACTGAATTCCGACGATGTATACCATGAAGCGCGGATGGAACGCCTCCGGGATACCTTAAAAGAGACCCGTGCCGCCTGTGTATTTTCGGATGTCCAGCCCATCGATGAAAACGGCGCCCCGATTACCGATCCCGGCTTCTGGTGGAATGCCTGGCATGAAAAAAACCGCCGGTTTTATTTTGAATGTCAGGATTTATACACCGCTTTTCTCAAGGGAAACATTATGGTGGGCACCTCCAACTTGTTCCTTCGCGCCGGTGCGGCGCGAAGGGTGGGCGGGTTTGCGCCGTTGCGGTATCTGCACGATTACGACTACATTTTCCGCGTCATGCTGGCGTATCCGGGAAAAGTCGTCTGTCTTCATGATCAAAAACTCCTTTACTACCGCCTTCACGGGGACAACACCCTCAGCGAGGCCGCGGTTACGGGGAGGGAGCAGGACAAGGCGGTCATCCGCAAATATTTGCTGGAACGACTCCCGGTTCCGCTTCGGCCTCTGGTGGCCTCAGGCGTCGACCGTTTGGTGGAACTGGAAAAGGAACTCATGGAAGTCCGCGCACAGCTCGGGAGTTGTTGACAAATATGTCGTTTAAGACCTTTTACCGCATTGAAACGCTCATCGAACACGCGGATCGCGAAATCGACTTTTTTGACACCGTCTCTTTAGATATCTTTGATACGGTCTTTATCCGCCGGATTCACAACCCCGACATGGTCAAACCGGCGGTGGCCCGTTATATCGCCCGGCTGGCCGCGATTCAGGGTTCGGGGGATTGGTCCTGGGAAGCGGTCCAGGCACTCCGAGACAGCGTCGAGGCGGCCCAGCGTGCCGAAACCGGCAAAACGTTCGTGGATCACGAAGCCCGGTACCCGGACTTCATGGAACAGGTCCTGGCAGCCGTCTTCCGGGATCGAATGTCACAAGACATCCTTGAAAAAGTGACCGATTATGAACTGAAAATCGAAAGCGCCGTGATCGTCTCCAGGGCCGCATTTGCCGCATGGATTCGGAAAGTTTACGGCCTGGGGAAAAAAGTCTTCTTGATCTCGGATATTTATCTTCCTTCAGATCATTTGAAGCGGCTGGTGCAACGCGCCGGACTCGCAGACTGCGTCACGGACGTCATCTCCTCCGCCGACACCTTTTTCGCCAAGGCCTCGGGCAAGGCCTTTCCCATGATTCAAAAACGCTATCAACTGGAAGCAACCCGATGGATGCATATCGGGGACAATCCCATCTCGGACGGGCTCCGGCCGGCACAATTCGGAATTACAGCGCTGGTGCTCAAAGATATCCGTGAAAAACAACGGAAGACCGCGGCGCAGATGTACACGGTTTTTTCCAATCGGAAACTTTTCTGGAAGGGAAGGGCGCTTCAGCAGTTGATGCTCCCGCTGGAATCGGAAAACACGCCGAAGGATCCATTGTATGGGGACGGCTATACATTTCTGGTTCCCCTGCTGGGTGTCTTTATCCAGTCGATCCTGGAACGGGCGCGCAAAGGCGACATTGACGGAATTTACTTTTTTTCACGGGAAGGGTGGACCTTTCTGAATTTCTGGAAAAGGGCGCTTCCGTTTTTGGCGCCCCATGGCGATGTTCCGGAAGCCCGTTACCTTTATGTGAGCCGACTCGCCCTGGCCGGACCCAGCTGCGCGGTTTCGGGAATGCCCCAGAGCAAGGCGGATATCGCGTTTCTTCCCCCCGGAAACAGGGACATGCGCGATTTTTGCCGGGTATTCGGCTTGGATATGGAACCGCTTCGCCCCCTGATGAACCGTTACGGACTTTCACCGGAAGATTCCCTGAGCCCGCTTCACAAAGGGTGGACCCCGGACAACCGGTACAAATTTGTCTACCTGGTGGAAGACGACGCCTTTCAGGAGGAAATCCGCCGGCAGGCGCAACCGGCTCACGCGGCGCTCATGCGTTACCTGGAGGCGGAAGGATTTTTTACGCACCGGAACGTGATGCTGGTGGACGTGGGATGGACCGGAACCATCCAGCGCTTCCTTTTCGACGCCGTCCGCCATCGGCCCGACAAGCCCTGTTTCCACGGATTTATCTTCGCCGCTGGCCGGGGAATCCCGTATCCCACCACCAGAGAAAACCATGTCACGGGGATTCTCTACGATAAGGAACGGTTCGATTTTGCCGCCAGCACCGTCCTGAACATCCGGGATTTTTTCGAGGAAGCCTTTCGGGCGCCCCATCCGGGGCTGAAAGGGTACCGCCTCACCCAAAACGGGTATGCGCTGGAATTCAGAAACGAAAATGACAGCGATGAACGGGCGGAAGAGGTGCAGAACACGCACTATCACCCATTGCAGCAAGGGATCTTCGACGGGGCCGCACGGTTTGCCGCGGCCGCCGCGATCCTGGGCTTTTCCGCGGAAGAAATCAAACCCTGGGTGCGGTACCTGTTGGTCAGCCGGATCGCGTTTCCCAAAACCCGGGAAGTCGAAAGGATCCGACACAAACATCATCTCGACGATTTTCACGGCAAGCATCCCGTCCCCGATCGATTCCTCAAGCAACAGAAGCGGCTTTGGGACGAGTCTTTAACGGCATTGCGATTGAACCCGTGGCTCCGATTAAAATATTATCTCTTTAAAGAACGCATCCGATAATGAAAGCCGCGTCCGATCATCGAGGGAAAGAAGTGCATCGAATGGACATCGTTACGACAAGGCGATTCGACGTCTCCGGGGCTGAAATCCCGCGTGTGGCCAAACACGCGTTCATTTCCGTTTTCGCCCGGTACGAAGACTTCAGCGGGGGGCCGGGGTTCCGCCATCTGTTCACGGCCTTCATTGTCCATTATTTCGGCGGGATTCTGGCCTGGAGCGCTGTCCGCTTCGAACATCGCTGGATCCGGCTTATCGCCTCGTTAAAAAAGCGGTTCACAAGGCACTGAAGCCCCGTCTCCCATGGATGCCATGAAAAACAAAAGCGGGCGTTTTCCAAAAGCCCTTTTCTGGGCGGTGGTTTTCGGTATGGCTGCCGCCGTTGCCGGGCATTTCCATTTTTCAAAAAGTGCGTGGGTGACGGTATCGCTGCAATCGAATGTCGCCACCTACTTCAGGATATATTGGGCGGACCAAGGGCAGGCGTACGAAGAAACCCGTATGGGGTTTACCCGGATCAATCCGGTCCAGACGCAATACGGTTTTTCCATCGGAGATTTGAAATCCATCCGAAAACTCCGGATCGATCCTTCCGACAACAATCCGGGACGGGCCAAAGTGCTGATCCAATCCATCCGTATCCGGCAACCCGGTTACGCGCCGATACGTTTTGATTCCCCGGAAGATTTCACCAAACTGCAACCCGTCTCCGGCGTGCGGGATCACCGTTTGGATCAGGCCGGTCTCATGGTAAGGGCCGAAACCATCGACCCTCAGTTGGAAGTGCATATCCTCCCGGTATCCGTGAGCACGCCGGTCCGGGAATCCGCCCAGATCGGTCTCAGTGCGTTTCTCCTGATCCTTTTATTCCACTGGGGGTTTCAAAAGAAAGGAACGTTCTTCAGCCGTGTTCCCCTGTTACTGGCCTTTGCCGCCGCCCTCGTCATGAGCATGGCGGTTTTCAGCAAAAGGAATGTCCATCCGGATGAGTATGTGCATATCGCCGCCGGCACGTACTATGAAACGCATTGGCTCCCTCCGCCCGTTTGTGCGCCGGGAACGGAAAATACCTATAGTATCTATGGCGTTTCAAGACTCAACTCTAAAGAAGCGGTTTATCCCTTGGCCGGAAAATTCTCGCGGCTCTTTTCTTTTCTGCCCTTGGAATCCTACTTGAGGCTGCGTCTTTTCAATGTGACCTTGTTTTTGTTGATTTGTCTCATCTGCTTTCGATATCCGGATTCAAGGATTCTCGGTGCGGCTTTTCTCGTGTCTCCCCAGATATGGTATGTTTTCAGCTATTTCAATTCGGATGCGTTCTCCCTTTTTCTTGTCTTTGTGGTCGGGTACCAGGTTCTGGGGGAGGATACCCTTTTTAACCGGTATCTCACGGCGCCCTGGAAGGGGCAGACCGTTTTTATGGGTGTCGGCTTCGGGGTGCTTTTTGCCGCTTTGCTTTTTATCAAACTCAATTTCTATGTTTTCATTTTGTTTTTACTCCTCATGGCCGCCTGGCGCTTGTTCTTTGAAACAACGGCGCCGGAGATACGGTGGGAGCTGATCGGAAAACTCGCTCTTCTATTTTTCATGGTGGCACTCTGTTTCAGCGTGTGGCGGGTGACGGATTACGCGGTAAAGGGGCCGGAAAAAGCCGAAAAGATTATCGAATGCAGGGAAAAGCTCGCCCATTTTATGTATAAACCCAGCACGCCGCTGGAAAAGAAACACCCGTGGATGATGCTCAAAACAAGAGGTGTTTCCATCGAAGATATGTTTCACCAATTTCATTGGGGAAAAATCCTGTTCAACAGTGCTTTCGGGTTATACGGTTATATGACCATCTTTGGGCCAAGCGAATACTATACCGCCGCCAAACACCTTGCATTCGGCTTCTGCCTGTTTCTGGCGCTTTCCCTGTTCATCGAACCGAGTCGAGGCAAAAGCGCCGTTTTTCTCATGGTGTTGTTTTGCAGCATCTTCCTGGCCGGAGCGGCCTTCCTGAGTGCCTGGACATCCATCCTTCAAGCACAAGGGCGCTACCTCCTTCCCATTGCCGGCATGATCGGTTTTTTTTGGGATAAATTGAAGAACCAATCGCTGCGCGCCGGCTTAGAGGCTTTTCTTGTTTTGTTTTTTTTGTTATCTATTTGTTCTTTCATCTTCGTCGGGATGATGAATATTCCAAAACAGTGGCCATGATCATCATTTTAGGGAGCGCCTGAGTGAACCTTTCCGTCGTTATTCCCATATATAATGAAGCCGAAAACATCGACACCCTTTACCATGAGCTTGTCGATGCCCTGGAATCCCTTGCCGTTTCCTTTGAAGTCCTTTTCATCGACGACGGGAGCACGGATCAAAGCGTTGACCTGTTGAAACAAATACAGGCCCAAGACGACCGGGTGGTGGTGATCCGTTTTCGGAAAAACTTCGGCCAGACGGCGGCCCTTTCCGCGGGCTTTGATCATGCCCGGGGGGAGGTGATCATTACAATGGACGGGGATCTTCAAAACGATCCAGGGGACATTGGAAAACTCCTGGAAAAGATCGACGAGGGATATGACCTGGTGAGCGGGTGGCGCCACAAGCGAAAGGACGCGTTTTTAAATCGAAGGTTTCCGTCCATGGTGGCCAATAAAGTCATTTCCATCACCACCAATGTGAAGCTCAACGATTACGGATGTACATTGAAGGCGTTTCGGAATGATGTGGCCAAAACGCTCAAACTCTATGGAGAGATGCACCGCTTCATCCCCGCCGTGGCCAGCAGCATGGGGATTTCCATCGCCGAGGTGAAAGTCAACCACCGGGAAAGAAAACACGGAAAATCGAAATACGGCATCTCCAGGACCATCCGGGTG
>CAZQUR010000132.1:0-5741 GCA_964596535.1 uncultured Desulfobacteraceae bacterium
ATTTGCGCGCCTTGCATCTGGAACTTTTTACTTTGCCATCCCAATTTCGACTTTTAAGAGTTCATAAACCCTGTCAAATGGATTTATCGCCGCACCACCATGGCTACGGCCTCCCCGCCCCCCAGGCAAAGGCTGGCCAGCCCGGTGCGTTTCTGTGCCCGTTGCATTTCATGCAGGAGCGTAACCAGGACCCGGCACCCGCTGGCGCCGATGGGATGCCCCAAGGCGACGCTCCCGCCGTTCACATTGACCTTGGACGAGTCAAGATCCAGTTCCCGCATCACCGCCACGGTGGATCCGGAAAAGGCTTCATTGACCTCGAACAGATCCACATCATCGATTTCGATGCCTTCTTTTTCAAGGCATTTGGGAATGGCCCAGATGGGGGCCACCAGGACGTATTTCATGTCGATGCCGAAGGCGGCCTGGGCCCCCACTGCGGCAATGGGGGTACATCCCATGGATTCGGCCGTTTCCCGGGCCATCACCACAACGGCGGCCGCACCGTCGCTGATGACCGAGGCGTTTCCCGCGGTGGTGAGGCCGTCGGCCTTGAAGGCCGGGGGCATCTTGGCCAGGACGTCATAAGGGGTTTCCCGGGGGCATTCGTCTTCTTCGAAAAGGATTTGCCGCCCCTTTTTGTCTTTGAGGAAAACCGGAACGATTTCTTCTTTGAATTTCCCGTTTTCTTTGGCTTCAACCGCGCGGCGGTATGACTCGGCCGCATACCGGTCCTGGTCTTCACGGTTGATATGGTATTTTTCCGAGCACAGTTCGTTGGAAATCCCCATATGGAAATCATTGACGATGTCCCACAGCCCGTCGTGCACCATGTGATCGTCCACCACCGACGCCCCCATGCGGTACCCGAACCGGGCCTTTTTCAAAAAATACGGTGCCAGGGTCATGTTCTCCATGCCGCCGGCCACCACCACGTCGGCATCCCCCACCGCGATGGCCTGGGCCGCCAGCATCACGGCCTTGAGCCCCGAACCGCACACCTTGTTGACGGTGATGCACTCCACCTCCCAGGGCATTTGGGCCTTCACCGCAGCCTGTTTCGCCGGGTTCTGGCCGTAGCCGCAGGGCAGGACCTGCCCCATAATGACCTCGTTGACATGACGTTTTTCGATCCCGGCCCGCTGGATCGCTTCTGCGATGACAAGGGCCCCCAAGTCGGTGGCCCCCACCCGGGCCAGGGACCCGTTGAAGCTCCCCAGGGGGGTCCGCACCGCGCTGACAATAACCGCTTCCCGCATGCCGTTTTCTCCTTTGATGGTCGGTTTGCTCTGTTTGGTTTCTTTCGTTTCTTTGGTTTCTCACGTAAAACGTAACACGTAAAACCCGTCCCGTTTTTTCCAACACGGCCGGATGGTAAATCCGGCCCTACAACCCTGCTTTTTCCCCCTTCACGGCTCCCGGATCCTACATATTCCGCCGGTACTTCCCGCCCACATCGTACAGGGCCTGGGTGATCTGTCCCAGGGTGCAGTACCGGACCGCGTTCATGAGTTCCGCAAAGATGTTTTTTCCTTCCAGGGCGGCCTCCTGCAACCGCTTGATGGCGCCGGGGGATTCGGCCTCGTGCCGCTTCCGGAAGTCTTCCAGGCGCCTGAGCTGGGATTGTTTTTCCGCCTCCGTGGCCCGGGAAAGCTCTACGTTTTCGTTGAGCTGGTCCGGGTCGGCGTCCGGATCCCGGAAGGTGTTCACCCCGATGACGGGCAGCTCCCCCGTATGCTTCAATTTCTCGTAGTACAGGGATTCCTCCTGGATTTTGCTTCGCTGGTATCCGGTCTCCATGGCCCCCAGGACCCCGCCCCGCTCCGAGATCCGGTCGAACTCGGAAAGGACCGCCTCTTCCACCAGGCGGGTCAGCTCTTCGACGATGAAACTCCCCTGGTTCATGTTTTCGTTTTTGGCAAGCCCCCATTCCCGGTTGATGATCATCTGGATGGCCAATGCCCGGCGCACCGACTCCCGGCTCGGGGTGGTGATGGCTTCGTCGAAGGCGTTGGTATGGAGGCTGTTGCAGTTGTCGTAAATGGCGCACAGGGCCTGGAGCGTGGTCCGGATGTCGTTGAACTGGATCTCCTGGGCATGCAGGCTGCGCCCCGAGGTCTGGATATGGTATTTGAGCATCAGGGAACGATCCGACCCGTGGTATTTGTGCTTCATGGCGATGGCCCAGATCCGCCGGGCCACCCGGCCGATGACCGTGTACTCGGCTTCCATGCCGTTGGAAAAGAAGAAGGACAAATTGGGGGCGAAACGGTCCACGTCCATCCCCCGGGAAAGGTAGTACTCCACGTAAGTGAACCCGTTGGCCAGGGTGAGGGCGAGCTGGGTGATGGGGTTGGCCCCGGCTTCGGCGATATGATACCCGGAGATGGAAACGGAATAAAAATTCCGGACCCCGTTTTCGATGAAATACTCCTGGATATCCCCCATCATTTTGAGGGCGAACTCGATGGAAAAAATGCAGGTGTTCTGCCCCTGGTCTTCCTTGAGAATATCCGCCTGCACGGTTCCCCGGATGTTGGAAAGGACCCTGCAGCGGATGGCGTCCCATTCCGCCGGGGTGGGGGGGCGGTTTTTTTCGGCGGTGAATTTGTCCACCTGCTGGTCGATGGCCGTATTGAGGAACATGGCCAGCATCATGGGGGCCGGGCCGTTGATGGTCATGGAGACGGAGGTGTTGGGGGCGCTCAAGTCGAATCCCGAATACAGGACCTTCACGTCGTCCAGGGTGCAGATGGAAACCCCCGATGTTCCCACCTTCCCGTAGATGTCGGGCCGGGTGTCCGGATCGAATCCGTAAAGGGTCACCGAATCGAAGGCCGTGGACAGCCGCTTGGCCTCATAGGCCGCCGACAGGAGCTTGAAGCGGCGGTTGGTGCGGGCCGGGTCCCCTTCCCCGGCAAACATCCGGGTCGGCTCTTCGTCGGTCCGCTTCAACGGAAAGACCCCGGCGGTGAAGGGAAAACGCCCGGGGACGTTTTCCTCCCGGAGCCACCGGTAAATCTCCCCGGGATCTTTGAACCGGGGGAGACAGATCTTGGGGATTTTCTGGTGGCTCAAGGAAAGGGCGTACAGGGGGACCCGGATTTCTTTATCCCGGACACCGTACACCAACTCCTCTTTTTGATAGGTTTCCCGGATGGCGTCCCAGTCCGAAAGAAGCGTCCGGGTTTCTTCCTTGAGCTGTTTTTCGGCCCGAGCGGTTTCTTCTTTCAATCGGGCGATCAGCGCGGCGGTGTCGGCGTCACCAGTGGACTGTTCCAGGGATTCGACGGTTTTTTTCAGATGCCATTGGGTCCGGATCGCTTCGGCCTGTACCCGTGTCTCTTCATGGTAGGTGCGCACCGTATCGGCGATCTCGCTGAGATAACGGATGCGGTCGGGTGGAATGATGATGGTTTTGGAAGACGATATCTTTCCCAAAGGCCGGGGCAGGCGGGATTCAAACCGGACGCCGGTGCGGCCGGAAAGACCGTCGAGAATAGCGTGATACAAGGCGGTGACGCCGTCGTCGTTGAACTTTGAGGCGATGGTGCCGAAGACCGGCATCTCCTCCAGGGGCGCATCCCAGGCCTTTCGGTTGCGCTGGACCTGCTTCCGGACATCCCGGACCGCATCCTCGCCGCCCCTTTTTTCGAACTTGTTCACTGCCACCAGGTCGGCGAAATCGAGCATGTCGATCTTTTCCAGCTGCGTGGCCGCCCCGAATTCCGCCGTCATGACGTAAAGGGACAGATCCACCAGGTCCACAATGCTGGAATCCCCCTGCCCGATGCCCGCTGTTTCCACGATCACCAGGTCATATCCCGCCGCCTTCACCGCATCGACGACGTCGGGGAAGGATTCGGGCAGTTCCGTATGGGATCGTCGTGTGGCCAGGCTGCGCATATACACCCGGGGATTTCCGATGGCGTTCATGCGGATCCGGTCTCCCAGGAGCGCCCCGCCGGTCTTGCGCCGGCTGGGGTCGCAGCTGATGATGGCCACGGTGATCTCGGGCAGATCGAAAAGGAGCCTTAAGATCAACTCATCGGTCAGGGAGGACTTGCCGGCGCCCCCGGTCCCCGTGATCCCCAATACGGGAACCCTGCGGTCACCGGTTTGTTCTTTCATCTCTTTTCTCAATGCCGCCAGGGAATCGTCTTTTTCGGCGACAGCCTTTTCCACCCGGGAAATCAGGTTCGCCGTCGCCCCCTTGTTCTCCGGGGAAAGCCGGTCAAAATCAAAGGCGCCCGCTTCGACCGTGGAAAAATCGATTTTTTCCACCAGGTGGTTGATGATCCCCTGGAGTCCCCATCTGGCACCGTCTTCCGGATGATAGATCTTGGCAATACCGTAGGATTCCAGTTCCTGGATTTCCTGGGGGACGATGACGCCGCCGCCGCCGCCGAAGATCCGGATATGGGAGGCGTTTTTTTCCTTGAGGAGGTCGATCATGTACCTGAAAAATTCGATGTGCCCCCCCTGGTAGCTGGAAACCCCGATTCCCTGGGCATCTTCCTCGATGGCGGCGTTCACGATTTCTTCCACGGAGCGGTTGTGACCCAGATGGATGACTTCCACCCCCGTGTCCTGGAGAATCCGGCGCATAATGTTGATGGATGCGTCGTGCCCGTCGAAAAGGGATGTGGCGGTGACCACCCGCACGAAATATCGGGGTTTGTACGGCTCGGGTTCCCGATTCATGCCTCCTCCTTCATTTCATCGGCCGTTTCTTGCCGTTTTCCGGTTCCTTCCCGTCCCGTCACGCGGGCCGGCCCACAAGGTTCAAAATGAACCGGGTCTGGCAACGGATATATTCCTCGATATGATAATGCCGGGACAAAAACCATCGACGAAAGGTCCACATATGCCCCAGAACCGATATGTTATGGGCGGCGATCTCCAGGGACCGTTCGTCCATTTTCGGGATCGCTTCCTGCTCCGCCAGCCGGGCCAGGACTTCCACGAAGATCCCGGTGATGCGCAGTTCGTTTTCCAGGACCTTTTTCTGCCACTGTGGGGGGAGGGATCGCGTCTCCTGGTAGATCAACAGGATGAAATCGCTCATGCGGTGACATACCCGAAAATATTCCCGGAGCACCGCCGCCAGGGTTTCCTTCCCTTTCCCCGCCCGATTCATGGCTTCGGCCACCCCCCGTTCCACTTCTTCGTGAATCGACTCGCACACCAGGTAAAGGACGTCTTCCTTGGACGCCACGTACTCATAAAGGGATCCGATGGAAACGCCGGCAGTCCGGGCGATTTCCCGGGTGGTGGTCTTGTGGAAGCCGTTTTGGATGAAAAGCCCCACAGCGGCCTCGGCGATCTGGCGGCGGCGGCGGCGAACCAGCTCGACGTTTTTAATTTGGGTCGGGATCCCTTCGGCGCCGTTGTGAATCTTTTTATGGGTGGAAACCGGTTTGGGTTCCGGCATGGGTTGTGCCTTTCGGCCGGTGTTTCGGGCCGCCGGGACCCCAGCGGCAGACCGTTCACATGGATTTTTCGGGCTTTATATGCCGTTTAGCGCCGCAAACCGTCGATTTATGACTGAGCGCTCGGTCATCCGTACCACCCAAATCCGAGCCTGTCAAGACCCAAAAAAGTATTGACACGCCCCGGGACATCCGGTAAAGTTGAAAAAAGTGACCGAGCGCTCGGTCATAAAACTGTCCCCGGGATGATGAGGCTTTTTTTTCGTCGGCGTTTTGCGGACTGCTCCAGCATCACCCCGCTTCATTGCA
>CAZQUR010000133.1:0-5640 GCA_964596535.1 uncultured Desulfobacteraceae bacterium
CTCATTCCTCAGAATTTGCGCGCCTTGCATCTGGAACTTTTTACTTTGCCATCCCGATTTCGATTTTTTACGAAGCCATCACCTTTAAAAGCCGCTCCTGCCTTCTACGATTCCATCAAACGTTAACATTCTTCGAAAAGGGCTTTTCCCTGGTGAAACCCACCGCTTTGAAACGCTTTGTCAACGATTTGACAAAATAAGCCGTATGGGCTATAAATATTCGTTTATGATTTTGTCTTCAAAAGGAGGAGACGCCCATTAAAGTCGTTACAAACATTCGGGACATGCAGCGCCAATGCGATACGCTCCGAACCCGGGGAAAGCGGATCGTGCTGGTGCCCACCATGGGGTATCTTCACGAGGGACACCTGGCCCTGGTCCGGGAAGGACGCAATCGGGGCGATTTTTTAGTGGTGAGCATCTTCGTCAATCCCACCCAGTTCGGACCCCGGGAGGATTTTAACGCCTATCCCCGGGATCTGAAACGGGATGTGGAGTTCATGCGGCCGGAACGCGTGGACGCCGTGTTCCACCCCGACGCCCGGCAGATTTACACGGAAGGATTTCAAACCCGGGTGCAGCTTTCCGGCCTGCCAAAACACCTCTGCGGCCGTTCCCGCCCCATCCATTTCACCGGTGTCGCCACGGTGGTCGCCAAACTTTTCAACATCATCAAACCCCATACGGCGATTTTCGGCGAAAAGGATTATCAGCAGCTGCTGGTCATCCGGCGGATGGTGGAAGATCTCAATTTCGACGTTGAGGTCGTGGGGGTGCCGACGGTGAGGGAATCGGACGGCTTGGCCATGAGTTCCCGCAACACCTATTTGGATGCCGAGCAACGGCAGGCGGCGCTGAGTCTTTTCGAGTCTCTGAAAGCGGCGAAAACCCGGGTGATGGAAGGGGAAACCGATGCCGCCAGGATCATCCGGGACGCTTCCGAGCGGATCCAATCGCACCCCGAAGCCACCATTGATTACGTCGTTCTTTGTAATCCGAAGACCCTGGAACCGCTGGAAACGATCACAAGGCCCGTTCTCTTGGCACTGGCGGTGAAAATCGGAAAAACGCGGCTCATTGACAACATGATTCTTTCCCCGAAGAGCGCGGCAAATTCAAAATCAGAAACCTGACGAATATCGCACCTATAATAGGGTCATTCGAAAAGGAGATCGTGTATGGAAAAAGAAATGTATCTGTTTACCTCGGAATCCGTGACGGAGGGGCATCCGGACAAAGTGGCGGATTCCATTTCCGATGCCATTCTGGACAGCATCATGGCCCAGGACAGGAATTGCCGGGTGGCCTGCGAGACCTTGGTCACCACCGGTTTGGCGTTTATTGCAGGGGAGATCACCACGGAATGCTACGTGGACATGCCCCAGATCGTTCGGGAGACCATCCGGGACATCGGCTACCATTCCTCCCAGATGGGGTTCGACTGGCAGACCTGTGCCGTGGTCACGAGTATCGACCGGCAGTCTCCGGACATCGCCATGGGCGTCAACGGAAAAGGGTTGTTTAAGGAGCAGGGAGCCGGCGATCAGGGGCTTATGTTCGGATTCGCCACGGACGAGACACCGGAGCTCATGCCCATGCCCATCACCTATGCGCATAAAATCTGCCGCCGCCTGACATCGGTGCGGAAGAGCGGGGCCCTTGACTTTCTAAGACCCGACGGCAAATCCCAGGTCACCATCGAGTATGAAAACGGGACCCCCAAGCGGGTGGACACGGTGGTGATTGCGGCCCAGCATAAACCCGACGTGGGTTACGAAGAACTGCGGGAGGCCGTCATCGAAGAGGTCATCAAGAAGGTGATTCCCCGGGAAATGCGGGACGGGGACACCAAATATTTCATCAATGCCACCGGGCGGTTCGTCGTGGGCGGTCCCATGGGGGACTGCGGCGTCACGGGACGCAAGATCATCGTGGACACCTACGGCGGTCAGGGAAGCCACGGCGGCGGGTGCTTTTCCGGAAAAGACCCTTCCAAGGTGGACCGCAGCGCGTCTTATATGGGCCGGCATGTGGCCAAGAATATCGTGGCCGCGGGTTTGGCCAAAAAGTGCGAAATCCAGATGGCCTACGCCATCGGCGTGGCGCAGCCGGTCTCCGTGATGGTGGATCCCATGGGGACCGGAAAAATCCCCAAGCGCCGCATCGAAGAGATCGTCCGGGAGGTCTTCGACTTCCGGCCTTCCGCCATTATCGAATATCTCGATCTGCTGCGCCCCATCTATCGGAAGACCGCCGCGTACGGCCATTTCGGAAGAAATGAGCCCGAATTTACATGGGAAGCAACGAACATGGCGGACGTGCTGCGGGAAAAAGCCGGCATCTAGCCGGTGTGTGGCGCCTATGTTAAGCTCGCTTCCCTTGACCCCGCCTTGAAAGGCGGGGCTATCGGGAAGCATTCCGGTAAACGAAAAACAACGGGAGAGACAAGGATGGAATACGACGTGAAGGATATGAAGTTGGCCAAAGACGGCCGACTGCGGATTGAATGGGCCAATGAGAGCATGCCGGTCTTGAATCGGATCCGAAAACGGTTTGAAACGGAAAAGCCCCTCAAAGGGATTCGGGTGGCGGCGTGCCTGCACGTGACCACGGAAACGGCGTCTCTCATGCAAACCCTTAAAGCCGGCGGGGCAACACCTTTTCTGTGCGCCTCCAATCCCCTGAGTACTCAGGACGATGTGGCCGCCGCCCTGGTGAAAAACGATAAAATTCCCGTATTCGCCATCAAAGGGGAAGACCACAAGACCTACTATCGGCATATCCACGCGGTGCTCGATGCCGCGCCCCATTACACCATGGATGACGGTGCGGATCTGGTTTCCACCCTGCATTCCGATCGCCTGGACCGTATCGAAGCGGTTCGGGGGGGAACCGAGGAGACCACCACCGGGATCATCCGTTTGCGGAGCATGGCCAAAGACGGTGTCCTGAAATACCCCATCATCGCCGTAAACGACGCCCTGACCAAGCACCTGTTCGACAACCGGTACGGCACCGGCCAGAGCACGGTGGACGGCATCATACGGGCGACGAACCGGCTCATGGCCGGATCCAACTTCGTGGTCTGCGGCTATGGATGGTGCGGCAGGGGACTGGCCATGCGGGCCAGGGGCATGGGTGCCCACGTCATCGTGACCGAAGTGGACCCGGTGGCCGCCCTGGAGGCGGTGATGGACGGGTTTGCGGTGGTGCCCATTGCCAAGGCGGCCCGGATCGGGGATTTTTTCTGCACGGTGACGGGGAACATCAATGTGATCCGGAAGGAACATTTCGCCGTGATGAAAGACGGTGCCATCATCGCCAACAGCGGGCATTTCAACGTGGAACTCGATCTGGAAGGGCTTAAATCCCTGTCGAAGACCGTCCAGAAGGTCCGCCCCTTCGTGGAACAGTACCTTCTCGAAAACGGTCGCCGCGTCAACCTGCTGGGGGACGGAAGGCTCATCAACCTGGCGGCGGCGGAAGGGCATCCTTCCAGCGTCATGGATATGAGTTTCGCCAATCAGGCCATGAGCATCGAGTATATGGTCACCGCCCACCGGAACCTGGAACCGGATGTCTACCCGGTGCCGGAAGCCATCGACCGGCGGATTGCAAAAGAAAAGCTGGCGGCCGTGGGGATTTCCATCGACCGGTTGACGGCGGAACAAAAGAAATATCTGGCGTCCTGGTCCATGGGAACCTGATCCGGCAAGACCAAGGGGAAAAAATCACCGGGGAAGGGTGATCTTGAGACGTTGCACCGCCTGGTATTCTCGGTCGGCGGCGTCCACAAACCCTTTCCCGATCTCAAAGACCCGGATAAAGGCCTTTTCAGCCGCATCCAAGCGTCCGGCCTTTTTGTATGCCACCCCCATGTAAAAATGGGGGGCCGGCGCCTCGGGATCGAGAGTCTGGGCCCGTTGGAACGCCTGTTCGGCTTCAGGCAGCCATTCGGATTTGATCCGCGTGTTCCCGATGGTGTAAAAACGGATCAATCCGGCAAGGGCGGCGATCTGCTGATTCCGGTCGGTGGCGTTCAGGTATGCGGTTTCCAGCGCGGTGCGCCCTTTATCGTATTCTCCCCGAAAGGCGTGGACCAGGCCCATCCCCAGATGGGCGGCGGAATACCCCGGATCGATTTCCGCGGCCATCTTGAATTCCCGGAAGGCGGCGTCGATTTTTTCCATATCGAGCAGGATGAATCCGTTTTCCGCATGATGCACGGGAGAACCCAACCGGGGTTTGGGAGCGGTCATCCGGGAGGTACACGCCAGAAGTGAAATTCCGGCGAGTATCGCGACCATACCGATCTTTACCATCCGCTTCATGGATCCTCCTTAATGCATTCCAGGGCCGATGGCAATGGCCACGGCGCATTTGCGGAGTAATTGGAGATGCTCCGATGCGCTTTTCAGCCGTGCGGCATCCGCGGTGCTGATGACAATGGCGGTTTCCTCCCCGTCGCGGATTTTCAGCCCTTTAACCACCAACGGCCGAGTCCCCACCCGTGGGACCTTACGGGCCGCGGCCACGTCCGCCACCCAGCGGCACATGCCTTGTTGCACCGCCGAATCCCGGCTGGCGAAGGCGGATCCGAAGACTTCTTTTCCGCTTTCATCGACGATTTTTGGGACCAGCGCCGGTTTCACCGGGATCCCCGCGGCATCGACGATGAGACCGGTGAAGGGTGCCGGGGTTTCTTCCGGGGGGACGATAGGCTTTACGGATTCGATCTGTTTGAGTTCCGCGGGGAGGATGAGCTGGGAAAAGGCCCCGAGGAGGCTCAGCTCCATGACCACCTTGGCGGTTTTGTCCGAAAGGTACTCCTGGGAAACCACACGGGCGTTTTGTAGAATTTTTTCAATTTCTTCCGTGATTCTGGGATGTTTATCCAAAATCCGGGAAACGGTCCGGTGATGGTCCACACGAAGATGCTCGAGGGTGGAAAGGATGTTTCTTCGGGCCGCCGCTTTGGCCGCCGTGAGGGTGAGCGCAGACGCGTTTTCGTTTTGTTTTTGGGTCAGCGTTCCCGTCCCGGTGGCTTGCACCGTGAACCGGGACCAGTTGATTTTTCCGCGCTCCCTTTTTTCGATGAGATCCAACGGGTGTTGTCCGAAAACCGGGGTGGCGAAAAAGCAGAAAAAGGCGATAAAAAAAAGGTCCCGGACGGCATTTGGAATGGATTTTTGCAAGATCGCTCCCTTAAAAAACAGACGCTGTCGGATCGCGTTGTAGGCCGCCGGGAGGAAAAGTACAAGGCCTTTTTTCATATGGAGCGGATCTCTTGCTTCATGAAGACGGCGTATGAAACGGCGAAACAGACCAGGGTCAACGCGACCAGAAAGATCAAGTGGGGGGCCACCACCAGAATACTCTGACCCAGGGCGAGGGGCCCGGAAAAGCGGGACATGGAGATCTGTTCCATGGGGCCCAAGGCAATGACCGAATCGGTGGATTTCCGTCGGGGATCGATGACCGTTGCCGTGACGTCCGTGTAAAGCGCCATGGGGGAAAGGAGGGTGACGGCCTTGACGATCCCTTCTTCCACCGCGGCACGGGTGGCGTTCAGGGCGTCTTCCACTCGGGCTTTCTTTTCTTTCATTTCGGTTTAACAGTTTTGATTTTTTAAGATAGTAT
>CAZQUR010000134.1:0-5633 GCA_964596535.1 uncultured Desulfobacteraceae bacterium
TCATTATGTTGCCGGCAATGATGGTTTTGGCATTTTTTGCGGTCCCGTGCCTGGGGCAGGATTACCAGGTGGGGCCGGGAGACGTGCTGAAGATCAGCGTGTACGATAACCCGGACCTGGAAAAAACCGTCCGGGTGTCAAACGACGGCGCCATCACGCTTCCGCTCATCGGGGATATCACCGTCAACGGGCTTTCCGTCTCCGAGGTCACCGGAAAAATCACCGAAATGCTGGCCGACGGGTACCTGATCAACCCCGATGTGGATGTGTTCGTGCAGGAGTTCCGGAGCAAGCGCGTCACCATCCTGGGGGAGGTGAACAAGCCGGGGCTTTACGAGATCAGCGGTACCACGTCCTTTTTGGAGCTCGTCTCCAAGGCCCAGGGGTTCACGAAAAACGCCGGGGATACGGCCGTCATCAAGCGCCGGATCAAGGCCGGGGATACGGTCCCCGAAATCATCAGGATTGATCTGAAAAATTTCGTGGAACGGGGCGATTCCTCGGTGAATATCCAGGTGGAAGACGGCGACTCCATTTACATCAACGAGGCCGAGTTTTTCTATGTCAACGGCGAAGTCCGCCGGCCGGATGCCTATAAATGGGAAGACGGGGTGACCGTGATCAAGGCCATCACGGTCGCCAGCGGGTTTACCTCCAAGGCCTCTACGAAAAACGTGAAAATCATCCGGAAGATCAACGGCGAAGAAAGGGTGCTGGAGAGAGCGAAAATGGATGAACCCGTGTTGCCGGATGATGTGATCGTGGTACCGGAGTCCTTTTTTTAGAGGGCATCTGACCTCTACCCTCTGCTCTCTGCTCTTCAATCACTCGAACCCTCGGATCCTTGAATCCTCGGACCCTTTGTCCCTGACACCCGATTTCGATTTCGATTTCGATACCGATAATCTCTGACCCCGGGCACCTGACCCCTAACCCCTAACCTCTGCTCTTAAAGGAAAATCATGGAACGCGAAGAAGAGATGTATGTTGAAAAGGAAGTCCACTTAAGGGATTACTTTCGGATCTTGAGGAAGCGGAAGTACACCGTCTTTACATTTTTCCTCATCGTCTTCGCCCTTGTCGTGCTCTACACTTACACGACAATTCCACTTTATACCGCCACGTCCAGGATCATGATTGAAGAAGGGGAAAAAACACCCCTTCTGACCAGTTACGGTTACATTCAGTACAATCCCGAGTTCATCCAGACCCAGGTGCAGATCATCAAGAGCACGCCCGTGGCCAAGAAAGTGGTCCATCAACTGAACCTGGTGGATACCTACGATTCCTTCTTCGAAGAAATAAAGGATCGGATCACCATCGGCTCCATGGCCAAGGCCGTCACCGACTGGGGGAAGAACCTCTATGCCACGGCGTTTCGGCTGATCGGCGTGGTGCAGGCGGACTACATCCCGGAAGAACAAGAGGCCGCCAAAGACGATTTGCCCAAAGACGAACGGATCGCCACGGTCGTCACCGGCGGCATCAACATCGAGCCGATGAAAGAAAGCCGGATCATTGACATCAGCTACACGTCCCCCAACCCGGAGCTGGCCCGGCAGATCGTCAACGCCATTGTCAAGGCCTATATCGAGAAGACCCTTGAGATGAAGATGGAGTCTTCCGGATACACCATTAAATGGATGACCCAAAAAGCCGACGAAGAGCGGGCGCGGCTGCGACAGTCCGAGGCGGTGCTCCAGGAATACATGAAAGCGCAGAATATCGTGACGATGGAAAACCGTTTGGCCATCACGCCCCAGAAGATCGGGGAACTCAACTCCCAGTTGACCCGCGCCGAAACGCGCCGGAAAGAACTCGAGGCCATCTATGAAAAGGTCAAGGCCGTCAACGGAAATTATAACGCGGCCGAATCCATTGACCGGATTGCCTCGGATCCGGCTATCCAGGCCTTGCGCAACCGGATTCTGGAAGCGGAAAAGCAGGTCAACGACTATTCCAAGAAATACGGTCCCAAGCACCCGGTCATGAAAAAAGCCCTGGCGGAACTGGAGATGCTGCAGGGAAAACGGAAGCAGGAGATTGAACGCGTGGTCTCCATCATCAAAAATGAATATGAACTGGTCCGTTCCACGGAAAAGAACCTGGCGGAGCTTTTGGCCAAGACCAAATCGGAAGCCATCGGCCTGAACGAAAAGCTGATCCAGTTTAACCTGTTGAAGCAGGAAGTGGAAACCAACCGCCAGATGTACGAGGCCCTGGTGACCAAGCTCAAGGAGCAGGCGGTCTCCGAACAGGCCCAGTCCGTCAAGGTCTGGGTGGTGGAGGAGGCCAAGAGGCCGGAGTTGCCCTCCAAGCCGCGGAAGAGCCGGAATGTCATGCTGGGCCTTGTCCTCGGGCTGTTCGGGGGTATCGGCATCGCCTTTTTCCTGGAATACCTGGACAACACCGTCAAGTATCCGGATGACGTGCAGGAGCGGTACGGCCTGCCGGTGCTTTCCACGGTGCCGTATGTCAAGAATCAAAAGGGACAGCCGGAGGTCCTCACCCTCGAGGAACCGTCCGGGGCGTTTGCGGAAAGCTATAAATCCATCCGGGCCGCCGTGATGCTGTCCGGATCCGGGAAGCCGCCCAAGAGCCTGTTGATCACGAGCATGTCCCCGGAAGACGGCAAAACCACCACCGCCGTGAACCTGGCGGCGGTCTTCGCCCAGGCCGGAAAGAAAACGCTGCTGGTGGACGCCGACATGCGGAAACCCCGCATCCACAAGATCTTCAAGCTGGAAAACGGTGCCGGATTGAGCAGTTACCTGGCGGGGGCGGCGGAGTTAAAGATCAGCCCCGTCGAAAGCATTGATAACCTGTTTGTGCTCAAGGCCGGGCCGGCGCCCCCGAATCCTTCCGAGCTTTTGGGATCGGATCGTTTCCGCAGATTTCTGGAAGATAGCGGGCGCGTGTTCGACGTGATGGTTTTCGATTCGCCGCCGGTTTTGACCGTCAGCGACAGCCTGGTCTTGAGCAAGGCCCTCGACGGGACGCTCATCGTGGCCCGGGCGGGGAAGGTGACGTTTGAAATCATCGAGAAGGGTTTGAGTGTGCTGGGGAATATCCAGGCGCCGATCATCGGGTTTATCCTGAACGCCATCCTCGTCCGCAAGGGCGATTACTACTATTACCATCATTATTATCACAGTTACTATACTTCGGAAAAAAAGAAAGCCACCTGAGATGATCTGCCCCTTCACCCCGGCCCTCTCCCCCATGCCTGGGGGAGAGGGAGAAAGGGAGAGGGAGAGGGACAGGGTGAGGGGGAAAAGTTGAGTGATTGATCTCCACTGCCACATCCTGCCGGGGGTGGACGACGGTGCCGCGGACATCGTCGAATCCATCCAAATGGCCAGGATCGCGGCGAAAGAAGGCATCAAAAAAATCATTGCGGCACCCCATGTGCCGTTTACGAATGCTTCGGACAATTTCAACGGAGAGTATGCTTCCAGGGTCATCGATGAACAAGTGGCCCTTCTCAATGACTGTCTTTCCGCGGAAAAGATTCCTGTCGAGATCCTCCGGGGCGCCGAAGTATCCGCTTTTCTACCCCCGTCCGCCTATGGCCGGTTTACGCTGAACCGCACCGGCTATTTGCTCGTCGAATTTCCCTCCACCCACCTTCCCGGCAATGCCCGGGACATCCTCTTTTCCATGCATGTCTCCGGATTAAAACCCATCATCGCTCACCCGGAACGCAATTTTTCCGTCATCCAGAACCCGGAAAAGCTGTTCGAGCTTGTTGAAGGCGGTGCCCTGGTGCAGATCACGGCGGAAAGCCTGACCGGAGGGTTCGGGTCGGAATACCGGGCCTGCGCCCATTATCTGCTTTCCCGGGGTGTTGTCAGCTTCGTGGCCTCCGACGGGCACGGCGCGGCCATGCGGCAACCGTTGCTTTCAAAGGCGTTTGCCGCAGTCCGCAAAAAAATGGGCATAGAAACCGCCCTGGCGTATTTCCAAAAAAACCCCCAGGCGGTCCTTGATGGCCGGCCCCTGGAGAAAGCGTGATCCGATGCTGAAATGGGTGCAACGGCTCTACCTGGCGGCCCTGGTCTTTTCGCCCCTGGCCTTCGGCGCCGTGGCCCCCCTCTCCCTGGGCATCATGGAAACCCTTGTCTTTGCCGGGGTGTTTCTTTTTTTTATCGACCTGGCGGTCCATGACCGGCCCTTTTACCGGGTGCCGGGGATCATTGCCGTGCTGGCCTTCCCGTTGTACGCGCTGGTGCAGTGCATTCCGCTCCCGGCGGGACTGGTGGCGTTTTTCTCCCCCGGAACCGATGCCCTTTACCGGGAAACCCTGGGTCTGGCAGCACCGGTGCACCGGGTGCCATTGTCCATCCATCCGCACCCGACGGTTTCCGAATTTTTCCGTTACGCCGCCTACGCTGCCTTTTACATTCTGGGGGTGCAGCTTTTCAGCCAAAAAGAGTTTTTAAAAAAATCGGTGAACATAATCCTTGTCTTCGGCGCGCTGTTGGGATTTGTCGCCATTTTGCAGCATTTCACGGCGGACGGGAAAATTTACTGGTTCAAGGAGCCTTTCCGGGGGACGCCTTTCGGCCCCTATGTCAACCGGAATCACTTCGCCGGGCTTGCGGGGATGATCTTCCCTGTCATGCTGGCCATGTTCCTGTACAACAAGCCCCGGGTCACGTACGAGGGGTGGCGCACGCGCATCGCGGAATTCATCAGCTACAGGAGCGCCAACGTCTATTTTTTGCTGGGGATCGCCCTTTTGGTGCTGGGATCGGCGGTTTTTCTAAGCCTTTCCCGGGGGGGCATCGTGAGCCTTTGCCTGGCGGTCTGCTTTTTCGGGATCATTCTTTCCACGCGCGGGGCGGACCGCGGCCGGGGGGTGCTGATCCTGGTGACCTTTGCAATGCTCCTGCTCTCCGTGGGCTGGTTCGGCTGGGAGCCCGTATTCGAGCGGTTCAATAAAATCCGGAACGCCGAAGGCGAAATCGACGTGGCGCGGCTCCCCCGGTGGCAGGACAGCCTTGAGATCATCAAAGATTTCCCGGTCACCGGCACCGGGTTCGGGACCTTCGGGGACATCTACAAGGGATACCGCACGCTTCCCGGGGGCACCGTCACCACCCGGGCCCATAACGACTATATCGACCTGGGGGTGGAAGGGGGCCTGATCGGATTCGGACTGGCCGCCTGGCTTATTGTATCGATCTTTTCAACCTACCGGCGGTTTCGGACACGCCGGGAATATTACAATATTTATCTTTACATCGGGGCGCTTTCCGGCCTGGTTTCCATCTTGATCCACAGCTTCACCGATTTCAACCTGCACATCGGCGCCAACGGGCTTTTCTTTTTTTTCATCTGCGCCCTGTGCGTGGCCGCCTCCCATACCCGCATCCGGGAAGGGTTGGGGGGCACCTACCTGAAACCGGCGGCCACCCGGCGGATCCGGCTCTTTCTGGCGCCGGCGACCCTGTTGCTGGTCTTCGGCGTGGCCAATAATTACGGCCGGGTGGCGGCCGACCTCCGGCTGGAATCCATCCTGGCGTTTTTTCAAAAAGAAGAACTCAACGCATCCGACAAAGAACAGATTTACGCCCATGCCGCCGCGGCGATCCGGTACGATCCGTTCAACAGCCTGCACTATGCGCTAT
>CAZQUR010000135.1:0-5608 GCA_964596535.1 uncultured Desulfobacteraceae bacterium
GCCGACCACGGCTTTTAAGGCTCAAACCGAGACCCCCAGTGTCTGAATTGCAAAGCCCTCCGATATTCACTGGTAAAATCCGTTTTTTCATGATATAAGTATTTCATAACCGATATTGAAATAAAACCCCAAAAGGCCGGTTCAACGGAAAGTATGCCTTTGCAAAACCAAAACCGCTTCGGAAACAAAGACAGGCGAACCCTGAAAACAAGGAAAACCCGAACCGCTGCAACAAGCGTATTTTCCATCGCTTTCAGTGTGGCGCGTTGATGCAGGTATCATGGGCGGTCGATTCGGAAAATACGGGGATTCAAAGCGAAAAGCCATTATCCGAAGGCAAGGGTCCGTTGCCGGAGGGGATCCGATCAAAAAAAAGATTTCCGAAATCCGAAACGCCGCCTTCAAACGTCCGGAAAAAAAGGGGGCCACCGCCCCAGGGAGGGATGAAACCATGCAGCCCAAAGATTTCATCGATCTGGAAAACCGATACGGCGCCCACAACTACCACCCCTTGGACGTGGTACTGGAACGGGGAAAAGGGGTGTGGGTCTGGGATGTGGATAAACGCCGGTACCTGGATTGCCTGGCGGCCTATTCGGCGGTGAACCAGGGGCATTGTCACCCCAGGATCCTGGCGGCGGCCAGGACCCAGATGCAAAAATTGACGCTGACATCCCGTGCTTTTCGAAACGATCAGCTGGGACCCTTTTTCAAGGAAATCTGCGAGCTCACCCGATCCCACAAGGTGCTTCCCATGAACAGCGGAGCCGAGGCGGTGGAAACCGTCATCAAGGCCGTCCGCAAATGGGGATACCA
The DNA here is from genome assembly GCA_964596535.1 of uncultured Desulfobacteraceae bacterium. Taxonomy (GTDB): domain Bacteria; phylum Desulfobacterota; class Desulfobacteria; order Desulfobacterales; family UBA2156. The sequence continues at coordinate 817 of CAZQUR010000135.1, forward strand.
GGTGAAGGGGGTTCCGAAAAACAAAGCTCAAATCATCGCATGCAAAAACAATTTCCACGGCCGGACCATCGGGATCATCAGCTTCAGCAGCGAACTCCAGTACCGGGAATGGTTCGGCCCCTTCACCCCCGGCTTCAAGGGGATCCCGTTCGGAGACGTCGATGCCCTTGAAAAGGCCGTCACCCCAAACACCGTGGCATTTTTGGTGGAGCCGATTCAAGGGGAAGGGGGGGTCAACATCCCGCCCGAAGGGTACCTCAAAAAGGTACGGAAGATCTGCAGCGAACACAATGTCGTTTTGGTTCTGGATGAGATCCAGACCGGCCTGGGGCGCACGGGAAGGCTATTGGCGGAAGCCCACGAAGGAATCGAAGCGGATGTGACCCTGGTGGGAAAAGCGCTTTCCGGCGGGTTTTATCCCATCTCCGCCGTGCTTTCCAATATGGAAGTCCTGGGGGTTTTTCTGCCGGGGGACCACGGCAGCACTTTCGGCGGGAATCCCCTGGCCTGCGCCGTGGCCCGCACCGCCGTCCGGGTGCTGATCGAAGAACAGATGATCGAAAACGCGGCGGTGATGGGGGATTATTTCATGGCCGGGCTCAAAGCCATCCAGAGCCCTATTGTCAAAGAAATTCGAGGAAAGGGCCTCATGATCGGCGTAGAACTGCATCGGCGTGCCGGGGGTGCCCGGCGTTTCTGCGAGGCGCTGATGCAAAAGGGGATCCTTTCCAAAGAAACCCACCGGGATGTGATCCGGTTCACCCCGCCCCTGGTGATCACCTCCAGGCAAATCGACTGGGCCCTGGAGCGCATTGCCGAGGTCCTGAAAGGGTAACCGCCAGCCTCCCAATACACCCCATCCTCCCATTTTTTTCTTGAAATCCACAATATATTGTGTCATCTTGCTATAAAGAACACAATTTATCCCTTCCCCATCTTTCCCGAAAGCACAACGGGGGAAAATGACCGACTCTACTCAAAAAAAGACCGGAAACGGAACCACCGGCCCTGACAGAGCAGGGGATCCCGGGCTCCTCAACGATGTGGATGAGGGGCTGGGCCAAATCCAGGAGAAGCTGTCCGATTTGCGGCGGCAGATCCTTTCCCCTTTCGAAAAAGTGGAAAAGCTCGCCCGGGAACAGAACCACTTCGGCAGGCGCCTGGAGAAAAAAGTGCTGCAGACAAGGGCGTTGACCTACCTTTCCCTTGGCGCGGCGGTGTTGGCGCTGGTCCTTTCCGGATGGGTGCTGGGGGTCCATTTTCACATCCAAAGAATCACCGTCGACTTCCAGGAGCAAATGGCCGGGATGGGAAGCGAGTTATGGGAACTGAGAAAAGACATGCCCACGGCCGACATCGATGCATTCCGGGAGGCGTTGACGGCAATTGATCAGAGGGTCGGGACGTTAAATTCCCAAGTGGTCCAACTGAAACAGGCCCGGGAACAGCGGGAGCGTCTTTTAGCCGAAGCGGCGGTTCTGGAAGAAGATCGATCCGAAAAGATGCAGACCCGGTTCGCGGCCCTCGATGACCGGGTGGGTGCTCTTGAAAACAGATTCGACACATTGGAAACACGGCAAACTGCGGCAAGACCGGTCAAATCTTCTTCCGAATGGTCCGTGAACCTGGCTTCTTTTACCAAAAAACGGTATGCTCGGGGGGTGGCCCAATCCTATGCCCGGCGCGGGATTCCTGCAAGAGTGAAGGCCGTCACCGTGAAAGGACAAAACTGGTATCGCCTTTATGTTTCCGGATTTCAAAATCAGCCAGCGGCCGAATCCTATGCCCGGGTGGCCGAAGACGTGCTCCGGCTGAAGTCGGTCTGGATTTCCAAAGACTAATCCCTTCTCTCGTTTTGGGGCGTCCATCCCCGGATCCCCCATCCGAGAGCGCCCATGGATCCCGCGATGATCGACGCAGACGCCAGGGCGATGCCCACTGTACCGGAAAAGGCCCAGATGGGAAAACCGATCATGGCTCCCAGGACCCGCCCCAGAGCGGCACCCGCAAAGAAGGCCGCCATCATGGTGGCCCGTTTTTCCGGGAAGAATTCCGTGAAAAAGGAAATGGAAGAAACGATGGCAAATTCAAGGGATAAAAAGAGAAAGAAGATAAAGACAAGCCCGAAAACCAGATGATTTCCCACCAAAGGAAGGGATAAAAAGGTCATAATCGACAGGGTGAGGCCCGATAAAATCGATTTTAAAAGCCCCAGTCGATCCGCGATCGTTGCCGTGAGCCCTTCTCCAAGGAGCTCGGCTGCGCCGATAATCACGGTGGCCATGCCGATGGCCGTCACCCCCAACCCAAAAGCGTCCTTTAACCACAATCCGTAAACCACGAAAAAATTGTCATAGGCAGTGCTCAACAAAAAGGCATAAATCACGGCCCCCAGCGCCCGGCGCTCCCGAATCAGTGTCTTCCAGGCGCTGAAGAGACCCAAAGGTTCGGAAACGGAGCCGTCCGGATTTTTGTCCGGCGGTAAAAGGACCGCAACGGCAATGAATCCTACAACACCCAGGGCGCCCAGGAGGAAAAAAGGGGCCCGCCACCCCACATGATGGATCAACAGGCCGATGACCGGGATACCCACCAGCGAACTCCCGGCCCAGCTCAGCTCGATAATTCCGATGGCCCATCCCCGCCGGGCGTAGGGGACCCGGCGGCCCATAAACGCCTGAATGGCCGGATCGTAAATGCTCTTTCCCAATCCCGCCAGAAGAAAAGCGGCGGCGATGACGATATAGACCGGGATGAAGCCGCCGGCGAGCATCCCGACGGCAAGGGCCGCCAGACCCGCAAGCATCATGCGGCGGTACCCCAAACGATCCCCCAAGGGACCGAAAAAAAGCCCCAAAAGGCCTGTGGCCTGGTTCAATGCAATCAGAGATGTGATGGCAAACGCCGGCACACCGAGTCCCAGGCTGATGGCCGGGGCAAAGGGGTACGCGAAGCGGCGGGCCGTGTTGACGGTCAGCCGTGACAATGTGGTGACGGCGATCTGCCAGCCCAGACGCGCCTCGGCTTTCGGCGATGCCGGGGAGACCGGGGTTGCAGACGGTGTCGTGGGTTTGATATCCATGTATCCTTTCCGATGGTCGATATTGAAAACGCACGGCAGGAGTCATTCCTGCCGTAAGATGAAAATGATTACAACCCGAATCTCGTTGGGTCTCCGAGTTGCTGCGCTCCTTAACACGGTAAGGAAGGAGAATCAATGAAAGCCCGAGGGGGATGAAAAGGATGAAAAAAGACTTGGCCGTCTATAAGGCGGTGCTTTCTTCGGACTGGAATGAGTGTCTGGCGCCGTGCGGCCCCTTTGATGCCATCCTTTATCATTATCCGGATTTGGCGCCGCACCTGGAAGGGGTCTTCAGAGAGTATACCCAAAACCGAATAACACTGGGCGAGGCCGTGGCAACAATCGAAACCCTGCAGCCGGCGCCCCTTACCCCCGAAGAGATGGATGCCTACCTGGACTCCGAATTTTGCACCTATCCCGGGGTTTCCGGTTTGATCGACTGGTGCCTGTCCCGGGATATCCTGTTCATGATCAATACCACGGGGATGATCGGTTACTTTCAAAGAATCTTTGCAAAACAGCTGTTGCCCGGGGTGCCGGTGCTCTCGGCCCATCCCATGATCCGGTATCCGTCGAGGGATACCGATCCGGAGACGCTTTTGGCGCTTTGGGAAACCACCGACAAGGGGCGGCATACCGAGATGGTGGTCCGGACCGCCGGCGTTCCCTTTCACAAGGTGGCATTGATGGGGGACAGCGGGGGCGACGGGCCCCATTTCGAGTGGGGGGCCACGGCGGGGGCCCGTCTCATCGGGAGCATGACCAAATTCTCACTGGAACGGTTTTGCAAGGACAAAGGGATCCGGATCCATCATACCTTCGGATTGACGTATTCCAAGGAAGAAAGGCCGACCCGGCAGCGGGAAATGGAGGTCGACTTCATGGATCTCACCGATATCCTTAAGGATTGGTTGTTGGATGAACGCGTCTTTACCCAGGAGGTTTGATGGGTCGTAACAAAACGCCGCTCCTCTGAGCGGCGTTTTTTTTGAATTTTCTATGAAAGGAGCGCGCGTGGCGGTTTTATGTGCTGCAGGCCGAAGAACATCGGCGGAAACGGTGCAGGCAGTCCACCTGCGAAGATTCCATACATGAAATGAATTCCCTGTCGCACGCATCCACACATGACGATTCGTTTTTTTTATCTTTGTTCTCGTTCATTTGAATGACCTCCTGTCTTTGATTCGGTCAGGATTTCGAGGTTCAAAAACCGATCCGGCATACTGTTTAAAACGCCTTTTGATCCCCTTGTTTTCCAAGGAGCGCTCTGTTTTCCCGTGGCGGTCGTGAAATCCTTCCCTTTCCCTTTGAAACATAAGGATGCTCCGAAAAAATGCAACCCGGCCGGTTTTTACATATAGAATGCCGCCGGCCGTTAAGGGGATCGGCGGGATGTCGGGTTCAGGCCGTGCTTTTTGATCCGGTATTGGAGGGTCTGTCGGGGTAATCCCAAAAGGGCGGCGGCGCCGGACAATTGACCTTGACGAAAAGGTTTCCCGGCGGGGGCTCAAATGATGGATGCGCCGGGCGATATGATCCTTGCCGGTCCCCGTTTCTCCGGTGATCAAGAACGCAACGTCCGGGACGGCGACTCTTTGCACCTGTTCCAGAATGCTTTGCATTTCGGATTGGTGGGATATATCTCGGCCAAGCTGAAGTTTCATCCCGCCCCCATTGTTTTGGGACTCATCCTGGGGCCCTTCGTGGAGG
>CAZQUR010000136.1:0-4186 GCA_964596535.1 uncultured Desulfobacteraceae bacterium
CGTCCTATGCCGCTTCCAGTGAACGGAGCCGGTCCAGCAGGAGATGGGCCACCGCCTCTTTTTCCATGATCGGAAGGGTTTCCCGGCGGCCGTCCCTGAAAAACAAGGTGATCCGGTTGGTGTCGGCGGCGAATCCGCAGCCGTCCTCGCCGATGCAATTGGCGGCGATGAGGTCCAGGTTTTTGTCCTGAAGCTTTTTTTCGGCATGGGCCTCGAGGTCTTCGGTCTCTGCGGCGAATCCCACCAGGATCTGCCCCGCCTGCTTTTGTTTCCCGATGGCTTTGAGGATGTCCGTGGTCTGCTCCAGTTCCAGGATCCATCGGTCGTTTGTCTTCTTGATCTTCTGCCCGGCGGCTTCGACAGGCCGATAATCGGAGACCGCCGCGGTCTTGATGACGATGGCATACGCCTTCACGGTTTCAAACACGGCCCGGGCCATCTCTTGGGCCGTTTCCACCCGGAGCGTCCGGACCCCCGGCGGGTCTTCCAGGGGCGTGGGTCCGGTGATCAACAGGACGTCCGCACCCCGATGCGCCGCCGCCCTTGCCAGGGCGAACCCCATCTTCCCCGACGACGGATTGGAGATGAAGCGAACCGGGTCCAGGGGCTCCCGCGTGGGACCCGCGGTGACGAGGATGCGCCGCCCCGCCAGGTCCTTGGGCGTCAGGCAGGCCGTGAGGCGATCCATGATGTATGCGGGATCCGGGAGGCGGCCGGGGCCGGAAACGCCGCAGGCCAGGTCCCCGGCATCCGGCGCCACCAACAGGAATCCGTCGGCCCTCAAGGTCTCGAGGTTTCGTTGCACCGCCTTGCTTTGATACATGTTCACGTTCATGGACGGGCACACCAGCACCGGGGCGGTCACGGCCATGACAAAGGTGGAGAGGGCATCGTCGGCGATACCGCCGGCCAGTTTTCCGATCATGTCGGCCGTGGCCGGCGCGATGACCACGGCATCGGCGGTCTCGGCCCAGTGGATGTGCTTCATGGCGCTTTCGCCGCCGGGAGCAAAGAGATCCCCGCACACCGGGGTTCCCGAGAGGGCTTCGAAGGTGACGCGGCCCACGAATTCATGGGCGTTTTTCGACATCATCACCCGCACCGACGCCCCTTTTTTGATCATAAGACGCAGCAGTTCGGCGCTCTTGTAGGCGGCAATGCCGCCGCACACGCCCAATACGATATTTTTCCCTGACAACGGATGTGCCATTGTTTTCCACTTTTGAAGGGTTCGAGGATTCAAGGGGTCAAGGGGTCAAGTGATAAGAGGAATGACTTCACTTGAACCCTCGAACCCTCGAACCCTTGGACCCTTAAAATCTCGACCCCTCGAACCCTCGAACCCTTTTGTTATTTCAACAACCCCGTCTCTCCGGCCATGGTCGGCATCACCCATATTTCCACCCTGGCGTCATAGGTCCCTTCCAGGATATTGATGACGCAATACCGGTTTTCCTTCCGGAACAAAAGCACCGTCCGGGGGGACTTGAATTCTCCGATTTTGTTCCAGTTGTCCTTGGTCATGTTGTTTTCGAAAAAGGCGATGATCGAATTCATCTCCACCCGGCCTTTCAGGGTCAACACCCCGCTGGTGTGCCCGGCCGTCCGGTAGATGAAGGTCTGGTCCTTAACGGTTTTGAGTTCCTGGGGAATCATCACGTCCCCGAAATCCATGTACATGGGCGCGTCTTTTTGGGCCGGGGACTTGTCCCGGCTCGACAATACGCTGGCACACCCCAACGCCGACAGGGTGAAGACCGCCGCGATCCCGAGTCCCAACCATCGCCATTGCCTTTTCCTCCGGTGCATCATGATCCATCCTCCTTTTTTGTCGGGTTCCTGCCGATTACCAAAACACTTCTTTTTGCCTCGGGCAGAGTTCATTGAAGATGTCTGCGTTACGGTCTTTCCTCCGGGTACCGCCTTTGCACACCGGCAAGCCGCTTCCGGTCCTTCACCCGCATGGAAAATCGGATCCACCGGGCCGTTTTTTCGATTACGCCCTCTCGCCTCTTCTCCAGCGCCTTTTGTTCCGCTTTCAGAAACGCCGGCACCAGGCGCCGGTTTCCGGGTTTTTTAAGGACCAGATAACGGTAGATATCCGCCGCTTCCCGGAATCGTCCCTGTGAAAAATAGATCCGGGCCAGGGTCTCGGTGCGAAAGGGATCGGCGTTACTCAAGACCGCTTTTTTCCTTTACGGTTTTTTTTTGAAGATGATTTCGTCTTTCGCCACGGCTTTCAGATCTTTGCGGATCACGAATTCCATGTATCGGGGATCATTTTTGAGCCGCTCCACCTTATGATACAGGGAAATGTTTTTTTTCACAAGCGCTTCGTTCTCCATGAGCACCTTGTTTTTCTGGGTTTTGAGGGAAAGATAATCGGTGAATCCTTTTCCGCCGAACAGGATGAGCAAAAGTAAGTTAACGAGTGCCACCACGGCAAGGGAAAGGAAGATCTTTTGTTTAGTCGTCACTTTTCACCCCGCTTTTTTTGGAAAAAGCGGCAAAAAGTTTCAGTTCCGGGCTGCGGGTCATCAGAGAAAAGAGCCCGTAAAGGGCAATTCCGGAGGCCAGGGCAAGGGCAAGGCACGCCGGGCGTTCCGGGCCGTTCCGGAACCGTTCCGGGATTCCCGCAAAATAGATGAGCCATACCCCCGCCCCCATGGCCGCGGATCCGGCTGCCGAACGCAGCAGGGACGCCGCCATCTTTTTTGCACCCAGGGCGCCCATCCGCCCCCTCAACGCCCGGAGCAGGAGCCCCAAATTCACCATGGACGCCAGGGAAGTCGCCAGGGCAAGCCCCCCGTGGCCCATGGGCCCCATCAAAAGAATCCCGAGTCCCATGTTGGCCAAAACGGATACCACGGCCGTCCGCACCGGCGTCTTCGTGTCCTGGAGGGCGTAAAAGGCGGAGACCACCACCCGCACCGCTGAAAACGCCCACAGGCCCATACCATAGTATAAAAGGGCCACGGCCGTCAATCGCGTGGATTCCGGTCCGAACGCCCCCCGTTCGAAGAGGACGGCGATGATGGGCTCCCGCAGCACGATCAGCCCGGTCATGGCCGGAAGGGTGATGAAAAAGACCAGGGTCATGGAATCCGAAAATGTCTTTTTCACCCCTTCGAGATCCCCCATGGCCGCCTGCCGGGAAAGGCTCGGCAGGGCCGCGGTGGCGGCGGCGATGGCAAAAAGCCCCAGGGGAAACTGGACGAGGCGGTCCGCGTAGTACAAAAAGGAGACGCTTCCTTCCGGGAGCAAAGAAGCCAACAGGGTGCCCACCAGGATGTTGATCTGATACACGGCCGCCCCGATGACGGTGGGGAGCATGAGTCGCCCCACGCGGCTGAGGCCCGGATGCCACAGGGGCGCCTTCCGGAAAAGGCGGACCCCCTTTTTCAGGATCACCGGTCCCTGCATCGCCACCTGGAGGGCGCCTCCCAGGAGCACACCCACGGCAAGGCCGTACACCGGCTCGGCCATGACCGGGCAAAGGAAAAAGACGGCGGCGATCACGGCCAGGTTCAAGGCCGCGGGCGCCAGGGCCGGGGCGGCAAAATGCCCCAGGGCGTTGAGGACCCCCATGAACAGGGCCAGGATCCCGACGAAAAAGATATAGGGGAACACGATCCGTGTCAGGTCCGTGGTGAGGGCCATTTTCTCGGGAAGCCGGGCAAACCCCGGGGCGATCCCCTTGACGACAAACGGAGAAAACAACACCCCCAGGGCCGACACCATCGCCAGGACCAGCACCAGGATCCGGAAGGCGGACCGGACCATTTGAAACGCTTCCGCCCGCCCCCGGCGGGTCATCACATCGGTGAAAACAGGAATAAAGGCGATGCTCAGGGACCCTTCGGCCAGGAGCCGCCGGAGGAGGTTGGGGATCCGGAAGGCCACGAAAAAAGCGTCCGCGCCGGCACCGGCGCCGAACATCCAGGCGATGACCGCGTCGCGGACAAACCCGAGGATCCGGCTCAACAGGGTGGCGCCGCCCACCACCCCGGCGGCCCGAAAGACCCGGCGGCTTTCATCCATGGGGCAGGGACCGGCGGATGGGTGGTACTAAAAATGGGTCGATGGAATTTGGAAGATGACGTTTTTTATTGACAGTCATTGGCTTTTGGGGCAAATTTCAAGTTTGTTTCCTTTTTGAGGAAAACCTGTTCACAGATCTACCCCC
>CAZQUR010000136.1:4286-5513 GCA_964596535.1 uncultured Desulfobacteraceae bacterium
CTACCCCCTGAGGGAGCGGAAAGCTATTTACGGGTTCCCTACCCCTTGGGGAAGCGGGAAACCATTAACGGGTCCCCTCTCCCTTGAGGGAGAGGGACAGGGTGAGGGTGTAACGGCGTTCACAACACCCCCTCACCTCACCTCCCCCTCGAGGGGGAGAGGAAATACGGGTTGCCGGACACCCCCCCGGACAGGGGAAACAAACATTGGGCCGCCGGACATCCCCGGAACAAACTAAAAAAACAGGAGGAATGAACATCCGTGGCAAATCATCCATCTGCAATCAAACGGGCGCGGCAAAACGAAGACCGGCGTGAGCGTAATAAAACGGCCAAAACCCGGGTGAAAAACGTCATCAAATCCGTCCGCACCGCGGCGGGTTCCGACGTGGATCCCGAAGCGCTGGCCAAGCAGCTCAACGAGGCCAAGTCCGTCATCGCAAAGAGCGCCAAGCAAGCGGCCATCCATCGGCGGGCCGCTTCCCGCAAGATTTCCCGCCTCGAGCGGCGCGTCAACGCAAAAAAATAATCCCGGAGCGGCGATCGCCGCTCCGGAGAGGGCTCAAGGATTCAAGGGGCCAAGGGTTCAAGAACACTCGGACCCTCGGACCCCTTCTAAAAATCCGCGGTGAGGCGATTATAAGTCCTTTCGGCCATACGCGTGGACAGGACCTCGATGGCCTCCCGGCGGTTCCGATCCGTTCCAAATCGATCCCCGGCCACGACGGGATAGGCTTCATTTTCCGAAACGGTCCCGGCCCAAACGACCCGCTTTTGCCGGTTCGTCAATTTCAGTCTGAGGGTCATGGTGACCCGCCGCTCATCCGAGGTGGAGGCATCGGTCCGGGAAATGGTTTCCACGGTCATGTAGGCCACGACTCCGGAAAGGACGGCGTCGGCGTTTTCCCTGTTCGAGGCCACGCCTTCTTCGTTTCTCCGGATGAATTCATCGATCATGTCGTCCGTGAACACGGTCTCGATACCGGTTTCCGTGGTCCGGTTGTCGAAAAGAGCGATATAGATCGTCTTCACGCCGGCCGGAAAACTCCCGCTCCCGGCGAATTGATATCCGCATCCCGCCGCCGTCCAGATAAGGGCGGAAAGAAGTATTACGCGTCTGAATGCCCGGTTTCTTTTCACAATCCTTCCTTTTTCAAGTGCCGGTTTTTTTCGGCGGGATATAAAATCCCGCCCTACGGTTTAATGCGCGACGTAGGGCGGCATTTTA
>CAZQUR010000137.1:0-5496 GCA_964596535.1 uncultured Desulfobacteraceae bacterium
GGCTGAAACGGAAATTTTTTCCCTACGCGTTGGAGACCCCTACGGGTGTATGCCATGTGACCTGCAAGCCGTGATGCGGCAATGACATAAAAGCCGAATCGGGACAGTGGGTGAAGGCGATGCGAAAAAGACAAGATGGAAAAAAAAGGAAACGCGGCTTGGACACCGGCGTGTTGGATTTTCAGCAGGTCCTGGATGCCGCGCCCAATGCGGTTGTCTTGATCGATACGAACTTTAACGTGATATGGGTGAATGCGGCGTTTTCAAACTTGTCGGGAGTTTCCGGTTCGCCGGCCGTCGGGAAGAAGTGCTATGACGTGTTTCCGGGAGATCTGTGCCGAACCCCGGCCTGTCCCATGAATCGTATCCTCAACGGCGTGGAATGGCTTCGCTACGAGGGAGACAAGCATTGTACGTGCGGCCGCAGCGCACCGGGCATCATTACCGCAACGGCATATCGGACAGCCGGCGGCAAATTGTCCGGCCTGATCGAAATCGTCAGCGACATGACGCCCCTTTACGAAAGCCGGGAGAAATTCCGGAAAGCCATGGGCGGGGTCATCCAGGCCATGTCCATGGCCATCGAAAAACGGGATCCCAGTACTGCCGGTCACCAGCGCCGGGTCACCAAGCTATGCCGGCGGATGGCCCGGGAACTCGAGTTTTCCTGGGAGCGTACGGAAGGATTGCGCATGGCCGCCGCGATTCACGATCTGGGAAAGATTTTTGTCCCCCAGGCCATTTTGAACCGTTCGGGTGAATTGGCGGAACATGAACGGGGCATTATCCAAAACCACCCTGCCGCCGCCTACGATATATTAAAAGATATCGATTTTCCCTGGCCCATCGCCGAAACCATCTACCAGCACCATGAACGCATGGACGGTTCCGGGTATCCCAGGGGGTTGAAAGGGGACGAAATTTTGATGGAGGCGCGCATTCTCGGCGTGGCGGATGTGGTGGATGCCATGTGCTGTTTCCGATCCTATCGCCCGGCGGTGGGAATGGATTCGGCGATGGCGGAATTGAACTCCCAAAGGGGAATCAAGTATGACCCCGATGTGGTGGACGCATGCATCCGGGTTTTGGAATTGAAAGACGGGAAAATGGATTGGGAGTTGCCGGAGAAAAAAACAAATTGAACCGCAACAGCGAGCGCATTCCCTGCTGCTTGCAGCGGGGCGCTTCAATATGAAAAATATCGAAATAGCAAAGGAGCGATGATCATGTCAGAAAAAACAAACCGGAAATCCGTGAAAATCCATTTTTGTGTGGAGTGAGGTTTTTATCCGGCCGCCGCCGGTCTGGCGGAAGCAACGGTTGATACTTTTGGTGTTCAGACGGAATTGATCGAAGGGCATAACGGTATATTCGAAATTATCATCGATGACACGGTTATCTATACAAATCAGTCGGCGTGCAGCCGGGTGCCGTCAACACCGGAAGCCCTGGAGGTCATCGGGCGGCATCTGGAGCCGTTGCCCGGAAAATCCCACCGGGCGGTCAATCCTTTTCCGTTGGCATGAAGGAAAAGGGTTTCTTCACTTTTATTCCATCGAAAGGCCAAACAGATGCGTTCAGAAAAAGAGGGAAGGGGCCGCGTGTTGACCCTTTCGGAATCCGAATATATGCAGATGAGAAGCGCCCTGCTCGACGACGATGGTGATGCCGCGTTGCAACTCATCCGGATCTTTGTGAAGCGATTGCACGTGCAAAATGGAAAGAAACTCAAGTCTCATCTGGATGCCATGTGATGAATGTGCAGCGGAATTTGTCAACGATGAACACCGAATTGAGAACCGATTGAATGAACGACAATCAAAAACAGGCGTTTCAGCGGCAAATATCGGGTGATGCGACGCCGGAAAAAATCCTGCGGCGGGTGGTGGACGCCTGTACCGATTGCGACACCTGCCGGTTCTTGATGGAGGAAAGCTGCCTGCTTTTTCCCGAGCTGTATCAGCTCTATGACCGGGAAAAGGAAAACGGTCACCCCATGACCCGGGAAGAATTACAACAACTCGCCGATCTGTGCACCCTGTGCGGCCTGTGCCCGTGTCCCGATATCCGCATGGACGTAATCCAAGGAAAAACCGAGCACGTTCGAAAAAACGGGATGCCCCTGGGGGTTCGGCTGCTGGCCGATGTGCAGACGGTCTGCCGGTTCAGCGGCCGGATGCCGGAGATCGTAAACACCGCGGCGGACCTTGCCCCTGTCGATCGGTTCCTGAAAAAGATCGCCCGGATCCATCCCCATCGCGCCTTGCCCAGGGCCGCCCCCGAATCCTTCTTTGAATGGGCGCGGAAAAACGGGTTGCACCGTGAGCCGGAAAAAGAACCCAAGGTCGCTTACTTCGCGGGCTGCACGGCCGGGTATTTTTTCCCGGAGGTGGCCCGGGCCGCGGTGGCCGTCTTGGAGAGAAACGGGGTTGCCGTATATGTCCCGGAACAACAGTGTTGCGGCATGCCCACCCTGGTGGAAGGAGACGCCCCCACCACCCTCAGGCGCGTGGGAAAAAATCTTGCCGCTTTCCTGGACGCCGCCCGATCCGGATGCGACCTGGTTTGTTCCTGTCCCACGTGCGGGTATTTCATGAAGGTGCTGCTCAAGGAAGGGGCCTACTATTCGGGGGCCTATCAGCGCTCGGTTTCCGCCGGAAAGGATGAGATCAAGGTCCCCGACTCCAGGGCCGGAAAAACGGGATTCGTCCGGCTCAGGAAGGGGATGTACCGGGAAATCCTGAAAGACGACGGGTATTTTTCCGGTTTCGATCCGCTGGATCGCATCCGGCTGGCCGATGGAATCCAGGACATGGGCCGATACCTGGATCGCTGTGTTGCCGAAAAGCGCCTGGATACCCGGTTCGGCGCGATTCCCGGCCGCATGGTTTATTTCGCCCCGTGCCATCAACGGGAACAGGAAATCGGAAGCCCCTATGAAGCCCTGTTGCGCATGATCCCCGGCCTGACGGTGGAACGGGTGGGCGGGGCCATGGACTGTTGCGGCATGGGCGGGAGCCTGGGATTCAAGGAAAGTTTTTATGAACGTTCCATCCGACTGGGATCGCCGCTGATGGAAAAGATAAACGCCAAAACGCCCGATGCCGTCATCACCGACTGCCTGAGCTGCCGGCTCCAGTTTTGCCACGTGCTGTCCTATCCGGTGTTTCACCCCCTGGAGATTCTGGCCCGTGCCTATGAAGCTGCTGAAACATCGAGGGAAAAGAAGATCGGGTAAAAAGACCGCCGATGAAAGGAGGCATCCATGCTGCTGACCGGGTACACCAAGGAAATTTTCCGGCCCGAATGCAACCCGAGTTTCGAATCGGTGCACTGCATCGCCCGCCTGAACGAAGATATCCGCGACGTGCTGCCCTATCTCAACGCCGTCCTGGGAGGCACCCAGTATTTCGCGGATCCGCCGGAGGTGATGTTTCATCACCACGGAAAAATCATCAAGGTGGCCGCCCGGGAGATCGCGGTCAATGCCCTGAAAGACGAAGCAGAAGCGGATCGAATTTTGGAGTGGTTGAGGAGCGAAATCAACCAGGCATGGGAAAACCGGGAAACGATTGCGCCGTGTTTTACCGGAAAGACAAGACCCCAGGTGATGGAAATTCTCCGCCTCCTGCCCAAAACCAACTGTAAAAAGTGCGGCCGCCCCACCTGCATGGCTTTTGCCGCCCAGGTGGCGGAGGGAGGGCGCGGCGCCGACGATTGCCCGGAGCTGGCAGCGGAAAACCGGGAACAACTGACGGCTTACCTGTCGGGGTTCGATTTCGATTAAGTTGATTCGGCAAAAGGCCTGTTACGCGAAACCTTTCCAACAGTGCGCAAATCGGGATGCGAAAAACCGGTAAAGTCCGAGTATGGAGCTGCCTGATTTGAAAAAAATCAACGCGAACAATCCCGGTGTTGAAAGCAGGGACGGTTCGCTTCGTTCACAGGAAGCCGGGTTTTCCTGTAAAATGAAGCGGATTCCCACGGCGCATTGCTGTTCGATCCTGGAAAACGTCCACGAGGGGATCTTTACCGTGGACCTGGATAAAAAGATTACCTATCTGAATCCGGCCGCCGAAACCTTAACCGGTTTTCGCTTTGAAGAAACCGTGGGGCAGTACTGTTTCGATGTCTTTCGAGCAGATCTTTGTGATACGCGATGCCCCATGGACCAAATTTTTGCCGGCAAAGAAATCTCGCGCGATATCAATGCGTTTGTCATCACCAAACAGGGTTTCAAAAAGCCGGTTCATATCAGCGTATCCGCTTTGAAAGACGAGAAGGATCATCTCCTGGGCGGAGTGGAGATCTTTCAGGATTTAACCGATATCGAACGATTAAGGAAGGAAATCACCCGCCGTTTCACCCATGAGGATATCATCGCGACCCATCCAAGGATGCGGGAAATCCTTTCCGCCCTCCCGGATATCGCCGCCAGCGACAGCCCGGTGATCATTACAGGCCCCACCGGTTCCGGCAAGGAACTCATCGCCCGAGCCGTCCATTCCCTCAGCAAGAGAAAGAAGGGCCCGTTTATCGCCGTCAACTGCGCCGCCCTTCCGGATACGCTTCTGGAATCGGAACTCTTCGGTTACGCCAGGGGCGCTTTCACGGGTGCGGTACAAAACAAGCCCGGTCGCTTTATGCTCGCCCATAAGGGGACGCTTTTCCTGGACGAGGTATGTAACACGTCGCTTGCCTTCCAGGCCGATTTGCTTCGCGTGGTGGAAAGCGGTGAATTTATGCCCCTGGGAGAGACGCGTACGCTAAAGGTGGACTTCCGGGTGGTGGCGGCCACCAACATGGAGTTGAAAGAGCTGGTCAGAAACGGAAAATTTCGGGAAGATCTTTATTATCGTCTCAATGTGATACGGATCAGTCTTCCGTCGTTGACGGAAAGAAAGGAGGACATTCCGCTTTTGATCGATCATTTCATCAATAAATTGAATCTGGTGAAAGGTCGGTCAATACAGGGCATATCCGAGCAGGCGCTTCGTTTTCTGCTGCAGCATGATTTTCCGGGAAATATCCGTGAACTTGAAAATATCATCGAATATGCTTTTGTGGTGTGCAAAGACCCTTTGATCGGCGTGGAACATCTGCCAAAGGATTTGCGAAGAACTCAGGACGACGGCAAAAGAACGCTGCTTTCCGATGCCGAGAGGCGTGAGGTCGAAAAAATCCGGGCTGTCTTGGATCGATATCCGAACAACCGTAACGAAGCCGCTCGCGTCTTGGAGATGAGCCGAACAACGCTCTGGCGGAAAATGAAGCAGTACGGACTTATTGATGGATGAAATCGGACCCCTTGGATTTTGCCCGGGAACCGATATCCGGCGTTGAACAACGCGATGCCGGGACGCATCGGTTTCATCCCCGATGCTGAAGATCATCCGCTGTTATGTTTTTAATCCTCCGTGTTTCTGCGGCTTCAAGAATCCGCCTGACGCGAGCGACTTTTTTACTGTCAAAGCCGCTTAAATCGATTCCCTCGTC
>CAZQUR010000138.1:0-5465 GCA_964596535.1 uncultured Desulfobacteraceae bacterium
AAGGAGGGGGGCTATGAAAGGGCTCTTCCGATAAGGGTTGCGGCGTGAACAGAATCGGCTTTTTTACGATTCCATCATGATTATTTGGCAGTTCGCGGCGGGCGGGGGCGGACGGGAACCTTTTGAATCACCAGGCAGTGTGCATCCCGCAGGCCGCGGATGCCCCCGGGCAGGTGCACGTGCTTGGCATCCGCACCCTTTGACAACAGGAACCGGACCGCCTCCACGTGATCGAAGGTGATGCGCCTGAGATTTCCCTTCACCTGTTTCAGGGCTTCCCGGAGGATCCGGCGCTGTGCCGCCACCGGCGCGGCAAGGATTTTTTCAACGGAAAGAACAAGGGCATCCTTCCCGGTTTCGATGACAGCGGACCGGAACATGGGATCCGTGAGCCGGTGCATCCATTCGTCCTCCGCCGCCGCAATGGTGCAAAACCGGTTCAGGGTGGTTTCGATCTTCGGATTGAACTCGGATTTCAGCCTGGGGATCAATTGATGGCGGACCCGGTTCCGTAAAAAACGGGGGGAAAAATTGGTGGCATCCTCCATAAAGGCGATGCCGTAAGTCGTCAGATACGTGGTGATTTCCTCCCGGGTGCAGCGGATGAGTGGCCGGATGATCTGCATGCCCCCTTCGGAATCTTCCCGGATGGGGGGGATGCCGGAAGCACCGGTGGTCCCGGCCCAGGTCACCAACCGCATCAGGAAAAGCTCGGCGTTGTCGCCGGCGTGATGGCCCAGGGCGACTTTTTTGTACCCGTGGCTTTTGGAAATTTCCCGGAAAAAAGCATAGCGGGCCTTTCGGGCCGATTCTTCCGGAGAAATCCCACCCGCGTGCAAGGATCCGGGGACGGCGGTTTTCAGGTAACAGGGCCACCCCAGGGAACGGGACAGATCCGCCGTGAAGGCGGCATCCCGGTCCGACGCCTCGCCCCGGAGGCCGTGATCCAGGTGGGCAACCCCCAGCCGGAGAAAACGATCCCGGGCCAACCGGGTGAGCAGGTGCAGCAGGCAGACCGAGTCGGGGCCGCCGGAAACCCCCACGAGGATGCGGTCGCCGGGAGTGGTCATCCGGTAGTCCACGATGGTCCGGCGGACCTTTTCAATGAATGCTTTCATCTGTCCGGCCTGTCTGACCTCTTACTTAAAACGTAACACCTAAAACTTAAAACCAGTTTCTCGTCACTGTCCGGCTTCGCCGGGATTCAAGATTCAAAGATTCAAAGATTCAAAATTCAAGGTTTGTTTGCGGCGTTCTCCTTTAACCACGACGAGATTCAATATTCGAATTTTTTCCCCTCCCGTCACCTTCCGGCGGCATATAAAATGCCGCCCTACAACCTGTCACTCGTAACGGCCGGATATAAAATCCGGCCCTACAACTCGTCACTCGTCACTGTTCAAGCTTCGCGGCACTTCCGACACGGCCGGATGTAAAATCCGGCCCTACAACCGTTCACCATATTATGACTTGCAAAATATTTTGCAATCATTATGATGGAACATGGTTGTGCTAGGCGGGGAGCTAGCGGTGCCCTGAACCCGAAAACCGCTTTATGCGGGGCTGAATCCCCTGTCAAGGGTTCGCCCCCCGGTGATTCCGGGACCTCCCGGCCGGACACCGCGCAACAACCGGTCATGAACCTCGTCAGGTCCGGAAGGAAGCAGCGATAAGTGATGCGGGTTGTGTCGCGGATCGATCCCGGCCACTTATAGGTCCTTGTTTTGCCGGGAAGAACTCGAAACAGGGTGCACAACCGTTTCCCCTTCTTTCATGCCTTTCTTTTGCCTTGACAAGCCGTTAACCCGATTTATCTTTTGGCATCAATGCGTTTTGGAAACTTTGAGGATTTCTTTTGACCTATGAAAAAACAGGATTCAATGACAGGCGAGACTCGGGAAAAAAAGAAGACGGAAGCACCCAAGAACCCGGTGAATGAAATGGAAAAACCGGGTCAGGAAAACGACCGGGCGAAGGATCTCCAAAGCGACACGGCGGATTCCGGAAAAAGTCTTCAGGAACGCCTGGAACAGGCGGAAAAGGACACCAAGGAGCATTATGACCGCCTGTTGCGGATCAGCGCGGAATTCGAAAATTACAAAAAACGCATGGTCCGGGAAAAGGAAGACTATCGGAAATTCGCCAACGAAACCCTGCTCAAGGCCCTGCTCCCCGTGGTGGACAACCTGGAGCGGGCGATCCAGGCCGTGGACGAAAAAGACCGGGCGGAAAACCCGCTGGTCAAGGGCGTCGAGATGACACTGTCGGAAATCCTGAAAGTGTTCGAAAAATTCGCCGTTAAGCCCGTATCGGCGCTGAAAGAACCTTTCGATCCCACGTATCATCAGGCGGTCATGCAGGAAGAGACGGATCAGCACCCCGACAATACGGTGGTCAAGGAACTCCAGAAAGGGTATCTCCTTCATGACCGGCTCCTGCGCCCGTCCATGGTGGTGGTATCCAAGGAACCGAATCGGTTGAGTGAAAAAACAGAAAAAGAATCCGCTGAAGATCCGCGGGATTAAGCAGTGATAAAGCAATTTTTAATTTCTAAGGAGGATTTCATATGGGCAGAGTGATCGGTATCGACCTGGGGACCACCAACTCCTGCGTCGCCGTGATGGAGGGGGGAGAACCCAAGGTCATTACAAACCCGGAAGGCGGGCGCACCACGCCTTCCATTGTTGCAGTGTCGGAAAGCGGGGAGCGCATGGTGGGCCAGATCGCCAAGCGCCAGGCCATTACCAACCCGGAAAACACGGTTTTTGCGGTGAAACGGCTCATCGGCCGCAAGTTCGCCTCGCCGGAAGTGCAGCGGGATATCAAGATCCTTCCGTACAAGATCGAACAGGCCCCCAACGGCGACATCCGGATCAACATCCGGGGCAAACAGTTCAGTCCCGCCGAAGTTTCTTCATACATCCTGGCGTACATGAAACGGGCCGCGGAGGAGTACCTGGGAGAGAAAATCACCGACGCCGTCATCACGGTTCCGGCCTACTTTGACGACAGCCAGCGCCAGGCCACCAAAGATGCGGGAAAAATCGCGGGTCTCAATGTCCTCCGGATCATCAACGAACCCACCGCCGCCTCGCTCGCTTACGGGCTGGACAAGAAAAAGGAAGAAAAGATCGCCGTCTTCGACCTGGGCGGGGGGACGTTCGACATTTCCATCCTGGAAATCGGCGAAGGGGTCTTCGAGGTAAAATCCACCAACGGTGATACCCACCTGGGCGGCGAAGACTTCGATTTGAGGGTCATCGACTACCTGGCCGAGGAATTCCGCAAGGACCAGGGGATCGACCTGCGCAAGGACAAAATGGCGCTCCAGCGGCTCAAGGAAGCCGCCGAAAAGGCCAAGATGGAACTGTCCACTTCCATGGAAACGGACATCAATCTGCCCTTCATTACGGCCGATGCCAGCGGGCCCAAACATTTGAATATCAAGATCACCCGGTCCAAGCTGGAATCGCTCGTAAGCGATCTGCTGGATAAACTGGAAGGCCCCTGCCGCACCGCCCTCAAAGATGCCGGCCTGACCCCAAAGGATATCAACGAGGTCATCCTGGTGGGCGGGATGACCCGTATGCCTGCCGTACAGGAGCGGGTGAAAAAGATTTTCGGCATCGATCCCCATAAGGGGGTAAATCCGGACGAAGTGGTGGGCATCGGCGCCGCCATCCAGGCCGGTGTTCTCAAGGGGGATGTGAAGGACGTCCTCCTGCTGGACGTAACGCCCCTTTCCCTGGGTATCGAAACCCTGGGCGGGGTCATGACCAAGCTCATCGAGAAGAACACCACCATTCCCACCCGGAAAAGCCAGATCTTTTCCACCGCGGCCGACAACCAGCCGGCGGTGTCCATCCACGTGCTCCAGGGAGAGCGGGAGATGGCCGCCGGAAACAAGACCCTGGGCCGGTTCGAACTGGTGGGGATTCCTGCTGCGCCCCGGGGTGTGCCCCAGATCGAGGTCACCTTCGACATCGATGCCAACGGCATCGTGCACGTTTCGGCCAAGGACCTGGCCACGGGAAAAGAACAGTCCATTCAGATCACGGCGTCCTCGGGTCTGTCCAAGGAAGAGATCGACCAGCTCGTCAAGGACGCCGAGATGCACGCCGAAGAGGACAAGCGGAGAAAAGAACTGGCCGAGGCCCGCAACCATGCCGACAGCCTGATCTACTCCACGGAAAAATCCATCAAGGAACTGGGCGATAAAGTGGAACCCGCCACCAAGTCCCAGGTGGAAGACGGCATCAGCCGCCTGAAGACGGCCATGGAAGGGGAAGATGCGGGCGAGATCCGCCGGCTCAGCGACGAACTCATGCAGACCTCCCACAAGCTGGCCGAGGCCATGTACCAAAAGGCCTCCCAGACGGGTCAAGAGCAAGCCGAGCCCGAGGGAGCGTCGGATGCCCAGGCCGGCGGCGATCCTTCGGGCGCCGAAGAGGACGTGGTGGATGCCGACTTTGAAGAGGTGAAAGAAGGGAAGAAATAGTAAACAGAACAGTGAATAGTGACAAGTGACAAGTGACAAATGACAAGTTGTAGGGTCGGGTTTTATACCCGACCGAGACAAGAGAAGGGTTTTACGTTTCAGGTTTTACGTTTTAAGGTCGGATGCGTAAAAAAAACCCCCGCGGGGAAATTCCCCACGGGGGTTTTTACTTTGCCATCCCAAATGCGGTTAGTACCAGCAGGCACCCGGGCCGCCTCCCCGGAGTCCCCGTCGTCCGGCAAAGCCCGAACCCCGTCGCGGACCGTTTTCAGGAAAAAGCTTTTCCATGTTGATCCGGTGCTCGATCCGTTTCTGGTCGAACTGGGCCTGTAAGTCGGAAATCTCCTTCTGGAGGGCAGACGCCTTGGCACTGTCCGGCTCGGCCTTGGCCAATTCGGATTCCAGTTCCAGGCGCTTCTGGCGCAGATTCGATCTCAGTTCGCGGGTGGCATCGAAAAAGCCTGCGCGCGCTTCCTCGAGCTGCTTCAGTTCCTCCGCACTCAGATCACCGCCGCCCCGGCTGTAGCCGTAGCCATACCCCCGGTGATGCCATCCCGGACCATACCCGTAACCGTCGTCGGGACCGTAGCCCATGTGTTGGCGGCCGTAACCCCTGCCCCAATCGGCAAAGGCCACCGTTCCCATTCCCACCAGGAAAAGGACCGCGACAACCACCATGGAAGTCTTCAGATAACGCTGTTTCATTTCTTACCTCCTTTGTTTGAATTTGATTGATCGAAGATCCATCGGTTTTGCCTCTAAATACAGCAAGGGGCGTGCCAACTTTGATGGCAAAGTAAAAAGTCTTTTTTTCCCTCCCCTGGTGGGAAGGGATTAAGGAGAGGAGGGATACAATTTATTGAAAATACAATCTATTTTCACCCTCACCCCAACCCTCTCCCTCAAGGGAGAGGGAATGATAGTAGTGATCTCCCTAAAGGGAGAGGGAGATTTCGGGTTTTTACGA
>CAZQUR010000139.1:0-5452 GCA_964596535.1 uncultured Desulfobacteraceae bacterium
TACACATCTCGAAAAAGGGTGGAGGCACTCCTACGGACATGGGTTTTGCGGCATAATGGTATTTATCCAATATGGTGACGAATCCCTCCGTCAGACCGTAAAGTTCATAAAAGCGTTCGGGCAGAACACGGTTGAGCCGTTCCTTGTGCTCCCTGAGCAAAGGCGCACCGAGAGAAAGGACCATCTCCAGGGATTGCAACCGCTCGTAAGTAAAACCGGGGGTATCCAGCAGGGCGATGATCTGGGAGGGGACCAGCATGACATGGGTGACACGTTCTTTTTCGATGGTGTCGATGTAGGTTGCGGGATCGAATCGATCCAATAAAACATATGCGGCACCCAGGAAAACCGTGGGCATGAGGTCCACAAATGCGCCGTTGAAGACGATGGATCCGGCGTGCAGGGTGACGCTTTCCGGGGTCATGCGAAAAGATCCGGCGAAGATCGTTCCATACATGGCCCGGATATAGTGGGTGTGGACGATCCCTTTGGGAAGTCCGGTGGTGCCGCTGCTGTACATGATATTGAAAGGATCCGGATCTTCAACAAGAACACCCTCCGGCTCCCCATCTCCCGAGGCGGCTTTCAGGGCATGGTAATCCTGGTATTTCGCCGGAATCGGATCGTCCACCAATAAGTACCGGTCCTCGGAAACGGCTTTCAACTCGGATCGAATGTTGTCCAGGACAGGCACAAAGCTCGGATGCGCCACAACGGCTGCCGCATCGGAATCCTGGAGAAGCGAGAGGAGGGTTTTTTCCATAAGCAGTGTGCTCAAAGGAACAACGACGGCGCCGGTTTTTCCACAGGCCCAATACACTTCCAAAAGCTCCATGCAATTGGGAAGGATGGTGGCGATTTTATCTCCTTTTCGAATGCCCAGGGAAAGGAGTCCATCGGCCAGCCGGTTGATGTTTCTGTTGAATTCCAGATAATTCAGCCGATGGTTTCCATAAACCGCCCCGAGATTATCCGGACGATATCGCGCATGCCGGGCAAAAAGACTTCCGATGTTCACCGAAACCTCCTGAGTTGTTTACCGCTGTTTTGATCTGTCTTTGAGAATTTCTTCTTCAGAACGCCATATGTCCGGGCCGTTAAACCCCCTCAATTCTTCATAACCACGACGATGGTTACGCAAATCCACCCGACTCTTTTGTCAGCGATAGGCGACGGCCGGGAGCCAGGTGACCAACTGGGGCCAGGTGGCGATGATCGCCATACCGATGACTTGAAGGATGATGAAAGGGATGACGCCTTTGTAAATATCCGCCAGCTTGATCTCCGGCGGACAGATTCCTTTGAGATAGAAAAGAGAAAATCCCACGGGCGGCGACAGAAAGGAGGTCTGAAGGGTAACGGCAACCAGAATGGCGAACCAGACCAGGCTCGGATTGCTGACGACGCCGTATCCGTCGATTTCAAGCCCCAGGTTTTTTACGACGGGCGCCACCAATGGCAAAATGATCAAAGTGATTTCAATCCAGTCCAAAAAGAAGCCGAGCAGAAAGACGCAAAACAGGATAAAGACCATGATTCCAACCGGACCGAAAGGAAGCGACATGAGAATTTTCTCGATGAATTCATCTCCTCCCAGGCTTCGAAGCACCAGCGCAAAGGCGGTGGCCCCCACCAGAATTCCGTAGATATACGCCGTGGTGTTGAAACAGGAGCGGGTCACTTCCTTGAAAACCTGCCATGTCAGCTTCTTGTTCACGGCAGCCAATATGATGGCCCCCAACGCACCGACACCGCTGGCCTCGGTGGGGGTTGTGATGCCTCCGAATATGGAACCGAGTACGGCCAGAATCAGGCAGGCGGCGGGGAGAATGTCCCTGAGGACATCCCAGAGCAATCGCCAGTTGAAGGGTTTCCGGTTCGGGTCCAGGGGAAGCGATTTGGGTTTGAGCAGTCCGAGGAGAAAAATATAAAAAATATACAAAAAGCCTAGGATCAGACCCGGAAAAACCGCCCCCATAAAGAGATCACCGACGGACAGTGCCAGTTGATCCGCCATGATCACCAGCATGATGCTCGGCGGGATCAGGATCCCGAGCGTCCCCGCGCCGGCCACGGTGCCGACGGCCAGCGTTTTCGAATACCCCTGGTCCATCATGGCGGGGATGGTAAGCAATCCCAACATCACCACGGAGGCGCCCACAATGCCGGTGGATGCGGCCAAAATGATGCCGATAATGCAGACCGTCACTGCCAGGCCGCCGTGTACGATTCCAAAGAGATTTTGCATGGATCGCATCATGCGTTCGGCGATCCCGGAGCGATCCAGCATTAATCCCATGTAGATGAACATGGGCAGTGCCACCAGGACCCAGTTGTACATGAGTTGGTAGACCCGGTTGACGGTCATGCTGTAGACGGTGAAGTCCATGCCGGTGAAACCGCCGAGCCAGGCATCGGCGGCCATTCCCACTCCCGTAAACAAAACCGCGGTTCCCCCGAGAACCCAGGCAATGGGAAAGCCGGTAAATAGCAGTCCGATGAAGGTGGCGAACATGGAAACGACGAGGATATCATTGATTTCCATGGGTTACATGCTCCTCAAGGCGGCAACGGTCCTCACGAGACGGGACAGGGTCGCCAGGACAACCATAGCGAAAGCGATGGGAATCACCGCCTTAATCGCCCATCGGCAGCACAATCCCAAAGGGGCCACGGAACGTTCCCCCAGCCGCCAGGCCTCATGGACAAAATCGAGGCTCTGGTAGGAGATCAATCCGGCAAAAGGGATCAGCAGAAAGACCATCCCAAAAATATCCAGCCTTGCCTTCCATTTTTTCGAAAGCCTTTCATAAATCAGGTCCATACCCACATGGGAGTTCGTCATCACCGCATAGGACAACCCGAACATGAACGCCACAGCGTAAAAATGCCACTGGAGTTCTTCCAGCAAAACGAGTCCGTGACCGAATCCGTACCGCAGGATAACCTGAAGAATAATGAAAAAGATGACAAGGCAATTGGCCCACATGAGGACATGCCCGATCCGCCTGATCACCGCATCCACGGTATCGGAAAAAACGTTGGAAGGTTGTGTTCCATTGTTGTTCATGATTCGCCTCCCGCCGCCGGCAAGAAAACCTAACGCATCGAAATCGTTTTTTCACAAAAATAGAAAGGGGGATGCGGGCGGTCCCTATAATGGCGGCGTCGCGCCGCATCCCCGGTTATCTTATGGAGATGGCGCTAGTAGAGATCCGATGCTTTGGGCTTGGGACGCGGCAGAAATGCGTAGTCCTTCCAGATCTTGTATTCCTTGCGGAAATTTTGGAGGTCTTCCCAAACCTTTTTGAAGAAGGGATCTTTGGCGGCGTTTTCTTCAGCCACCTCGTTCCAGGCCTTCTCGATGGCTTCCAGGACCTCGTCATCCCAGTACTTGAGAGTTACCCCGTGATTCTTTACGTTTTCATGCAATACGGGTGCCTGGATGGATTCCGTCCATGCCATGGTATTGTACGTACTGGCCATGCACAAGGTTTCAAGGAGCATTTTCTGGCGTTCACTCATGCTGTTCCAGACGTCTTTGTTGACGATGAGCTCAAACAGGGTGGCCTGCTGGTGCCAGCCAGGGAAGTAATTAAATTTGGCCACTTTGTAAAATCCCAGCTTGGAATCGATGGCCGGCATGGAAAATTCGGCGCCTTCAATGGCTTTTTTCTCCAGTGCCGGAAAAATCTCCCCACCCGGGATAAGGGTGACGGAAGCCCCCAGTTTTTGCAGCGTTTTCCCGCCCAACCCGAAGAATCGGATCGGCAACCCCTTATAGTCTGCCACGGATTTGATTTCCTTGACGTACCATCCCGATGTTTCGGGGGGGAGTACGCCGCACAGAAAGGTTTTTACGTTCATGCCGTTGCTGTCATACATTTCCTGCCAGAGTTTCATGCCGTTGCCGTAATGGATCCAGGCCATATACTCGGTGGCTTCCGGGCCGAAGGGGACGGCGGTAAAAAAGTCGGCTGCCGGAAATTTACCGGACCAGTATCCTGAAACGCCGTAAAAGGCGTTGACTTTCCCGGCGTGGACCGCATCGAGTCCTTCAAAGGCCGGGATGAGTTCGCCTGGCTCATAGACCTTGATTTTCATGGTCCCGCCGCTCAACATCTCGATGCGCTCCGACATCCAGATGATAGTGGTACCGAGTCCTGGGAGTTTTGAGGGGTAAGCCATGGGAACTTTCAACAGGATCTTTTTTTCCTTTTCCGCCGCCAGGACTTGACCCGTGAAAGTGAATCCCAGCAGGCCGATCACGAAAAAACATAACGAAAACAGAGCGATTTTCTTCATTTTAATCCTCCTTTTTTAAATAGTTGGTGCCATGTGGTGAAAAAATATCGGCGGCAGATCACCTCCTTTAATTTGAGTTTCAGTAGGTCAGAACGGTTCCTCCATCGAACAACAGGTCGCCCCCCACCAGGTACCGGGCGTACTTGGAGAAGCCGAAGATGAAAAGGTTGGCCACATCCACAGGCGCCATCATCTCCTTGACCCTGGACCGTCCCATCA
Source organism: uncultured Desulfobacteraceae bacterium (assembly GCA_964596535.1). Taxonomy (GTDB): domain Bacteria; phylum Desulfobacterota; class Desulfobacteria; order Desulfobacterales; family UBA2156. The sequence continues at coordinate 4,525 of CAZQUR010000139.1, forward strand.
TCACGTCTCGGACGACTTCATCTTCTGATATCTTCAATTGCCGGGCCTGGATCGGCAACTGGTTGAGAACAAGGGGCGTCTTCACAAAACCAGTGCTCACGGTGAAGGAACGGATTTGGCCGTTCCCTTCGGCCGAGATGGATTGGCTCAGGGCGCGCAACCCGAACTTGGTGATATTGTACACCGGTTTGTTTCGGGTGCATATGTGGGCGTGGATGGAGGCCATATTCCCGATCACCCCCTCGCCGTCAGGGGATTTTTTCATCAACGAAATGACCTTTTTCGAAAGCAAAAACGGGGCGCGAAGCATGAGCCGGTGCATCCGGTCATACATTTCCATAGGAAAATCCTCAATGGCGTTGATGTGCTGCATCCCCGCAATATTGGCCAAAAAGCGGACCGTGCCCAATTTCGCGGCTTCCGAAACGGCCCGGGACAATTCTTGATCCCGGGTGAGATCGGTGGGGATAAAGATCACCTGGCCGCCCATGTTCCGGGCGATGCGTTGTGTCTTGTCACCTTCCTTTTTGTTGATATCGAGACCCACGACCATGAGACCGTTGACGGCGGCGGCTACGGCCGTGGCGCGGCCGATGCCGGTTCCGGATCCGGTGACAATGCAGACGTTGGCGGAATTGTAGTCATCGTCGTGAAGAATGAGAATGTCGTTTTTTGCGATTTCGGGTTCGCGGATTTCCACGGGCAAAGCTCCTGTCGGAAGGGGATTCGGGTCCTCTCGGAAAAAAGACTGCAATTATCGGACCAAAAACGTGCCATTGATTTCTAGAAGGCGGACCGCAACGACACAATTCCGGACCCGGCACCCCGGCCCACCTTAACCCGGCGGTCAGAAAAAGGATTTCTTTGCGCCTTGTCGCGAAAATCCATTGTCGTTCAAAGGGATTTTTTCATTTTTCGGGTGGACAAC
>CAZQUR010000140.1:0-5435 GCA_964596535.1 uncultured Desulfobacteraceae bacterium
TCTCGGTGACACAAAGGGAGGCGAGTTTTTCCACGGCCAAATCGGCGGAATCGATGTCGTAGACCAATTTGTGGAGTTCCATGGGATCGCCGTCGGTATTTTGCATCTTCGGGAGTGTGTGAAGCGCCCGGTCCATATCGAAAAAGACCCGGCGGATTTCCAGGTCCCACTCGTAAAGGTCTTCACTAGTCGCCCATCCCCTGCCCCCTCGTGACAGCGCCCGCCGCAGCTCGATCAGGTCCGGTTTCATACCGGGCGGAAATACCACGGGGGCCATTGTCAGAAACATGCCCACGTTGTCCACTTGGACGGCGCTTGCGAATAAAATGTCCCCCGTTTCCAGATTCCGTGATCCCAGTCTTTCCTGAACGTGCATTTCCGTGCCGGTCAAAACATCTTTGGTCTGAACCGACTCCCCGGGTTGAACGGCCGACACCTCATAAAAGCTGTAGGGGTTTCGATTGGCGGCCGCAATCAGTCTCCCTTCAAGGGATTCCGGGTCCAGGCATTTGTCCAGTAAAAACAATTCGGCGATGGTCGTATCTTCCGGAATGTCCGGATCGTATTCTTCGTAGTCCATTTCCGGAGGATATTCATCCTCATCTTCGGGTTCATATTCCCAGTTGAAAAGAAACCATGGCCAAAAAAGCCCTTCCAATCGATCCACGGCATTATCGTCCGGCGTCTCATGGGGTTCGGGCCATCCGAAAAATTCATCCAGCGCCTCGTCGAGGATCTCTTTTCCGACTGTTTTCGCCCCGTAATCGATGAGTTTGGGCATGAGGTCTCCATATGCCTTGGATAACCGCCGGTAGTGGAGGGCATCCGGGGAAGAAGCGGTCTCTTTCAGGCAGCACTTTTTGTATTTTTTCCCGCTTCCGCACGGGCACGGGGCGTTTCGGCCGATTTTCATTTTTCTTTATTCCGATTTGGCTTCCTGGATCAGGATTTCATGGGTTCCGATGGTTCTGAAAATGACTTCGCCGTTTTCGAACTGAAAAGTAAAACGATATTTCATGGTGACAGCCCCTTCCCACAACGCTTTGGTTCCCTGGATGCGCTTGATTCGAAGGGAATGATGACACACATCCCGAAGCAACAAAGAAAGCTTTTCGTCGAACCGGTTTTGGATGTTTTTGGGAAGGGACTGATATTTTTTCTTAAAATGCAGGGTGAATCGAAAACCGGTTATTTTTTTAACCATTCAAGACCGTCTTTTTTTTTGTGGAATTGAGGAGAAAGGTTTCCGTTTTGAATATCTTTATCCGCGCTCTCTTCCTCGGTCTGCCATTCTCTTGTCCAGAACCAGCCCTGCAACGGGTCGATGAGTTTTCGCGGTTTTAAGGTGATTTGCCCCCTTTCCACATCCACTTCCAGATAGTCCCCTTCCGTGATCTTTAACGATTCCAGCACACTTTTGGGAATTCGGATTTGCCCCTGGGGGCTGATTTTCATAATGGATGCCATGGATTCTCCATATGTTTAAAATAAACTTTTAAACATATAAATAAAAAATGATATAAGGTCAAGAATTTAAATCCCGATAAGCCTCTTTATTTCCCGCCATCCGATCCCTTCTGGCTTCTTCGAGTTCCTTAACGGAATGATCATCTAAGTCCAAGCCGAGCATTTCCTCGATTTTCTGATAGTCCTCAAAGAGGATGATTACTTCAGTGGGATTCCCTTTCTCATCAACGATATATTTTTTATTGATATTCATGACACTGATCCTGTTTGTCAATGAAAAAAGGTCTTGAGACGATTGATCGCGCTGAAGGTGAGGCTCAACAGGGCCGGGATCAGGAAGATGGTGAACACCGTGGAGACCAAAAGGCCGCCCACCACCACGCTGCCCAGGCCCCGGTAGAACTCGGATCCGGCGCCGGGGGAAAGGACCAAAGGTGTCATGGCGAATACCGTGGTGATGGTGCTCATGTAGATGGGCCGGATGCGGGAGCGCACCGATTCGGCGATGGCTTCCCGGGGCGCCATTTGTGCATTTCGCATGTTGTTGAGGCTCTGGTGCACGATCAAAATGGCGTTGTTGACCACGACCCCCACCAGGATGACGAATCCCAGCATGGTGAGGATGTCCAGGGCCTGGCCGGCGATGAAGGTGTTGACGAGAAGCAGCCCCAAAAATCCGCCGGCGGCGGCCAGGGGGACGCTGAACATGATAATGAAGGGATAGAAAAAATTCTCGAACAGCGCCGACATGAGCAGATATGCGATCACCAGCGCCAGGATGAAATTCCACTTGAGGGCGTTTTTGGTTTTGGTCAAATCATCGGCGGTCCCCCCGAGGTCAATTTGATAAAGAGACGTCAAATCCCCCCTTTCTTTGATGGGTCCCACCACCTGCTCCCCCACGATCTCCATGGCCGTTTCCAGGGCGATGTTTTGCGGCGGGATGATCTGGATCGTGATCGCCCTCTGGGAATCGATGTGGTTGATCTGGGTGGGCCCTTCCTCCAGCCGGATATCGGCCACCGACCCCAGGGTCACCCGCTCCCCGCCGGGAGCGATCACCGAAAAACCCGATAGATCCTGGGTCCTGGAAAGCTTCCCCTCCCTGCTCTTCACCACCAGGTCGATTTCGTTTCCGAAAAGCCGGTAGGTGCCGGCCTTGGCCCCGTCCACCAGGGCGTCCACGGTCAGTCCCAGGTCCGGGGTCGTCATGTTCAACCGGGTGAGCCGCTCCCGGTTCGGGATGACGCGCACTTCCGGATTTCCCAGGTCGAGGCTCGGAATGGGCCGGATCTGGGAACCGGGGAGCACCTGCATGGCCCGGCCGAAGATTTCCCTTCCCAGATCGATGAGCCGGGTCAGGTCCGGACCCTTGATTTCCACCTCGATGGACCGTCCTTTCCCGATCCCCCGGGCAAAAATCCCCGGCTGCTGGACGATGGCGATCATGCCCGGAATTTTGCTCAACGTGGCATAGACGTGAGGCAGGAGTTCCCGGGTCCGCTCCTGGATTTTCGAAACCACCCCCATGAAGGCCTGCTGCCCCCGCGCCACGAAGAAGAAATTGCGAACCGGCGGCAGGTTTTGCGGCATATCCGCCGAATGCTGTTCATTGTTTTCCATCAGCGGGAGGATGCCGGCCTCCACGGTTTCGGCAACGGTCTGAAGTTCCGCCAGGTTGTATCCCGGCGGCGGCAAAAGGATGCCGAAGAGCATCTCCCGGTTGCCTTCGGGCAGGTACTCGGTCTTGGGCATCACCGTAAAGACGATCCCCACCGCCAACGCGATGAGCATCGCGGCCACACCGATACGGGCGCTGACCCGCCCGCACATCCAAAAGACAAACCCGGAGATCCCGTTGACAAAGGCCCGGGCGAACCGCATGACGCCGTTGGATTTTCTTTCATCTTCTGCGGTTTGTTTGACCTTTGCCAGAATCCGGGCGGAAAGGGTCGGGATGACGGTGATGGAAGTGATGAGACTCAAGGCCACGGCGGCGCTGATGGCGATGGCGATGTCCTTGAAGAGCTGCCCCGCCTCTTCTTCCACGAAGACCACGGGCAGAAAGACGGCGATGGTGGTGAGCGTGGAGGCCAGGACCGCGCCCCACACCTCCACGGTACCGTCGTAGGCGGCCGCCGCCCGGGTTTTTCCCATCTCCCGGTGCCGGAAGATGTTTTCAAAGATGACGATGGAGTTGTCCACCAGCATGCCGATGGCAAAAGACAGACCGGCCAGGCTCACCACGTTGATGTTGCGGCCGGCCAGGGTCATCACCAGAAAGGTCCCGATGGCGCTGATGGGAATGGCCGTGGCCACGATGAGGGTGCTCGTGAACGACCGCAAAAAGATCAGCAGTACGAGTATGGCCAGCGATCCCCCCACGAAGATGTTTTTCCGCACCAGGTCGATGGCGCTGTAGATATAGCCCGTCTCGTCGTAGACCTGCTCGATGGTAAGGCGCCGCTCCCTCAAGATCCCATCGTTCAATTCCTTCAACGCCTCTTTCAGCCGCTTCATGACCACCAGGACATTGGACCCCGGCTCCCGGACGGCGTTCAAGACAATGGTGGGCACACCCTTGGCCCGGACGATGACATCCGGGTCTGCATAACCAAGCGTTACCCGGGCCACGTCCTTGACCTTCACGGGTGCGCCGTGAATCCGCTTGATGATGACCTCGGCGGCGTCCGCCTCCCGCGTATATTCCCCCACCGTCCGCACGATGTAGCGGCGTTTTCCCTCGTCGAAATCCCCGGCGCTGATGGTCTTGTTTTCCACATCCAGGGCGCGCACGAGTTCCGACAGGGTCACCCGGCGGGCCGCCATGGCCTTGGGATCCACCATCACGTGCAGTTCCCGCTCCCGGCCGCCGTGGATATTCACGGACGCCACCCCCGGAATCCGCTCCAGGCGGGGCTTGACGTTATCGTCCAAAAAATCGAACTCGTAATGCAGGACCCCGTCGTAGCCCTCCAGGGCGTTTAAGGTCATCCAGGCGATGGCGGTCTCGAAACGGCCCCCGGATTTGATCACGGGCTTTTCCGCGCCGTCCGGGTATTTCTTGACCCGTTCGAGCTGGTTGGAGACCCGCAGCAGCGCTGCGTCCGTGTCGGTGCCGATTTCGAACATCAGGTTGATGTAGGCCAGACCGTCGGCGCTCTCGCTGGTCATCTCCTCCAGGCCGTCCAAGTTCTTGAGTTCTTCTTCCTGAACGTCGATGATCTCCCGTTCCACCTCCACGGGGCTGGCCCCCCGCCACACGGTTTCGATGGAGACTTCGGGCAGGTCCACGTTGGGGGTGAGCTGGATGGGAATGCGGAACAGGCTGATGAGCCCGAAGAGGGACAACAGGATGGCACCCACGGTGACGGTGACGGGTTTTTTTATCGCCGTATCAACAAGTTTCATTGTGAAGGGTTCGAGGGGTCAAGGGGCCAAGGGGCCAAGTGATGGAAAAAAGAAAAATATACCACCGTTTGAACCTCTGGCGTTTTATCGTTTTAAAGATTTATTTTGAAGGGATCTGATGAGCGACTTCAGCATTCTTTCAACCTCCGCCAAATCATCCATTAGACTCTCGCACTTTTCTTTTTGTTTAGAAAAATGCCCCAAATCCGTTGAAATCATGATTTGAGTCTCTAATTCACAGACAGAACCGTAGGCGATGAATAAAGACCTTAGATAATCTGCTGTTGTTTTTCTTCCATATCCTTCCGCAATATTGGAAACCACGGAAACAGAGGCTCTTCTCATTTGTGATGTCAGGCCATATAGTTCATCTTCCGGAAAACCTCTCGTCGCCCTGTAAATATCCAGACAAAGCTGATAGGCTTTCTGCCAGACGATCAACTCTTTAAAATTTTTGAGCATTTCGCTCGAATCCTTGGCCCCTCATCCCCTTCTTCTATCACTTGAACCCTCGAACCCTCGAACCCTTCTCTTATCACTCGAACCCTTGAACCCTT
>CAZQUR010000141.1:0-4983 GCA_964596535.1 uncultured Desulfobacteraceae bacterium
TTTTCGAAAATCCCGCCACGGATGCAATCGAAATCGGGATCGGTGAAACGGGTGATGGGCGATGGGTGATGGGAGACAGGTTTTAAGTTTTAAGTTTTAGGTTTTAGGGGTCAGGGGTCAGGGGCAGAAGAGCAGGTGCCGGGTGTCGGGTGTCGGGTTTCAGAAAAAAAGATGAAAACAGAGGGCGGAAAGGGATGAAGGGGGTGCATCGGAAATATTTCGAGGTGGCGGGGATTACTATTGAGGTCCGGTCGGATTTGCCGGTGACCGAAGAAACTTTTCATCCGAAGCTCAAGACATTCGAAGTGGACGGCCCCGGGGAAGACACCGTCGTCATTCACCATCATTTTAAGCCCCCGGAGTTGGACGAACGAAACCTTGGAGAAGAGATTTACAGGCAAGCCCCCTGGGCCGTTTATCAAAATCCGGAAGGTTTTGTTTACCTGTGGATTGTACAAAAGGCCCCTGGAAGCCTCAGGCGGCGGGTCGGCTTTTTCAACCTGGCTCATACCCGGGGGGAGATCTATAACGACGACATCAGGAAAAAATATTACCGGGCCGGCGGGGTGGAATCGGTGACGTTGTTTCCGACGGACCAGATCCTGGTTGCCAGGCTTCTGGGTGACCGGCAGGGGTGCATCCTGCACTCCGCCGGAATGGTGGTGGACGGAAAAGGGCTTCTTTTCGTGGGGCATTCGGATGCCGGTAAATCGACCCTGACCCGGATGCTGAAAGAAAAAGGCCAAGTACTTTGCGACGACCGGAACATCGTCCGCCGCAACGGGGATGGATTTCGCCTTTACGGCATGTGGAGCCACGGCGACGTGCCGGAGGTGTCCGCGGCATCGGCGCCCCTTGCCGGGATCTTCTTTTTGAACCAGGCGGAAGAAAACCGGATGGATGCCGTTGAGGATTCCTTTGACCGGGTGAAAAATATTTTGTCCTGCATTGTCAAGCCGCTGGCAACGCCCGATTGGTGGGAGAAAATGCTGGGCCTGGCGGAAGCGATTGCAGACGAGGTGCCGTGTTACGATCTTTTCTTTGATCGGAAAGGGGGCGTGGGAGAATTGTTGGCGAAGCTCAAATATTAGCAAGGAGAAAATACGATGGAATATCAGATCGATCCGGGGGCGGTGTTCGATAAGTCCAAAAAGGTGGTGACCCGGGAAATCAAGGGAAAGTTGATCATCGTGCCCACGGAAAACGGCATCGGGGATATGGAAGACGAGCTGTATACCCTCAATGAAACGGGGGTAAAGGTCTGGAACCGGCTGGACGGGCACCGGACCGTTGAAGATGTCGTGACCACCCTGGAAAACGAATATGATGCCGCGCGGGAGGTGATCACGCGCGAAGTGGCGGCTTTGATGGAAGAACTGATCAAACGAAAGATGCTGGTGCAGGTTGGCGGATAAGACGGCTGCAGGGCCTGTCGAAACCGGTGGTGCGCTTCAGCTCAGTGCCGCGGAGATGGGGCTGATTTTGCGCGCCGTGACAGCCCGGGGACGGCCGTTCCGGTTCCGGGCAAATGGATCCAGCATGCAGCCCTTGATTCGGGGCGGCGACGTGCTGACCGTATCGCCCCTTAACGGCGGACCGCTGCATGCTGGGGATGTCGTCGCCTTTTTGAATTCGAAAAGCGATGCACTGCTGGTCCACCGGGTGATCTGCAGCAAAAACGGCCATGTCGTCACGCAAGGGGACAACAGCGTTCATGCCGAAACCGCGTTTTCCAAAAGCGACGTGGCAGGCCGGGTGATCCGCGTGGAAAGGCAACACCGGGACGTGTGGTTCGGGACCGGTTTTTTCGGGCCGGTGACGGCCCTGTTGGTCCGGAGCCGGATCATGGCCAGGGTGATCCGGCCTGTTTTTAGGGTCCTGAGTCGCGTGCAGCGGGCGAACGCCGGGAGAACCCGGTGAGCGGACCCGAGGTGGATACCCTCCCGCTGCCGGAGTTTGAGCTGTGGAACCAAAGCGAACCAAAACAGCGGGATCTTTTTTCCATCATCCTGGAGATCACCGCCCGGTGCAACAACAACTGCCGGCACTGTTACATCAACCTTCCGGCTTCGGAAGAAACAGCAAAATCCCGGGAGCTTTCCTTTGAAAAAATCCGCGCCATCGCGGATGAGGCGGCCTCCATGGGCGCCCTGTGGTGTTTGATCACGGGCGGCGAACCCCTTTTAAGACCGGATTTTGAAAAGATCTATCGTTACCTGAAGCAAAATGGATTTTTGGTGTCGGTGTTTACCAATGCCACGCTCATCGATTCCCGGCACGTGCGCCTTTTTGCGAAATATCCTCCCAGAACCCTGGAAATCACCGTTTACGGGACGACACGGAAAACGTACGAGCGCGTGACGCGGCGGTCCGGATCTTTTTCGGCGTTTCACCGGGGGCTTTTCCGGCTGCTGGAAAGCGGAATCAATGTCAATCTCAAGGCCATGGCCATTCAATCCAACAAGGACGATCTGCCTTCCATAGAGGCGTTTTGCCGAAAGCACAGCAAGGATCCGTTTCGATTCGATACCGAACTTCATCTGCGGTTCGACGGCGACGTGGTGCGCAATATCGAAATCATCCAGGAACGCCTCACACCGGCGGAAGCGGTGGCCCTGGAAGTGAAGGACGGGGAGCGGTTCGAGGCGATGAAAAAAACGTGCATGGCGTTGACGGAGCAGGAAACGGAGAAGGATACGGCGGCGCTGTTCCGGTGCGGCGCGGCGCTTAACGAGTGCGTGGTGGGATGGGACGGCCGGCTCCGGGCCTGTTCCTCCCTGTGGCATCCGGATTTTATGTACGACCTGCGCACGGGAAGTCTTGAAAAAGGCTGGCATGGCTTCATGCCCAAAGTGCGAAAGGAGGTTGCCCGGGACAGCCGATTTTTAAAGGAATGCAGCACGTGCGGCATTGTGGATCTGTGCATGAACTGCCCGGCGCATGCCCACCTGGAAACGGGGAGACTTGCGGCGGCGGTGGATCATTTCTGCAAAACCGCGCATTTGAGGAAAGCATCTGTAAATAAACAACCATAAACAGGGAGGAAAAAGATGAAACTCAAGTGGATCACCCCCAGGCTCATTGTTTTGACGAAGGGCACCGTGGAAGAAAATGTCCTGAAATCCTGCAAGACGCATAACCCGGGCGGTATACCCAAAGGGGTCTGCAAGGAAAGAGCGGGCGGGCCTCCCGCTTTTTTCATCGGCGCCAGTTGACGGGATAGACATCCATGTCCTGGAACATGGGATGCGTACAGGAATTCATTGACGCTTGAAAAAGCTGAAGGAACAAACAGCGCTCCTGGTGCGGGTGATGCGCCTGGCGTGGCAAGCCGGTCCCGGATGGGCGGCGGCCAACACCGGGCTTTTACTGGTGCAGGGCGTGATGCCGCTGGTATCGCTTTACCTCATGAAACTCATCATTGACGGGGTGATGGCGGCGGTTTCCGGGGTGCCGGATTGGCAGCGCATGTTCCTGTGGATCGGCCTGGCGTGCGGCGCGGCCGTGGTGTCCATGTTGTGCGGAATGGCAGCCGGGTTTGTGCAGGAAATCCAGGCCCAGACCGTAACGGATCATATCCACCACCTCATTCACCAAAAGTCGGTGTCCGTGGATTTGGCCTATTACGAGAACGCGGAATACTTCGATACCCTTCACCGGGCCCAGGCGGAAGGGGCTTTCCGGCCCATGCAGATCATCGGCGACATGACCCAGGCAGTGCAAAACACCGTGTCGCTGGCGGCGGTCACGGGCCTGCTGATCCGTTTCCACTGGAGCATCCCCTTGATTCTTTTGGGCTGTGCCGTTCCGGGAGTAGCCGTGCGGTTGAAATATTCCAAAACACTTTTTCAGTGGCAGCAGCAGCATACGGAAAACGAACGCAAAGGCCACTACTTCAATTGGATCCTTACCGGTGACGCCTTTGCAAAGGAACTGCGCCTGTTTGATTATGCCGCTGTTTTCCTGGGTCGATTCAAAAGTCTGCGGGAAAGGATCCGCACCGGCAGGATTCGAATCCTTAAAAATCGCTTGAAGGCGGACGTGGCGGCCCAGACAGGCGCAACCCTGGCGGTTTTCGGGTTCCTGGCGTTTGTGGTCATGCGGACCGTCGCCGGCCGGATCACCCTCGGTTCCATGGTGATGTATTTTCAGGCATTTCAAAGAGGCCTGGACTTCCTGCAGGGCCTTCTCCGGGGGATGGCCGGGCTGTACGAAAACAACCTGTTTTTGTCCAACTTTTACCGGTTTTTGGATATCGAGCCCCGGGTGGTGGCGCCCGCGCATCCGGTTCCTGTGGAGAAACGTTTGAAACGGGGAATCGAGTTTGAAAACGTGCAGTTCGCGTATCCGGGCACGGATCGGCCCGTGCTCAAGGGGGTTTCGTTCAGGATCGAACCGGGCCGGGTGGTTGCCCTGGTGGGAGAAAACGGATCCGGGAAAACAACGCTGGTGAAACTGCTGTGCCGGTTTTACGATCCGGACGTCGGCGTCATCCGATGGGATGGAACTGATTTGAAAAAACTGGACCCCGTGGACTTGCGGCGCCGGATCGGGGTGGTGTTTCAGGATTACGCCAAATACCAGTTGACCGCCCGGGAAAACATCTGGCTGGGGAATACGGCACATTCTCGCATGTCGGAGGATATCGCAAAGTATGCAAAAAAAGCAGGAGCGCAAGGATTGATCGCTTCCCTGCCCCGGGGATTGGACACGCCCCTGGGAAGATGGTTCGACGGCGGGCGGGAACTGAGTGTGGGGGAATGGCAGAAGATGGCCATGGCGCGGTCTTTTTTCAAAGGCGGGGACGTATTGGTGCTGGATGAGCCCACCAGTTCCCTGGATGCAAAGGCGGAATATGAGCTGTTCGGCGCGTTCCGGGAGATGATCGGTAACCGGACGGCCCTGATCATCAGCCACCGGTTTTCCACGGTGAAAATGGCCGACCTGATTTTGGTGTTCAACGGCGGTGCGATCATCGAGTCC
>CAZQUR010000141.1:4993-5425 GCA_964596535.1 uncultured Desulfobacteraceae bacterium
CCGGAAGCCACGGAGACTTGATGGGCCACGGTGGCGTCTATTCCGAGATGTTCAACCGGCAGGCGGGGATGTATTTCCAGGAGGTAGAGAATTGAAAGCGGGCCCAAATTTTCGGGTAGAGGGAGTGAATCATTCATGAGGCTAATGGATGTTTTTCAAAAGATCATAAAAAGGAGGCGAAAATGAAAAAAGGCGCTTTTATCGGGTTGGCAGTGGTGCTGTCTTTTGTCCTTTGCGGATTGGCGGCGGCGGAGGATCTTGCTGCCAAGAAAGAAGATGCGATTGCAAAGTATAATGAAATCGTAAAAAATGCGTTGGCTCAACCAGATGACGTTTCAAGTCAGGCAATATTGCTGTCGGATACAAGTTGCGGCCCTAACAAAATGGAGCCAGAAACCTGTGAATGGCTGTATGGTATATGTTGTCAGGCAT
>CAZQUR010000142.1:0-5352 GCA_964596535.1 uncultured Desulfobacteraceae bacterium
ATTCTGTTCACGCCGCAACCCTTATCGGAAGAGCCCTTTCATAGCCCCCCTCCTTTAAAAAAGCGTCCCCTTTAATCTTCCCTCTCTCTTTGAGGGAGGCCCCTTTTAATACTCCCTCTCCCTTGAGGGAGGGGGTTGGGGTGAGGGTGAAAATAGCTTGTATTATCTAAAACTTGTATTCCCATCCCATGAATCTTTTCCCACCTGGAGAGGAAAAAACGGCTTTTTACGATCCTGTCACCATTCCCCGTTTTTCCCCCTCACCTTGTCCTCTCCCCGAGGGGAGAGGGACCGTTCACCGTTCACCTTTTGCCGGCATCCGCCAAAACGGCGTTCAAGTCCAAGTATTCCTTGATTTATCCTTGATTAAAGGTTATCTTTATTTTTTTAAGAAGTTGCATCCTGGCCTGCAAATCGCGGAACCAACGAAACGACCGGACAGACCAGACAGACCCATATCAGGAGGAAATACCGTTTGAATCCGTTCCAAAAAAACCTGGCCCTGTGGATCATCATCACCCTGTTGATGGTCCTGTTGTATAACCTTTTTAACCAGCAGCATCTGGCGGAAACGAATATCGGTTACTCCGAGTTTTTGTCCCGGGTGGAGGAAGGCCGTATAGCGGAAGTGACCATCCAGGGTCAGGAGCTGTACGTTGTCGACGATACCCGGAACCGCTTCAAGGTCTATGCCCCCCAGGACGCGGATCTGATCCGCATCCTCCGGGACAAGGGGATCGCCATCAATGCCAAGCCCCCTGCCGAAAATCCATGGTACGTCTCGGTGTTGGTGTCGTGGTTTCCCATGATCATCCTCATCGGGGTCTGGATTTTCTTCATGCGCCAGATGCAGGCCGGGGGCGGGAAGGCCCTGTCCTTCGGCAAAAGCCGGGCCCGGCTCTTGTCCGACCAATCGGCCAGGGTGACCTTCCAGGACGTGGCCGGTATCGACGAGGCCAAAGAGGAACTCCAGGAAATCATCGACTTTCTAAAAGACCCCAAGAAATTTACCCGGCTGGGGGGGCGGATCCCCAAAGGGGTGCTGCTCATGGGCCCGCCGGGGACGGGGAAGACCCTTCTGGCCCGGGCCATTGCAGGGGAGGCGGGGGTCCCCTTTTTCAGCATCAGCGGGTCCGATTTCGTGGAAATGTTCGTGGGCGTCGGCGCGTCCCGGGTCCGGGATCTCTTTGTCCAGGGGAAAAAGAATGCCCCCTGTATCATCTTCATCGACGAAATCGATGCGGTGGGCCGCCACCGGGGCGCTGGCCTGGGCGGCGGGCATGACGAGCGGGAACAGACCCTCAACCAGTTGCTGGTGGAGATGGACGGCTTCGAATCCAACGAAGGGGTCATCCTGATTTCGGCCACCAACCGGCCCGATGTCCTGGATCCGGCCCTGCTGCGCCCCGGGCGGTTCGACCGCCAGGTGGTGGTGCCCCTTCCCGACATCAAGGGGCGGGAGAAGATCCTCAGCGTCCACATGCGCAAAGTGCCCGTGGCGGACGACATGAACGTCACCACCCTGGCCAAGGGGACCCCGGGATTTTCCGGCGCCGATTTGGAGAACCTTGTCAACGAAGCCGCATTGCTGGGAGCCAAACGCAACAAGGAAAAGGTGGACATGTTCGACTTCGAGGACGCCAAGGACAAGGTCTATATGGGCCTGGAGCGAAAGTCCAAGGTGATCCGGGAAGAGGACCGCAAGACCACCGCCTACCACGAGGGCGGACACGCCCTGGTGGCGCGTTTTTTGCCGGAAGCGGACGCCGTCAACAAGATCACCATCATCCCCCGGGGGCGGGCGGCCGGGATCACGTGGTTCCTCCCCGAGGAACGGGATTTCAAGTACAAGGATCAACTGGAGGGCGAGCTTTCCGTGGCCTTCGGCGGGCGGGTGGCCGAGGAGATCGTCTTTAGTCGGATCAGCACCGGCGCCGCCAACGACATCAAGCAGGCCACGGCCCTGGCGGAAAAGATGGTTCGATCCTGGGGCATGAGTGCCAAACTGGGGCTTTTGTCCTATGCCAAAGGGGAAGAGCAAATCTTTCTGGGAAGAGAGATCGCCCAGCACCGGGATTACTCCGAGGAAACGGCCCGGATGATCGACTCCGAGATCAAAAAGCTGGTGGACCAGGCCTATGAGCGGTCCAAATCGGTTTTGAGCGAAAACCTGGACATCCTGCACAAGCTGGCCGAGGTCCTTCTGGATAAGGAGACCGTCCTGGGGATTGAGCTTGACGAGATGATCCTGGCCATGCGGCCCGGGTTCAAGCTCCCGCCCCGATCCAGGGAGGAGGCAGGCGCGGAGCCGGGAAAAACCGGGAAAACCGAGAAAGGGCCGGAGACCACCGAGGGGGCGGCGTGATCCCGCGCTATGAAGTGGCCTGGGGATCTTACCGGATGACCTTTGGGGACGCGACCCAAATAATGGGGATCGTCAACGTGACTCCGGACTCCTTTTCGGACGGCGGGAAATTTTTCGACCATGAAACGGCCATCGCCCACGGCCTCTCCCTGGCCCTGGCCGGGGCGGACATCCTGGACATCGGCGGCGAATCGACCCGCCCTTTTTCCAATCCGGTTTCCGCTGAAGAAGAGATCCGCCGGGTGGTTCCGGTCATCGAAGCGGTTTTTCCCCGGATCCGGATTCCCATTTCCATCGACACCACCAAGGCGGCGGTGGCCCGGGCCGCCATTGCGGCCGGGGCGGCCATGATCAATGACGTGAGCGCACTGCGATTCGATCCGGAGATGGCCGCCGTCGCCCGGGACGCCGGGGTCCCGGTCATCCTGATGCACATGCTGGGTTCCCCCAAGACCATGCAGCAGGACCCCGTTTACACGGATGTCACCGGCGAGGTCTTTGCCTTTTTGGAAGACGCCGTTCAACGGGCCCGGGACGCCGGGATTCCGAAAGACCGGATCATCGTGGATCCGGGGATCGGGTTCGGCAAGAGCGCCGGCCACAACTTGAGGCTCATCGCCGAACTGGAGGCGTTTCATGCCCTGGGCGTGCCCCTCCTGGTGGGGCCTTCCCGGAAAGCCTTTATCCGCGCCGTGTTGAAGAAAGAAAGCGGCCGGGAGATTGAACCCGACGCGCCTGAAGTGGAACTGGGCACCCAGGCGGCCGTGGCGGCGGCCATCCTCAACGGCGCCCACATGGTGCGGGTCCACAATGTGGAAAACACCCGAAAAACCGTCCTGACTGCTGATGCCATCGCCCATGCACGCCGACCCACATCCGGCGGGTCCACGATCCATGCCGGGTCTTAATCCACTGCATCGCCTCCCCTTTTTTGACCGTTTCCTCCAAGGGGGAATTTCTGCTGTTCATGGGCGGCGCGTAAGAAGCGGGATGCGGCCCACTCGCCGCGCCCTTTTTTGGCTCTTTTTGGCGCTTTTCGCCGGAGCGTGCGCCCGGCCCATGGAGGCGGATCTGTACATGCCGGTCCGGATGGACGGCCTTCCCAAAGGCATGATCCTGGTGGCCACGTCGGCCAAAGGGATCGAAGTCCGGATCCGGGGTCCCGAATCCCGTGTCTCGGCCATTAAGAAAGCTCCTCCCCAGTATATCGTGGACATGACGGACGCCCGCATCGGAATGCAGTCCATTCCCGTGGATCCGGCCCGGATGCCCTTTTCCGGGGGGGTCTCCGTTGTCGCTTTTTCCCCCGAAACCCTGGACGTGGAGGTGGCCCGGGAACTTCGGAAAGCCTTTCCCGTGACCGTGACCCATGCCGGGACACCGGCGCCGGGACGCCGGGTGAAAGACAGCCGGGCAAAGCCCTTTGCCGTGATCGTGCGCGGGCCGGAACGGTTGGTGGAACAAATCGAAAGTATTGCCACGAAACCCATTGACATCACGGGAGTCGCCGAGACCTTCAAAAAGGAGGTCGCCCTTGAAATACCGGAAGGGCTGCTCCTGGACGGCCCGGCCCAGGTGGTCACGGTGGAGGTGGAAATCAATGAAGAGATTGTTATCCGGCAGCTCAAAGGTCTGGCCATCACCGGGAAGGGAAGCCGTTACCGTTATCGCATCATGCCGCCGGCCATCGACATCGAAGTCAAAGGGCCGGTCCGTGTTCTGGACACCCTCGTCAAAGACAAGGGAATCAAGGTGTACATGGATCTGAAGGATCTCGCACCCGGGGTGTATCCCCGCCGCGCCGTACTGAAATTCCCCCCGGAAGTCACACTGGTTTCCACCAATCCGGAGATTTTCACCGTCACGATTTTTAAGGGCGGTGAACGGTGATTAAGAGCAGTGACGAGTGACGAGTAAGGGAGGGGGGAGTTGGTAAATGGGTTGTAGGGCGGCATTTTATATGCCGCCGTCAAGCTGGAAGTGGTTTCAAAACCTCGGATGGGGTTTTATTATCGATACGCCGAAATGACGCAGGATGCCGCGCAACGCCGCAGATGGCCTTTTTACGAAGCCATCAAACTTTTTCTGCAATAATCCGCAACCCTTCCAACGTCAGTGTGGGTTCCACTGCTTCGATGGTATCGGAAACCCGGTCCATGAGATAGGCCAGTCCGCCGGTGGCGATCACCTTGGGATTCCCCCCCATCTCCTTTTTCATCCGGGTCACCACCCCGTCCACCAGGCCGGCGTATCCGAAAATAATTCCGGACTGAAGGCTTCCGATGGTATCCTTGCCGATCACACTTTCCGGCGGGGTAAAGATTTCCACCCGGGGAAGCTTGGAGGCTTCCCGGAACAGGGCCTCCGAAGCGATGTGGATGCCGGGGCTGATGGCCCCGCCCATGTACTCCCCCTTTGCGGAGACTGCGTCAAAAGTGGTGGCGGTTCCGAAATCGATGATGACCATGCTGGTTTGATATTTCCGGTACGCCGCCACGGCGTTGACGATGCGGTCCGCACCCACTTCCGCCGGGTTTTTCACCAGCACCGGCATGGCGGGAAACGATTTGGCGTTCACCCAGTGGGGGGCATGCCCCAGGTATTTCCGGCAAAAACCGTCCAGGATCGTCACCAGGGGGGGGAATACACAGGAGATGATGGTTTTTTTTATGTGATTAAAGCGGATGCCGTCCCGTTGAAACAGGTTGGTGATGAGGATATTCACCTCGTCTTCGGTGGTGTCTTTTTCCGTATGGACGCGCCAATCCCCCACCAGCTTATTATCTTTGAAGATCCCCAGCACCGTGTGCGTATTCCCCACATCGATGACGAAAAGCATATTTTTTCCCCTTCACCCTGTCCCTCTCCCACCAGGGGAGAGGGAACCCTTTACCCACTCACCGATTCACCCTTCACTCGTCACTGTTTACTTGTCACTCGTCACTGCCCTTATCACCTTTCACCGACTCAAATGTTTTTCGTAGGGC
>CAZQUR010000143.1:0-5332 GCA_964596535.1 uncultured Desulfobacteraceae bacterium
GGCAGGCGAAGAATGCCGCGCAACGCCGCAGGTGGACTTTTTACGAAGCCATCAAGATTGACTCAAAGGATTGCCACGGTATGCTTGGCATAGAGCGTCCATATGAGCCGCCATAGACGGACCCCCATGGCGTGGCTTGAAAGATGTTGGAACGCCTGCCGGTAATTGTCTTCCACAATCGTTTTTCGGGTGGTCTCCTCCAAGACAGAGTCGATCCATCCGAAAAGAGACGCCAAACCGTCATCCTCCGCCCCATGGGAAATGTTCGATTCCATTCGGGAATGCCCTTGGACCCGCTTTTCCAGGGCGTCAAAATCGACTCCGAAGGTTTGGATGCCGATCTTCCCGGAGATGGGGCCATAGGAATTCAGCCTTTTGTTCATGAAAAACGGTATGCGCGCCCCGGCCATTTCGTTCAAGGCGTTTTCCCACCCGCCGGCACCGCTTCCCACCACTCCGATCGTGCGCAGGGACGCCAGGCAGGCATACATTTTTTTCAAAGCTTTTTTTTCAAAAAACCTCCCCAGATGAATGTACGGAAGTCTCAATTCTTCGGCAAACCGCACCGTTTCCAGGAAATAGGGCCGGTCATCGATATCGGGGTGAGTGACGATAAAAGCGACGGTCTTTTTCCGGTGTACCCCGTAAAGCCATGCAAGGAGCATGGCTTCTTTCAGGCGTTTTCGGGCCACCGGTCGAACCGGGGAGAGAAAAAATACGGTGTCTTTTTGAACCGGTTGCCGCTCATAATAATAGGCTCCGTTTTGGAATCGCACGCAGTTCTGAAAGAGGAAATCAACGTATTCCGGGGACGGTTCTTCTGCCCGTTTTTTGTCTTCAAAAGGAAACTCCAAAAAGTCCGGGATTTCAAAAACGTGATTTTCAGGAATCCCGTAGAAATGAATGAAATTTTCCCGCTGGGTGGGGTTGAGGACGATATGGTACAGATTCCGCCGATGATAGGGGCCCCCGGAATACGGCCGCTTTGATGAATCGGCGGAGATTCTTTGCCGGACATGGTCTTTAAGCCGCGATATTCTCTCGGGGCGTTCGGCGTCGGGATCGGCCGAATGGCTCAAAAAGACGCGTTTCGGATACTTTTCCACGAGTTCTTTCACGGCAACGGCAGCGGCCGGATGAAAATGCCGCAGGGACAGAAGATTGTAGACAATCACCGGGGTATTCCCCGTCACGTTTCCGAGGACCCGATCGACACATGCTTTGATTCGCGTCTTATGGTAAAAAAACAACACCTCCCACTCGGCCCTTGAAATCGGTTCCACGTCTTCTTTTTCCGGTCCGTTTTTAAAGGCGTTCTTATACAATAAAAGGGAATGCGGGTGGAAAAAATCGAGTTCGGGAACAAGCGTACAAAGCTGTCCGGCTCTGAGAGTGGGGTCGAAGGGGGAATCCTCCCGGCCGGCAACGACGTGGAGGTGAATCCCCAGGTTGTTCAGCAGGGCCCGGTATTCTTCTTTTTGGAGGGCGACACCGTCGAGGCCGCCATGACGCGTGATGACCACCGGGCACGTCATGCGTTTGATACCGTTCAGCAGTGTCGATTCAGGAGGCGATGCCATGGCCCGACTATCCCGGGTCGAGATTCTCCTGTAACGGATAATAAGGCTTTGCTTTTTGGAGCTGTCTGCCGGCTGTCCGATGCATTGTGGAGCCCACCCGCCCTGAAAGGCGGGGCTCCCCGGTAAGGAAAATTTTAATCTTAAGATCGCTTTCCTAAACCCCGCCCTGAAAGGCGGTGTGCGGAAAGCGGTTCCGGTCAAGGCCAAAGGTTTTTGGACCGTACAAAACGCTATACTGCAGACGCGGATTAAATGAAAGCGTTTTTTAAAGGTGCTCGCTGTTGCGGTTCATCAATTGGGAGACAATGCCGCCGCGTCTTAGATATCCTCGATGCCCATCCCGGTGGTTTTGGAGGATGCGCCGCAGGTAATCTTGATGGCGATGAATGGCCCTTGCATAAAGATCGGCGTCAAGGTGCCATCGACCTTTGAAATGGGAGCGCATATACCGATTGACGCTCCCCAGTTCCGTGATGAAACGCTGTTGCGTGATATTGAAAAAATCCTCGGTTTTTTTCAAAAACGCAATTTCTGTTTCACAACCGGGAACCCCGCCCTCCTGAAATTCCCGGTACAAGAACAAGAGCTTTTCCAGGTATGTCCGATCGGCCATCTGACCGAGCAGATCCGCTGTTCCGAGCATCTTTCCCAGAGTTTCCATCTCCTGTGACGAAAAATGGATTTCCCGGATCTTCACGGTAAGCCCCGTACAGTGGAGCATGTTTTTTCCTTCACGGCGATAATGCGCCGGATACGGCCTTGCCTTCAGATACGCCGACATGAAATCAATACTTCTTTGGATATGCATGAGGGTATACTTGGCGCCCGTACCCTTTGTGTCGTCTTCGGACTGGATATAACCCGTATCATGAAAAAGGGCGGACAAAAGCCCAAGGGTCACATTCTCCTGATCAAAGACCCGGCCGTCGATCACGGCCCCGTGAATCAGACGGGCCATGGCCAGAAAACAATCGGTGGTATGCTTCAAGTCATGATACGCGGTATTGCACGCCCGGTAGCCGGGGAACGCTCCGTGAAACAATCGATTGATATCGGTGAATGCCTCATCGATGCGGGAAAAATTAAAATCGGGGAATGCGGCGCCGATCATTGTCTTGACCTCGGCAATGATCGCTTCGGGATCCTCCATGTCGACGAGATTCGACAACTGGTGTTCTTCATGTTTCATCGGGCACCCAAATTCATTTCGCCGGCATCGCCGAAAAAAACCCTTTATACGCGTGACGGAACCCTATCCGAAACCGCATTCCATCTTCCTGTAGTCGTTATTGAAGACGCTGACGAAATGGGGCCGACGGAAAGGGGCATCGCCATGTTCGCGGGAAACCGCTGCGCCAGATTCATGTAGCGGCGGTATTCCGCGCGCCGTCCCCGTTTCAAACACCCTCCGGCATATACGCCGCACTTTTCCCGGAGAACGGCGGCCGCGGCTTTTCTCTGCGTGTTCGAAAGAACGCCGGCATCGAGGCGTTTCACAAGTGCATCAATGCGGAATCGATCCAGGCCGGGACCCCGGGAAAGCTGATCGGCGTGCCCGCCGCGCTTGATGACCAGGGGAGCCGGAATCAAGGCGACGGGATATCGGCAGGTCACCCGGAGCCAGAAATCGTAATCTTCGCAGGCGGGGAGGCTTTCATCGAAAAGCTTCACTTCATCGAATAGAAAACGGCGTACCATCACGGCCGACGGACTCACCATGCACCGCTTTAAAGACCTTTCAAAAAGGGCCTCTGAAGATTTGAGATGGTATCGCTTGCAATTGACCCGAACGCCGCGGCGAACCCAGATCTCGTCCGTCTGACATGCCACGGCTTTCGGGTTTGCTGAGAAAAAATCGATCTGGGCCGTCAGTTTTCCCGGAAGCCACAGGTCGTCCGAATCGAGGAATGCGATGTAACGCCCGGCGGCTTTTTGAATACCGGTGTTCCGGGCGGCGCTGACCCCGCGGCGGGGCTGGAAATGCGACCGGAGGCGGCGGCCGTATCCCTCCAGGATGCAACCGGTGTCATCCGTGGAACCGTCATCCACCACGATGAGTTCAAAGTCCTTGAAATCCTGGCCCATGACGCTGTCGATGGCCTCTTTGAGGATCCATCCCCGATTATACGTCGGGAGAATCACGCTGACCAAAGGGCATCGGATATGTTTTTGCATTCGAATCATCTATTTGTTAGTCTTCGGCAAATGATTCTTTTTGACGGTACATACCGCCTGGGAAGATATTCCAAAAAATCCCCCGGGCGTTCCGGCGCGGCGGGGCCTTCCTGGCGGATCCGGGTCATCGACTTATCCCTGGATGCGCCGGAAGTGCTCCACCTCAGACCCGTCATCGTGCATGCGGCCAGAGACCCGGGAAGCGTCTTCCCCACCGATTGCGCCAACGCCCTGGGGGCGAGGATCCTTCGGGATTTCGATCTCACGGCCGAAAAGGTGCTCTGGATCGAACAGTATGATGACGCCCCGCACATGCTTCGGGTCGCCATATTCCGGCCAAAACGGTCTTTCGGGCCCCAGATCTTTTACGCCGTCACCTGGCGCCCCATCCAGGCCAATGAACGTCGAGCCCTCCTCCGCTTCGTACCGGAAGCCGCCCTCCCCGCCGGCTGACGCCCGGTTTATGCGGCTTCCTGAAGCGATTCCAGCACCTGGTTCACATATTCCGGAGAGGCGGCAATGAGGGGCGCGTCCACCCTGCCCCGTCCCACATGGTCATTGAGATAAAAGGGATTCCCGTCCATTTGATAAATCTTCCCGCCGGCCGCCTCGATGATAACCCCCACGGCAGCCAGGTCCTGATAGGATTCATTGAACACCACGGCCCCTTCGGCCGAGCCCATGGCCACGTAGCAGATATGGGCCGATGTGCATCCCAGGTTTCGGATTTTCCCGGGGAACACGGATCGATACCGGTGGTGGAAACGGGAATACGTCAACAGGAGGCTTTCATTGTTCAGCGATCCTTGATCCGATATCCGGATTTCCTTTTCGTCCAAGTAGGCTTGTTGGCTTCCCACCGCATGAAAAAGGTCGCCGGTGGCCGGCATATAAAAGGCCCCGAAAATGGGCCAGAAATTTTCGAGGAGGGCGATGGACATGCCCCAGATGGGGATCCCGGCCTGGAAATTGGAAACCCCGTCGATGGCATCGAAGACCCACAGAAATTTTTCCGCGCCATGGGTGTACGCCTTGATCTCCTGACTGTTTTTATACACCTGATGGGCGGGAAATTGATTTTGGACCCGGGTTTCGAACATGTCCAGCAGACGAATTTCCGCCTGGGTGACCAACTCGTCGTCAAACTTCAGATGGGTCCGCCGATTTCCATAAAAAGACAGGGCTTCCTCTCCGAGATGTCGAATCAGTTCGGTCGCAAAGCGTGTCAATGCCTCCAAACCGTCACCGTGCTCCATCGCCATCTTTTCTCCTTTTCTTCCGGTTTTGAATAAATGATCCGTTTTATTCCCCCCTGTATCAAAGAACCCTCCAAAAAGACAATGAAAATCAAAAGATTTCCGGCATTCGGACCCTTTCCTCAATGATCCATCGCCTTGATCAATGGGATGAATTTCCGGTTGGCCCCCGGAAAAGGAAAGCGATCCAGATCCCGGGGGCGTACCCACCGATGGGCCGTATGCTCCTTTTTCCGCACCCGCCCTTTCACATGCCGGCAGAGAAACACATCCGCCTCGATTCGAAAGTGGGTGTATCCGTGACGAATCCGGGCCAGATGC
>CAZQUR010000144.1:0-5313 GCA_964596535.1 uncultured Desulfobacteraceae bacterium
AATCTCATAATTGCCTCAGACTGTCCGCCGGTTTCATTTCGGCTGCCCGCCGGCCCAGCACATGGGCGGCGACCGCTCCCGCGAGCACGGACAATCCCATGGCGGTTGCCGCAAGGGACCAAGAGACCGAAACCGGAAGCCGCATTACCTGGCCGGCCGCTTGGGCTTGCCGTGCCACGGCCGGGACCGGGTTGAGCTCCCAGGGGATGGGGATGGAAATGGAAAGAAATCCCAGCAGGATGGATATGGCATACCCTGCCGATACCCCCAGGATTCCCCCTGCGATCGTCTGAAGCAGGGCTTCGATCCTCAATTGCCGCTGGACATCCTGCTGCGTCCATCCCATGGCTTTCAGGATGCCGATATCATGTGAACGCTCCACCAGATTGGCGGCCATGGATTTCATGATCAGCAGGATGGCCCCCAACAGGCTGATGATGGAGGCGAGCCGGGCAAATTTTCCTGAAACCGTCGAAACACCGCCCATGATTTCCAGAAACGTATCGGTGCTGCTGATGGACGCTCCGTGGATCTGTTCGGCAAGGCGCGATTTGACCGTGTTCTGCAGGGAAGGATTTTTCAATCTCAGATAAATCACATTCACTGCTTCGGAATTTTTTTCCAGCAGCATCCGGGCACCGTCTATGGGCATATAAATATTGGCGGCGGCGACTTGGCTGCCCTCCTTGATTTCAATCAACCCGACCACCGTAAAAGGCTTTCCGCCGACCCGGAAAGTGTTTCCCGGCGCCGTTTTCTGAAACTTCGCAAAGTGCTTTTCCATTGCAATTTCATCCGGCTTTTCGGGAAACCGCCCCGTCTTGATCCATTCCCGCGCCTTCACGGCTCCCAGGGTCGGTTCTCCGGCATCGACACCCATAATCGTTCTGAAACCCTTGTCTGCAAATTCCCATAACAACAGGGCGTGTGCGCGGGCGGCGATGCCGTCGATTTGCCCCAAGACATCCATATCCTGCCGTCGGAAAAGCTGGTTGGAAAACGGAAGCCGTATGCCGCGCATGGATTCGGCGGGCGCCTCCGGCCGGGCATGATGCTTTTCCGCGCGCTGAACGATCAAATCGGCCCCGATATCCTTGAACGGCTGATCGGCCGCATGTTTATAAGCCGTCGATACCGCGCTGATGGATATGAACAGGGCAATCCCGATGGCAATGCCGAAGACGTTGACCAGGGTTCTGCCGGAGCGGTGCCGGAGTTCATTGAAAACATATGGATAGTACATGACCGTTTCAATCTTTTCCGGTTTCTTGATCCAGTATGGCGGCCAGATCGTCCAACTTCCATTTTCCCTGGAAGAAGGACGGACCGGAACCGGTGGGAAATCCTTCGAATATCAAGGTGCGGCCGTTTAGGACAATCTCGGATCGGCCGTCCACCCAAATGATCAGGGGGACGTGACGGCGGATTCCTCTCTCGGCCTTGAATCGATTCCCCGCATCGCTTTCAAAATCGTACCAGGAGACGACGATTTTATCGCCGTATCCCGAAAAAAGCCCGCGAAGCTCCCGCAGCGTCGGTTGCATGGGGCCGTGATTCATGTAAAGGACATCGATCGGCACCGGATTTTTTGTGAAGGCGGCCGCCGGAACCGTTAACACTACAGCGGCGATAACAAAAACAAGAAAAGGTTTCTTCATGATACAACCTCCCCATCCTGCATGCGGACAATCCGATTCGCGGATTCGGCCAGATCCATATCGTGGGTGACCATCACCAGGGATAATCCGTTCTCCCTGTGCAGGGACCTCAAGGTCGCCATGATCGCCTCACCGGTGGCCGAGTCCAGGTTGCCCGTGGGTTCATCGGCGAAGATGATTTCGGGATTGTTGATCAGGGCCCGGCCGATGGCGACCCGCTGTTTTTCGCCGCCCGACAGCATTGCAGGGCGGTGTTCGGCACGATGGACCATCTCCATCTTTCCAAGCAGTTCCAGCGCCCGTTGCCTGCGTTTGCCGGCGGGTATTTTCGCGGGGAAAAGGGGCAGGGCGACGTTCTCCCAGGCGGATAGGGTGGGGATCAGATGAAAGGACTGGAAAATAAATCCCACCGTTTCGCGGCGAAACAGCGCCAATGCTTCTTCGGACGCATCCGTGACATCCCGGCCGTTGAGCATGATCCGGCCCGATGAAGGGCGTTCCAAGCCGGAAAGCAGGGACAAAAGGGTCGTCTTCCCGCTGCCGGATTTTCCGACAATACAGACAAACTCTCCTTTTTTTACTTCCAGGTTCACATTTTTGACTACGTGGAGCGGGCCGAACTCCTTGTTCAAACCGGTGGCTGAAATGATCGTGTGGTTATTCATACCGCAAGACCTCCGAGGGTTTGATGCGGGCGATGCGACGGCTCAAAAAGCCGCCGGTGACCGCACCGATCAACGTAGATAACAGGATGGCCGATACCGCCGTGGACCATGATATGCGTACCGGCAACCGAAGGGTTTTGAAAACCGGTTCCCCGCCTCCCGGAAGAAAATGGGGGGTGGGGCGCATTTCCCAGGGAATGGGAATACTGACCTCCATGAGCCCCAGGATCGATGCAGCGAAAATCGCAAGGATCAGTCCCAGGATGCCGCCGATTAAACATTGCAGGATCGATTCTCCCATCAGTTGGCGGGCCACGTGACCGTTGGACCACCCCACTGCTTTGAGGATGCCGATTTCGCCGGTGCGCTCGGTCACGTTGGCCGCCATGGTCTTCAAGACGATGAAAAAGGTCACGATGAGCGCTATCAGCGAACTGACCTGTGTAAATCGATCGGACAAGGCGAAGAGGTCCCCCAGGCCTTTCAGGAATGACTCGGGTGTCGCCACACTGACCTTGTCTCCCATGAGGGTCTTGATGGACCGGGTCAGGGGCTCGATTCGTCCGGGTGCGGCCTTGATGAACAGGATGTTGGCATCTTCCGGTTCAAACGGCGAAACCGCTTGCACCTGTTTGGATGCCGCCGCCATTTTCCGGGCTTCCTGCAGCGTGAGATATATGTGGGCGACGGCGATTTTGGACGCCCGGGACGCATCCACGATGCCGGCGACAGGATACTTTTCGCCGGCCACGGTGACCGTGTCGCCGGTTTTGATATTGAAGTTTTCCGAAAAAGACGCTTCAACAAGGGCCTGCCGCTTGTCATTTTCCAGAAATTTTCCGTCCGTGATCTGCGTGCGCAATAGACCGGGACCGTTGGGATTCGATGGGTCGAACCCCAGGACGATGCTGAAACGGTCGGCGTCAAAGACCCAAAGTAAAAGCGCCTGCGCGAACCCTTGAACCCCGGGTAGCGCGCGTATCTGTTCCGCTTCATTTTTCCGGATGGTAACCGCCGAACACGCAAAGACCGGTCCGGTGAGGTCCTCGGGGACATCGCCGGCCCGCTGGACTGTGATGTCCGCGCCGATTTCTTCCAGGGGTCTACGGGCCGCTTCGGTGTATGCCGAGGAAAGGGCGTTGATGGTGATCAGGACGGTCACGCCAACGGCCAGACCGATTGTTGCCGTCAGCGTTCTTCGTTTGCGGAACCACAGCTCCTGGATTACATAGCGAAAATCCATTATCCTTCTCCTGCGAAATCGAAGAGATTGCGTTCCCGTATCATGCTTTTGTGCAGCAGGTCGAAGAAACGCTCCCGCTGGCGGGCGTTCAGGATCGTCTTGATCTGGAGGATATGCGCAATCACGGTTTTTTGGATCCCGTCCTGAATGGCTGCCATTTCCCGGCGTAAGGTCTCGATCCGGTTCCGGGACGTCCTTTCATCCCGCAAAAGAGTGATCAAGGCGACCTTTTTGACGGCCATATCGGCATGCAGGCGGTTCAGCTGTTCATGAAACGTCGCCGCCATGGGGCCTATTTTTGTCAATTGGGCGGGGGTGAGTCCGAGTGCTTCATAAAAGTGACCATGGTTTTGAGAAGGATGGTCCGACCCTGGATGGAGCCGGCTGCGGTTGTGATAATAGCCGTATCCGGCTACGGACACAAACGCCGCGTTCATGGCCAGGGAAAAAATCAGAATCATGAAAAACCGTCTATTTTTCATAACGCGTCTCCGGGCCGTAGGTGATCAATTGCAGGTAGCCTTCGGAAAAAGATCCGGAAGGAGCGGCGTCAAACGCCTTCAGCGACGCGAGGGTGGGCCCCGGTTCCGAGGAAAAAGCAGACGGTGCCCGAGTGGAAAGATACTGCGGTTGTATCCAAAAGCCGCCTGCCAGTGCGCCAAAGAATATACCGGCAACAACCAGGACGGCCATGGCGGCAGGCGCCGGCAACACCCGGTGGAAATTGTCTTTGATCCGAATCCAAAGCGTCTCCCGCGGTTGCATGACCCGGTCCAGGATCCTAAATGTGAGGCCGTCATCGGCTTCCATGTCCGGCACGCTCTTGAGCAATTGATAAGTATGCCGGAGGGCTGCATAGTGCTTTTGGCACGCTTTACAGGTGCGAAGATGGTTTTCGACGGCAGCTTTTTGAACGCTCCCGACTTCACCATCCTGATAGGCGGATAATTTTTTTTGGATACGGCGGCACGCGCTCATAAAAAATCCTTTCAATACGTTTAAACCACCGAAGCGCCAAAAACCTGCGCTATTATTTTTTCCGGCTCAAATTTTTACGAAGATGTCTTTTGGCCCGGATGAGCAGGGACTCTACGGCAGGGACCGAGCGGCCCAGGACCTGGGAAATTTCATGGTAGGACAGCCCATCATAGATTTTCAGGACAACGGCCAGCCGCTGATCGGCGGGGAGGGTATCGAGTGCATTTCGAACCTGTTGCATGACCTCGGACTGAATGAGGTCGTCTTCCGGCGTCGTCTTTGTGATTTTCCCATCGGCGGGCAACGTCTCATTCGATTCCTGCGGATTTCCTCCGGACGCGGACGGCGAAAACCAGCGGCGGATTCGAATGGATCGCTGTTTGTTGATGCAAAGGTTGGCGGCGATTCGATACAGCCAGGTGGTGAATTTGGCGTCGGGTCGATAGGTTCCCGCCGATTTCCAGACGCGAAGAAACACCTCCTGGGTCAGATCCTCGGCCTCAACCGGATCACCCATGAAACGATAGATAAAATTCAGGATCGGTTTCTGATACCGTTTGACCAACAGCGCAAAAGCATCGGCGTCCCCTCCGGCGACCCGTTCCATGAGGGTCTTGTTTATTGTGTCAACGTGTTGTGAATCATTCATTATCAAAACCCGATCAGGCGATATACGTTAAATAAAAAAACAGATGTGGTCTTTCCGCCGCCGGTCGTTGATTCTCCAGCCATGCGTCTTATCATAAGACTTGCATTTGGCGTGCCAAAA
>CAZQUR010000145.1:0-5305 GCA_964596535.1 uncultured Desulfobacteraceae bacterium
CGGCGTCGTTTTTCTTGCCGTCTTTGATCAGGGGTGCGGCACAGCCGAACGTCAGTGCCAGCACCATAATTGCCGGAATAAAAAGGGAGCGGCGCATGGTGGACCTCCTTTTTTCAAGAGGAAAGGAAAAGAGATGATGGCAGATAAATTAATCGACTCTAAAGGCTTTGTCAATATTTGACTTGGAATCCGACGCGAATCGAAGGCGGATCCTTTGTACCCGGTTGTGGCCTCCAAACCCTGAAACGCCGCCCCCCCCCGGTAAGCGTTCCGGTCAGAAAATCCAAAGAGATGAAAAGGACACCGGGTGAAAGAGAACGCACTTCAAAATGTAATTGAATTTTCAAGGCAGGTTGTGGTAATCATGAACCAAATTTTTGCTGTGTAAAGGAGATATTGCCGCCATGACAAAAAAATGGGTTTATCTGTTCGATGAGCTGGATGAAGTGCTGGATTACGTGGGCAATTCCTGGGATGGCGTAAAGGGGCTTCTGGGCGGGAAAGGCGCCAACCTTGCGGAGATGGTGAAGCTGGGGATTCCCGTTCCCCCCGGATTCACGGTGACCACGGAGGCGTGCAACGCATACCTTGCCGGCGGCGGGACGCTCCCCCAGGGGCTGTGGGACCAGGAACTCGAAGCCCTTGTCAAGATCGAAGAAAAGGTGGGGAAAACCTTCGGCGATCCGGAAAAACCCCTTTTGGTCTCCTGCCGCTCCGGGGCCAGGTTTTCCATGCCCGGCATGATGGACACGGTCCTCAACATCGGTCTCAACGACGAGACCGCCAAGGGGATGGTGGCCCTCACGGGGGATGCCCGCTTTGTTTACGACGCCTACCGGCGGCTGATCCAGATGTTCGGGAGCGTGGTCATGGGCGTCCCCGACGAGGTCTTTGAAGAAGTCCTCACCCGGGCCCGCAAAAAGGCCAAGGTGGACACCGACGCCAAACTCAAAGCAGAGGAATGGCAGGCCGTAACCCGGGATTTCAAGGATGTGTACCGGCATCATACACACCACGATTTTCCCATGGAACCTTACGTGCAGTTGAAGCTGGCCACAGAGGCGGTCTTTAAAAGCTGGAACGGCAAACGCGCCGTGGACTACCGGAACGCCGCAGGCATCCCCCACGATCTCGGCACGGCGGTGAGTATTGTCACCATGGTCTTCGGGAACATGGGGGAAGACAGCGCCACCGGTGTGGCCATGACCCGGAACGGCTCTACCGGGGAAAAGCAGATCGAAGGGGATTACCTGATCAATGCCCAGGGCGAAGACGTGGTGGCCGGGATCCGGATCACCAAAGACTTAAAGGAACTGCAAGCCGAGATGCCCGATATTTACGTCGAGTTCGAGGAGATCGCCCAGCACCTGGAGCGGCATTACCGGGATATGCAGGACGTGGAGTTTACCATCGAAAAGGGAAAACTCTGGATGCTCCAGACCCGGGACGGGAAGCGGACCGCCCAGGCCGCCGTGCGGATCGCGGTGGATATGGTGGAGGAGGGGCTCATCAGCAAGGAGGAGGCGGTCCTTCGGGTGACTCCCGAACAGGTCGATTTTTTCCTCCACCCCCAGTTCGAACCGGGCGCCATCCGGACGGCGAAAAACGAGGGAAAGCTTCTGGCCGGCGGCCTCAATGTTTCCCCGGGGGCCGCCTCCGGAATGGTGGTCTTCGATGCGGATCTGGCCGAGGCATGGGCCAAAAAGGACGGCAAAGACGTCATCATGGTCCGGCCCGAGACCAAACCCGACGATGTCCACGGGATGCTGGCGGCCAAGGGGATCCTCACCAGCCGGGGAGGGAGAACGAGCCACGCGGCCCTGGTGGCCCGGCAGTTCGGAAAACCCGCGGTGGTGGGGGTGGCGGCCCTGAACATCGAAATCGCCAAACGCCGGATGAGCGTGGGCGAAACCGTGATCCAGGAAGGAGACTGGATCTCCATCGACGGGACCCACGGCCACGTCTACCCGGGAAAGATCCCGGCCACCGTTCCGGATATCAAGGACCCCTGGCTGATCAGGCTTTTGTCCTGGGCCGACGATTTCCGCCGCCTGGGGGTCTGGGCCAACGCAGATTATCCCCGGGATGCCCAACGCGCCCGGGAATACGGCGCCGAGGGGATCGGCCTTTGCCGCACCGAGCACATGTTTTTCGAAACCGAGCGACTGCCGTTGATCCAGAAGATGATCATGTCCAACCGCCGCCTCGATCAAAAGGAGGCCCTCGACGCCCTGCTCCCCTTTCAGACGGAAGACTTCGCCGGCCTGTTCAAAGCCATGGACGGTCTTCCCGTCATTATCCGGCTGCTGGATCCTCCCCTGCACGAATTTCTTCCCAACCACGACGCCCTGCTACGTGAGCTGACGGACCTGAAAATCCGGCTGAGAAACGCCGAAAATCTCGAACAGATCGATGACCTGCTCCAGAAGATCCGGGTCAAGGAGAACATGCTGGAACGAGTGGAGAGTCTCGGGGAGGCCAATCCCATGCTCGGCCTCCGGGGAGTCCGGCTGGGGATCATGATTCCGGATCTGACCGTCATGCAGGTGCGCGCCGTCTTCGAGGCGGCCTGCCAGGTGGCCCGGGAAGGAGTTTCCGTGCACCCGGAGATCATGATTCCCCTGACCAGCCACGTCAATGAATTGGCCGAACAGCGCCGGGTCCTGGAAACGGAAGCCAGGCGGGTGATGGAAACCCAAGACATGCAAATCGATTACAAGTTCGGCACCATGATCGAGATCCCCCGGGCGGCCCTCACCGCGGACCGGATCGCCGATTATGCCCAGTTCTTTTCCTTCGGGACCAACGATCTGACCCAGACCACCTTCGGGATATCCCGGGACGACGCCGAAGCGGGGTTCCTCATCGACTATCTGGAAAAGGGGATTCTCGAGGAGAATCCCTTCGCCGTCATCGATCGGGAGGGGGTCGGGGAGTTGATGCGCATCGCGGTGGAAAAAGGGCGGTCAAAAGTGCCGGACCTGGAGTGCGGCATCTGCGGGGAACACGGCGGGGATCCCAAGTCCATCCGCCTCTGCCATGAACTGGGATTGACCTATGTGTCGTGTTCGCCCTTCCGGGTTCCCATCGCCCGGCTGGCCGCGGCCCATGCCGCCCTGGCGGATCGAAACCGCTAACGATCCTTTTTCAGATCGTCTTTCAGCTTTTGGTCGAGTTTGTCGAACAGGTCCTTTTGTTTTTGGGTCTGTTGCGCTTTGAAGGACTCGATCCGGGCGTCCACGTTTTTGCGGGAGGCCTGAAACGCCTCCAGGGCGCCCTTCAAGACATCTTCCGTCTCCCCTTTCGGGATGCTTTCCAGGAGTCGATGATCCTGGATGAACAACCGGGTGCCGAAGGGCCCCTGGGCGACCTTGAGGATGTCCATCCGGGCCAGCTTCTTGCAGATGAGGTTGACGTGTTCCGCGGAAAAGGACAACAGTTCGCCCACGGCCTCGATGCCCGGGGGGGCGTCCTCCCGGTGCTCCAAAATCCGTACGGCGGCCACGACCAGGTGCGCTTCGGTGTATAAGTCCTTGTTCTTCACTTTCAAAAATGATGGCTTCGTAAAAAGGCCACCTGCGGCGTTGCGCGGCATTCTTCGCCTGCCTGTGCGTTGCACGCAGACAGGTCATTGCGGCGTACCTGTAAGTACGCCTCATTCCTCAGAATTTGCGCGCCTTGCATCTGGCGCTTTTTACTTTGCCATCCCAATTTTGACTTTTACGATCTTGTCAACAAGCGTTTCCGCTGAAATGTAAAAATCGCGTGAATCGCCCGCAGCGCCGCATATTTCAGGGTCCCGGGCGGTTGACATCATTTTTCAATGAGAGTAGCATCTCACCGATTTTTGTCAAGCCGGTTGCCCCTGTCTGCGTCGCAAACGCGACAGGCAGGCGGCCATCCACAAGGGGCGCAAAGGAGGGGAAAATGACCGAGATCGTTGAAATCAAGGCGAGACAGATCCTGGATTCGCGGGGAAATCCCACCGTGGAGGTGGACGTGACCACGGCGTGCGGCGCCCTGGGCCGGGCGGCGGTGCCGTCCGGGGCGTCCACTGGAAAGCGGGAGGCCCTGGAGCTTCGGGATAAACGGGCCAAGGCCTATCACGGAAAAGGAGTGACCCGGGCCGTGGAAAACGTCCGGAAGATCCTTGCGCCGGCCCTTTGCGGCATGGACGCCGCCGATCAGATCTCCCTGGACCTGCGGATGATCGAGCTGGACGGGACGGCCAACAAGAAAAAGCTGGGCGCCAACGCGCTCCTCGGCGTCTCCATGGCGGCGGCCCGGGCCGCGGCGGCGTCCTTCGGCCTGCCGTTGTACCGGTATCTCGGCGGGGCGGCCGCACGGCATCTCCCCATGCCCATGATGAACATCGTCAACGGCGGCGCCCACGCCGCCAACACCCTGGATATCCAGGAGTTCATGATCGTGCCGGTGGGGGCGTCCTCCGTCACCGAGGCGATCCGGATGGGATCCGAAATCTTTCACAAGCTCAAAGCCCTCCTCAAAAGCCGGGGCCTCAACACCGCGGTGGGGGACGAAGGCGGATTCGCGCCCGATCTGGAATCGAACGAAGACGCGATCCGGGTTATCCTCGAGGCCGTCGAATCCGCGGGATACCGGCCGGGCGCCGACGTGGGGATCGCGCTGGATGCCGCCGCCAGTGAATTTTACCGAAACGGCAGATACCACCTCAAATCCGAAGGCCAAACCTTCACTTCGGAACAGATGATCGGTTATTACGAATCCCTGATTGAAAAGTATCCGGTGCTATCCATAGAAGACGGGCTTGCGGAAGGGGACTGGAAGGGATGGGCCGCCATGACGGAACGCCTGGAAGGGTTCATCCAGATCGTGGGAGACGATATCTTTGTCACCAACCCCGCCATTTTCCAGAAAGGGATCGAAAAAGGGATCGCCAACGCGATCCTTGTCAAGCTCAACCAGATCGGAACCGTCACCGAAACCCTCGAGACCATCGACATGGCCAAGGACGCCGGGTACACCACGGTCATTTCCCATCGCAGCGGCGAAACCGAGGATGCCTTCATCGCGGACCTGGCGGTGGGAGTCAACGGCGGGCAGATCAAGACCGGATCCATGTCCCGGAGCGACCGGACGGCCAAGTACAACCAGCTCATCCGTATCGAAGAAGAACTCGGAAAAGGGGCACGCTTTTGCAATCAGCTCCTCTAGATTTTTTCCCTCCTCTCTTGAGGGAAATCCTCCTTTTTTTATTTTCTCCCTTGAGGGTAATCCGCCACCCCTCTCCCTTGAGAAGCGTTCGCCATCATTTTTCCCCTTC
>CAZQUR010000146.1:0-5271 GCA_964596535.1 uncultured Desulfobacteraceae bacterium
ACAGGCAGGCGAAGAATGCCGCGCAACGCCGCAGATGGACTTTTTACGAAGCCATCAAAAAAGCATCACCGGCACGCCGCCAGCCGGTCCAGAATCAGCCCGAAAAAAGACGCGCCTGACGATGACCCGTACATCCATCCCATATGGGCCAGGCAGGACCCGCAGACGGCCACACGCCAGGCAAATCCCTTGAACCAGGTGAAATCGTCGGTGGTCGGGCCCGCAAGGGCACATCCCGCGGCGTCTTTGAAACAGCCGATCTGAAAAACGATGCCGTGGGGGTTGGCAAAGGTGTGCTGGTGCGCGCCGTCCACTTCGGTCCGGTGGGCGGTGCGGGTGATGATCCGGCCGCAGGCCCGGCAGCAGAGAGGATCCCCGTCGTCGGAATCCGCTTCTTCCTCCAAAACGCTTTCAGGGTCTTTTTGGGTCCCGCCGGCCCCATGGGGAGGGATCGGTGCGCGGAACAAATGGAGCGGATGGGTCCGTTTTTCGGTTCCTGTCTGATGGGGACAAATCTTCATCATGGTTCCCCTTGCGCCTTCCGGGTTTTGATTTGACAACCCGGCACCTCTTTTTTATAGAGATTAAATCACGATGGCTTCGTAAAAACCCGTTTTCCCCCTACCCCGGCGGGAGGGGATTCAGGGGAGGGGGATTTCGAGCCTTTACGCGTTCATCATTATTGCATGATATCATATCCATTATTTTAAAAAAACGGCGATTCCCGGAAAATGCCGGCAGGATCTTGGGCGGCGTCAACTCATTGAAGGATGAAACGGAAACCCAGCTAAGGAACGGTTATGGAATTTACGCTTTCCACTGAACAGGAGATCTTGAGGGAGTCGGTGCGCAGTTTCGCCGAAAAGGAGATCCGGCCCGTGGCCGGGGAGCTCGACGAAAAAGAAACCTTTTCCTACGAGACCATGGCCAAGATGGCCGAGCTCGGCCTGTTCGGCATCGTCGTCTCTGAAAAATACGGCGGCCAGGGAATGGATTACATTTCCTATATCATCGCCGTGGAAGAGATCGCCCGCGTGGACGGATCCCACGCCGCCACCGTGGCGGCGGAAAACTCTTTGGGGATCAGCCCCCTGTATTATTTCGGAAACGAAGCCCAGAAACAAAAGTACCTTCCCAAGCTGTGCAGCGGCGAGACCCTTTGGGGTTTCGGGTTGACCGAGCCCAACGCCGGGTCGGATGCCATGGCCACCCGGACCACCGCCGTAAAAGACGGCGGCGAATGGGTGATCAACGGGAGCAAGATCTTCATCACCAACGCCTCCACGGACATTACGGCGGGCGTCACCGTCCTTTGCCGGACCGGTACCCGGCCGGACGGAAAACCCGAGTTGACCTGCATTATCGTGGAAACGGGGACCCCGGGATTCACCGCGAAACCCATGCACGGAAAGATGATGTGGCGAGCGTCCAACACGAGTGCGCTGTACTTTTCGGACTGCCGGGTACCCCTGGAAAACACCCTGGGGCCCGTGGGGGAAGGGTTTCACCAGATGATGAAAACCCTGGACGACGGGCGGCTTTCCATCGCCGCCATGGGACTCGGGGGCGCCCAGGGATGCTTCGATCTGGCCCTGAAATACGCCAACGAGCGGGAGCAGTTCGACCGGCCCATCGCCAATTTCCAGATCAACGCCTTCAAACTGGCCGACATGGCCATGGAGATCGAATGTGCGCGGCTGTTGTTGTACAAGGCGTGTTGGCTGTGCGACAACCAGCTTCCCCATGCCAAGGAAGCCGCCATGGCCAAGCTCTACTGTTCCGAGGTCATGTACCGGTGCGCCAACCATGCGGTACAGCTCCACGGCGGGTACGGCCTCATGAAGGAATACGACGTGGAACGGTTTTACCGGGACCAAAAGCTTTTGGAGATCGGCGAAGGGACCTCCGAGGTGCAGCGGATCGTCATCGCCCGGCATATCGGCGCCCGGTGCATGTAACCCGAGGATTGCACGTTTTCCCGGAGACCGGTTCCGCCTTCGTAAAGGGAACCCAAGGAGAATAGGATGGAAAAAAAAGACACCAACGCCCAAAGCCATACGGATTTTTTCAAGGACCTCACCGGCGAGATCGCCGGAGACACCCCCAGGGAAGTGGAGGAAATCGGAAGCCGGATCCGGACCCTGCGGCAGGAAAAGGGGCTTTCTCTGGAAGACCTCTCCCGGATCACCGGCTACGATACGGCGTTTTTGGCCCAGATCGAGTCGGACCAGCTCCAGCCCCAACTCGGGACGCTGATCAAGCTGTCCAAGGCCCTGGACAGCGCATTCGGAAGGCTTGTGTCGGGGGTGGGAAGCCGCCTGTATTCCATTACCCGAAAGGACGAGCAGAAGATCGTTTCCCGCTCCACCTCCCAGAAAGGGAAAAAGAAGGTCTACACCTATAAGAGCCTGGCGCCGGAGGTGAAAGGGCGCCACATGGAGGCCCTCATCGTGGAGCTCGAGGAAAACCCGGAAGAAGAAACCTCCGTACACGAAGGCGAGGAATTCATCCATGTCCTGGACGGCACGGTGCTCCTGAAGATCGCCGGAGACGCCTTTGAGCTGAATCCCGGGGACAGCGCCTATTATCTTTCCACCACGCCCCATTTTATCGGCGCGAAAAAGGAAAGGGCCACCATCCTCGCCGTCCTTTACGGCGGATAAAGGGGTCCGGCGAAGGCAACAGGACCGCGCGGAATAAAAATTCGAAACCAAGGAGGCTTTCCATGTCCAAAGCGGTGTTCATCCATGAAACCGGCGGACCGGAGGTCCTGCGCGTGGAAGCATTCGACCCGGGGCCGCCCCGAGCCGGTGAGGCACGGGTCCGCCATGACGCGGTGGGGGTGAATTTCATCGACATCTACCACCGCACCGGCCTTTACCCCCTTCCGGAACTCCCCGCGGTCCTCGGCATGGAAGGGGCCGGCGTCGTGGAAGAAGTGGGGGAAGGGGTTCAAGACGTGGCACCCGGAGACCGGGTGGCCTACGCGGGGCTGCCGGTGGGCGCCTACGCGGACGTCCGGCGGATCCCCGCCCATCGATTGGTCCCCCTCCCGGACGCGATTTCCACCCGGCAGGCCGCCGGAATGATGCTCCGGGGGATGACGGCCCGGTACCTGCTGAAAGGATGCTTCCCGGTGAAAGCCGGCGACCGCATCCTCATGCATGCCGCCGCCGGCGGCGTGGGACAGATCGTCTGCCAGTGGGCCAAGCACCTGGGGGCCGTCGTCATCGGCACCGTGGGCTCCAAGGAAAAGGCCGAGCGCGCCCGGGCCTGCGGGTGTGATCATCCCATCCTTTATACTCAAGAAGATTTCGTGGCGCGCGTCAAAGAGATCACCGGCGGAAAGGGTGTGGACGCGGTCTATGACGGCGTGGGCGCGGCCACCTTCTTCAAATCCCTCGATTGCCTTCGTCCCCTGGGTACCCTGGTCTCCTTCGGCCAGGCCTCCGGGGCCGTCGGTCCCGTGGACATCAGTGTCCTGGCCGCCAAAGGGTCGCTTTTTCTGACCCGCCCCACCCTCATGACCTACACCCAAAAACGCGAAGACCTTATTGTCCATGCCAAAGATCTTTTTACCGTGGTGCAAAACGGGGCCGTGAAAATCGATATCGGGCAAACCTATCCGCTGGAAGAAGCCGCCCGGGCCCAAGAGGCCCTGGAAACCCGAAAGACAACGGGATCCACCGTCCTGATCCCGTGACCCGCCGCTTCCGATGCGGCCGCAAGAGAAGGAGACATCCATGCCGGAAGACTTGAAAAAGATGTACAGGACCATTTTAGGGGATCATTTTCCCGAGAAGATGGAGATTCATTTCATTGACGCGCAAAAGACCCAAAAGCTCATTTACGAAAAAGTGGGGTGGACCATCGAGGGCGAGAAGAAGGGATTGCGGTACGGGGAAAATCCGGGACAGGAGGCCGCCCTTTACAAGCTGATCAACGGGAACCTGGTCCTGGGGGACGCCCGGACCCTTCAGGCCGGACGGTATCTCGCCTCCGACCCGGCGCTTCTGCAGTCCGGCAAGCATCCCGGAAAGACGAACATCACGGATGCGGACAACGCGCTGAACATCCTGCGGTATCTCATGGACCGTCCCACCGCCGTCATCGTCAAGCACAACAACCCGTGCGGCGCGGCCCGGGCCGACACCCTGGAAGAAGCCTATATCAGGGCGAACCGGGCGGACCGGGTGGCCGCCTTCGGGGGGTGCATCGCCCTCAACCGGTCCGTGGACCGGGCCACCGCCGAAGCGGTTCTCGCCCAGTACGCGGAGGTGGTGGCGGCCCCGGATTTTGAGCCGGGGGTTCTGGATCTTTTCGCGAAAAAAAAGAACTTACGGGTGATCCGGATTCCCAACATGGCGGCCCTGGCCGACTTTGCCGAGGCCCGGACCGTGGAATTCAAGTCCTTGATCGACGGCGGGATCATCGCCCAGTGGTCGTACGTCCCCAAAACCCGGAAAAAAGAAGACCTGGTCCTGGCCGCCTGCGAGTACAAGGGAAAAACCTACCGCATCCAGCGGGAGCCCACCCCCCGGGAAATCGACGACATGCTCTTCGGGTGGCTGGTGGAGGCCGGGGTGACGTCCAATTCGGTCCTTTACGTGAAGGATCAGGCCACGGTGGGCATCGGCACCGGAGAGCAGGACCGGGTGGGGGTGGCGGAGATCGCCCGGGACAAGGCCTACCGGAAGCTGGCCGACCGGTACGCCTTTGAAACCTATCAAATCCCTTACAACGACCTCAAGGATGCCGACAGGAAAGCCGAGATCGACGCCCGGGTGGCCGAAGAAAAAGGGGGCCTCATCGGCGCGGCCATGGTCAGCGACGCCTTTTTCCCCTTCCGGGACGGCGTGGACGTGGGGATCCGGGAAGGGATCTCCTGCGTGATCCAGCCGGGGGGATCCGAAAACGACTACCAGTCCATCGAGGCCTGCAACGAGGCCGGGGTGACCATGGTCTTCACCGGACAGCGCAGCTTCAAACACTGATGAACGCGTAAAAACCCGCTTTTCCCCCTTCACATCTTCCGTGTTTAACCGTTGCGATGGTTTTCCACCCGGAGCGTACCGTAACGGAAAAAAACGTACCGCTTGATCCAATCGCAACAGGTGCGCTCCGCATGGATCGAGTAATGATGCAATCCCATGTAATTGCGAACCTGATCCAGCAGTCGGGTTGTTTTTCTGTTGACATCATCAACGCACGTCTATATAGATCATTGATATTATACAAAAATATTGTTCTTGGTATCTGAAGAAGATATCT
>CAZQUR010000147.1:0-5267 GCA_964596535.1 uncultured Desulfobacteraceae bacterium
GAACTTTTTACTTTGCCATCCCAATTTCGATTTTTACGATCTTGTCAATATGACGCCCTGTCGTCGGACTGCACAAAAAAGGCGGCGATTGCCTCCCCTGTTTGTGCAATTTCACTCCGGTTCTCATACCCTTGAAATTTTTCCTTGCACAACCCATTAATAACACTGAGATATCCTCGTTTAATGGTTGGCATGCATTTTGCTTTAATCGTTATCGGAATCCCGCTTTGACCGGAATGCTTCCCCCAAGTCCCGCTATTTAAGGCGGGGTCGAGGGAAGCCATCTTAAAATGGGTATTTTCCTTACCCGGGGGCCCCGCCCTTCAGGGCGGGGGCCCCACACCATCCGCCATACGTGGAGAACGGTGATGGACCTTCTTGAAAAAATATGGCACCCCGTAATGACCCTCTTTCAACATTACCCCCTGGCAACGGTATCTTTTCTTGCCGTGTTTGCCTTCCTGGTGATCTTCCGAAGAAGATCCGTGTTTAAGGTTTTTGCGATTCTCCTAACGGCGGGCGTACTCTTTTATATGATCACCATGATCGGCAGCGGCGCGTTGACGGGGAAAACGCAGAAAGAAACGCTGGTCCACAAGACCGAAACCTCTTTTGAAGAAGAAGCACCCGAATAATCGGTTCAGTTCATCTGCTGAATCGCTTCCATTCGGGCCTGAATCTTCTTGGCCGAAACGGGAAACGGGGTTTTGAGTTCCTGGGCGAACAAAGACACTTTGAACTCTTCGATGAGCCAGTAAAAATCTTCCACGGCCTTCCTTTTTTCCTCCGAGGCAAAAGGCGTCAGGGCCTGGATCATCCGTTCCAGTTCCCCCAAAAAAACCGATACGCGTTTGAATCGCGCCTGATCCTTTTGTAAATCAAGGACGCCTTTTTCGGCACGGATCCCCGTTGCGCGGATGTAACGGGGCAGGTGCAAAAGACGGTCGTCGTCATAAATCTGAATAAAGGCATCCGGAACCAAAGCCGCCAGGTCCTTTCGGAGGGATTCGAGGAATGCCAGGATTCCCGGGTTTCCCTGGTGGGCACGCGCGAGCGCATCCATCTTTGTCTCCGTTGCATCGAGCGCCGCAAAGACCGCCGCCGCCGCGTCGAAAAGCACAAGGCCCATGGGATGGATTTTGGGTAAAACCGCCTCCTGCAGGGATTCAAATTCTTTCCGCGTGCGGATGGATTTCCTGAAAAGATCGGATGCCACCCGCTTGAGAATCCCTTCCCGGATTCCCTCGATGCCGCCGAACCGTGCCACGGCACGCGCCGGTATTTTTGAAGGTGTCATCGCCCGATACAGCTCTTTAAGGGATTTGGCGAAGCGTTTTTCAAAAAGCGCACTGACACCGTCCGGATGCGCCTTCCGGGCGTCGGCCAGAAAAGAAAAGAGGCGCAACCGGGCGCCGTCGTTTACGGGATTCCGTTCAAGGGCCGGAAAGAAGAGCCACTCCTGTTCATCCCGGCTTTTCACGGAAAGGGTTTCCGGAAGATCCTCGAAATTCCAATCCGTGATCCCCTCTTTTTCCCATTTGGATTGAAGCGCCTTGACGTCTTCGGGCGGGGAAAACCGTTGACGCGTCTTTGGATTGAACGCAAATATCTCGGGTGCTCTTCCGGAATGGATGCCTTTCCCGTCGGGGGTTTCAAAGACGATGCGCATGCGCAGGTGATCCGGCAGGGTGTTCGGCGACCAGAGGGATTCCGGGATGTTCACGCCGAACTGTTCTTGAATGAACCGGCTTAAAAAGCGTGTCAAAGGGACTTCAGGGGGCGGAAGACTGCGCCATAAGACCGCTTTGAAAGAGGAGAAGGGCGGGATCGATTTCCGGTATCCTTTGGGAAGCCCCTTGATTAGGGCTTCGATTTTATCCGGAAGGAATCCCGGCACCATCCACTCCAGCCGTTCTTTTGGAATCGCCGGCGCGAGAGAATAGGGGACATGGAGGGTGACGCCGTCGTCGGGTTCACCCGGATGGAAACGATAACGCAAACCAAACGCCTTTCCCGCAAACGAAAGGGTGTCGGGAAACCCGGAGAGCGTATCCGGATTCGGGATGTAGTTGACCAGATCTTTTCTTTCCATCCGCAAAAACCCATCGGATCCCTTTTCCCGGATCCGTTTCTTCAAGGATCTTAAATCAACCACCTTCTCCAGGCGGCGGGAATAAAATGCGTATATTTCCGGGTCCCCCGCCTTTAGATCCCGTCTTCTCAGTTTATGCTCCAGGGCCTCAACTTCCCGGATCAATTTTTGGTTGTGTTTCAGAAAGGCCGGCGGGTTTTTTATCCTTGCCTCCATGAGGGCTTCCCGGATGAAGACGTCGCCGGCTTTTTCCGGATCGACGGGTCCGTAAGGGACCGGGCGGCCGGGTTCGAGGCACAACCCGTAAAGATGGACCTGTTCTTCGGCCATGACCGTTTCTTTTGTCTTGGACCAGAAGGGGTTTTGGTAGGTGTATCGGCACTGATTTTTTCCAACCGGTTCCAGCCAGGCTTTTTCGATATTGGCCGCCGTCCGGGCAAAGATCCGGGAAGTTTCAACGATCTCCGCGGCGACGATCCATTCCCCCCCTCGGTTGAAAAGACCGGAACCGGGAAAGAGCATCACTTCTTTTCCCCTGGCGGCCGTGTAGATGTTTTTGTCTTTTCTCAGGGCGATGTTGGAGAGGAACCCGCTCAAAACCGCCCGATGGATTCGGGCATAGGCGTCGGTTTCTTTTAAAAAAACCGCTTCTCGGGGCGCAATGCCCGGATATTTCTTGGTAAAAATCCCGGTTTCCGCAAGGATGTCCAAAATCTGGGAATGGATGTCCTGCCACTCCCGCATCCGTCTGAAGGACAAGTAATGCCGGCGGCAGAACCGCCGCATTCCCGAAGCGCCTTTTGTGCCGCCTGTCGCTTCCTGAAAGCCATGCCACAGGCGTAACAGCGTCAGAAAGTCGGAGTCCGGATGGGCGAATGCCCGGTGGGCTTCCCGTGCCGCCGCCTCCTTGCCCATGGGGGTTTCCCGGGGGTCCGGGATGCTCAAGGCGGCCGCGATGACGGCCATTTCCGGAAGGCACTGTTCATTTTCGGCCTCCAGGAGCATCCGCGAGATGCGCGGATCCAGGGGCATCCGGGCCACTTTTCGCCCGGTCTCCGTCAGGGTCCTTCGACCCGAGGCGTCTTTTTTCAGCGCGCCGAGTTCCGTCAGCGTCTCGAATCCGTTATGGATCCACTTGGGTGCAGGGGTGTCGATAAAGGGAAAGTCCGCCGGCTCTCCCATATCGAGGGCGATCATTTTCAATATCACTTCCGCCAGGTTTGATCGAAGGATCTCCGGAGGGGTGTAAAGGGGTCGGGATACATAATCGGCTTCCGAATAAAGACGGATGCAAACGCCGGCTTCCACCCGCCCGCATCGGCCTTTGCGCTGATCGGCGCTGCTTTTCGAAACGGGAAGGACGGGGAGGGCATTGGTGCGCGTGGACGGCCGAAACCGGGAGATGCGGGCGAACCCCGTATCCACCACGTACCGGATCCCCGGGATGGTGATGGAGGTTTCCGCCACGTTGGTGGCGACGATGATCTTCCGGTTCTTCGTCGGGGCGAAGATCTTCTTCTGATCCCGCGCCGGGAGCCGGGCGAACAGGGGCATCACCGTTGTTTTCTTCAGGGACATCCCTTCGAGGATTTCACAGGTCTCCCGGATATCCCGTTCCGTGGGCATGAAGATGAGCACATCTCCCGGGGTTCCCTGGCGCACCAGGCGTTTGGCCGCTTCCGCGGCCATTTCCGTGTAGGGCGTATCTTCTTCTTCACCCGGTGTATAGCGCACCTCCACGGGATAGGTGCGGCCCGAGACGTCCACCACCGGCGCGTCATTGAAGGCCTTGGAGAATTTTTCCGTGTCAATGGTGGCCGAGGTGATGATGAGTTTGAGGTCCCGCCGCCGGGTAAAAAGATTCCGCAAATACCCCAGGATAAAGTCGATGTTGAGGCTGCGTTCATGGGCCTCGTCGATGATGAGGGTGTCGTAGGCCCAAAGGTTCCGGTCCCGGGCGGTTTCGGCCAGCAGGATCCCGTCGGTCATGATCTTGATGAAAAGGTCTTTTCCGGTGTGTTCCTGGAAACGGATCTTGTACCCCACGGTCCGGCCCAGGGGTCCTTTCATTTCTTCGGCGATGCGGTGGGCCACCGTGACCGCGGCGATCCGCCGGGGCTGGGTGCAGCCGATGATCCCGGAGACGCCCCGTCCCGCCTCCAGGCAGAACTTGGGGATCTGGGTGGTCTTCCCGGAGCCGGTCTCTCCGGAGACGATCACCACGGGATGGTTTCGCACGGCGTCGACGATTTCTTCCCGGTGGGCGGAAATGGGAAGTTCTTCGGGATACGCCAGCACGTGCGGATGGTTTTTCCGAAGCGCCCTGCGGTAAACGGACGCCTCGAGACGGCGTTCCAGCAGGTGAAGCGCTTTTTCAAACGCCTCGGGATCAAAACGACCGGTCAAGGCCTTTTCCATGCGGGTGATTTTGGCCGAAAGGGTGTATCGATCCACGGTCATGGCCATATGCAGCCGCCGCCGGAGGCGTTTCAATCGATTCGGAAAAGAAGCCGACATAAAAAAAATCTACACGGGATCACGCCCGATATCAAGCCGGGGATTTTTTGAAGTTGTTCCAAAGGTCTTTCCTGTTGTTCCGCCCTGTTTTTGACTTTTCGACTGCAATTTGTCATGATGTCTTCGCCGTTTGCCCGATTCCCTTCAAAGGAGATTGCCCTATGGAATTTGTCAT
Organism: uncultured Desulfobacteraceae bacterium; assembly: GCA_964596535.1. Taxonomy (GTDB): domain Bacteria; phylum Desulfobacterota; class Desulfobacteria; order Desulfobacterales; family UBA2156. The sequence goes on from CAZQUR010000147.1 coordinate 4,785, forward strand.
CATTGGAGGAGACGCCGCCGGGATGAGTGCGGCCAGCCGCGCGAAACGGAACCGCCCGGAGATTACCGTGACGGTCTTCGAAAAGACCCGGGATGTTTCCTACAGCGCCTGCGGCATGCCGTACAACATCGCCGATCCCCATCGGCCGCTGGAAGATTTGGTGGTCAGACACGCCCGGGTGTTCCGGGAAAAACAGGGGATCGACCTCCGGCTCGGACACTGCGTGGAAGCCGTCAACCCGGCCGATAAAACGGTCTCCGGGACGGATCCGGAAGGCAACTTTTTTCAAAAGGCCTACGACAAGCTCCTGATCGCCACGGGCGCATCGGCGATGATTCCGGATCTTCCGGGAAAGGACCTTCCGGGGGTTTTGGTTTTGAAGCGTCTCGAAGACGGCCGGAAAATCAAAAACTGGGTCGCCCGCACCCCCGTCAAACAGGCGGTCATCATCGGGATGGGATACGTTGCCCTGGAGATGGTGGA
>CAZQUR010000148.1:0-5264 GCA_964596535.1 uncultured Desulfobacteraceae bacterium
GGATTCAAAAACGCTATGCCCTGGTGATCAACAAAAGCACCCTTGGGCATGCAAAGAATCTGTAGGCGGAAGAATGCCGCGCAACGCCGCAGGCGGGCTTTTTACGAAGCCATCTAACAGACAAGAAACGGAGAGACATCAATGCCATTTGAACCCGAAAAGGACAAGGAACTCAAGCGATGGGTCTGCGAGGAAACCGGTCTCGTGGTCACCATCAACCAGTACGCGGAGGCCCAGCCCAAGGTGCAGATCGGCCCCCGGGTCTTTCAACGCAAAGACGGAGCCCAGTCCCAGAGAAAAGCGGGGCGGCTGGCCATGGAAGACCTCCTGTGGCTTTATGAGATCATCGACGACGTCAAGGAAGAGTTGAGCCGCCGGGTCAAACCCGAATGATCCCTTCCGTGAAGGAAAAAAGAAACGCCGCCGGGAAGGGGGAGATGGACACCCCCATCGTCCGGCCCGTGGTGCCGAAGGCGGTTCCACCGGGAGGGCACGGGGCCGTGATGGTGGGAAGCCGCACCGATCTTTCGCGCCTCATCGAGAAAACAACCCCGGATCCGGTGGAAGGCATCCCTTTGTTTTTGAGCCGGCTTTATCGGGTGAACGCCGAATCCGCCGGATGGTACCTGGCCGGGCCCATGGTGGGCGCGCCTTACGCCGTCATGCTGCTTGAAACGCTCGTGGCCATGGGCGTAAAAAAAATACTCTTTTACGGATGGTGCGGCGCCGTTTCCAAAAAGGTGCGTATCGGGGACATTCTCCTTCCCACGGAAGCGGTTATTGATGAAGGCACTTCCCGGCATTACCCAAACCGGGAGGGGGGGGCGGATCAAAGGCGGAGATCGAAAAGGGTCGTGCCCTCGGCGGACTTGCAGGAAGCGCTTCGCGGCGAAATGATGCGGCGGCGGATGGCCTTTCAAGAAGGTCCGGTGTGGACCACGGACGCCATCTTCCGGGAGACCCCCCGGAAAACGGCGCACCATCAGCGACAGGGGGTTTCGGCCGTGGAAATGGAAGCATCGGCGCTGTTTTCCGCCGGACGGTCCCACGGCGTCGCCGTGGGGGCCGTGATGGTGGTTTCCGATGAAATTGCGTCATTCACATGGGTTCCGGGATTCAAGGACCCGCGCTTCCAATCCGCACGACAACAGGTCTGCGATGTGGTGCACAGCGTATGTCAACGCCTGTAACGCCTGTAATCGAAGCCCGCGCCAAAGCCCTTAGAGAGGCGATCCGCCGGCATAATTACCGCTACTATGTCCTGGACGATCCCGAGGTCTCCGATGCCCGGTACGACCGCCTCATGCAGGAACTCATCGCCCTGGAAGCGGCGTATCCGGGGTTGCGCACGCCCGATTCCCCCACCCAGCGGGTGGGCGCCTCACCCCTGGAGGCCTTCGAGACCGTGGAGCGGTCGGTGCCCATGCTCAGTCTCGACAACGCCTTCAGTCATGATGCCGTTAAGGAATTTCACAAACGCATCCAAAAAGAATTGAAAACAGAAGACGCCGCCCGCTACACGGTGGAACCCAAGATGGACGGGGTCGCGGTGGAACTCGTCTATGAAGACGGGGCGTTGGTCCTGGGCGCGACACGGGGGGACGGGATCCGGGGAGAAGTGATCACGGAAAATATCCGGACCATCCGGAGCATCCCGTTGGTCCTTGAAAAGACCCACGAAAAGGGTGTGCCGCCGTATCTGGAAGTGCGCGGCGAAGTCTTCATGGAAGTCGAGAAGTTTAAAGCGCTCAATGCCAAACGCCTTGGGGAAGGTCAACCCCCCTTTGCCAATCCCCGAAACGCGGCGGCCGGATCCCTCCGGCAGCTCGATTCCCGGATCACGGCGGGACGTCCCCTGGATATCTTTTTTTACGGCGTGGGAAGAATGACGGGGGTATCCTTTGCATCCCACTGGGAGATCCTCTGCCGGCTGAAAAAATGGGGGCTGAAGATCAACCCGCACATTCAACCCCGCATCCCCATTGACGCCGTGCAGGCCTTTTACGACAAACTCCAACGGATGCGACACGATCTGCCTTACGAGATCGACGGAATCGTGGTGAAGGTGGACCGCATCGACTTTCAGCAGCGTCTGGGCGCCAAAGCCCGGAGTCCCCGATGGGCCCTGGCCTGGAAGTTCGCCGCCACCCGGGAGACGACGATCCTGGAAGACATCGAAATCCAGGTGGGGCGCACCGGGACCCTGACCCCTGTGGCCCGTTTGCAGCCCGTCACCGTGGGCGGGGTCACCGTCAGCCGGGCCACGCTGCACAACGAAGACGAGATCAAACGAAAGGATATCCGCGTCGGCGACACCGTATGGGTCCAACGGGCCGGGGATGTGATTCCCGAGGTGGTCAAGGCCATTGTCTCCAAAAGGACGGGAAGGGAAGCGCCCTTCGAGATGCCCAAAACCTGCCCGGTCTGCCAGGAGCCGGCGGTGCGGCTGGAAGGCGAATCGGCGCTTCGGTGCGTCAATGCCGCCTGCCCGGCCCAGGTGAAGGGCGCGATTTTACATTTTGCCTCCAAAGGCGCGTTTGACATCGACGGCCTGGGCGACAAACTGGTGGCCCAACTGGTGGACAAGGGATACGTCCGCTCTTATGCCGATCTCTTCTTTTTGAAAAAAGAAGACTTCTTGAACCTCGAGCGGATGGGTGAAAAATCCGCCGCCAACCTCATGAATGCCGTTGAAAAAAGCAAGACCGTTTCCCTGGCGCGTTTCATCTACGCCTTGGGGATCCGCCACGTGGGGGAGAGTGTGGCACTTCTTTTGGCCCGGCGTTTCAAACGCCTTGACGCCTTCCTGGCAGCAGATGAAGAAACACTCGCCGCCATAGAAGGCATCGGCCCGATTATTGCCAAGAGCATCCGTGCCTTTCTGGGCAATGAACGGAATCGCGAAGCCATCCACCGGATGCTCCACCAGGGAGCGGTGACGATTCAGGCGGAAAAAGACCCCGGCGTGGAAAAGGGCGTCTTCGAGGGGAAGACCGTGGTCCTCACCGGTTCCCTGAAGGAAATGACCCGGAGCGCGGCCAAGGCGCAGATCGAAAATCAAGGGGGGAAGGTGAGCAGTTCGGTGAGTCGCGGGACGGATTTTCTGATAAAAGGAGACGCGCCGGGATCCAAGCTGGAAAAAGCCCGGGAGTTGGGGGTGAAGATCATCGAAGAAGCGGCGTTTTATCGGATGCTCGACCGCCGCGGTGATACATCTTCTTCTTGAGTTTGAACCGTTAATGATCTTACGCCGATCGAATCGGATTTTCAGGGCGCTGTCCCTTTTGGACAAGGAGGATTTCATGGAAGAGAAAGTAAGGGCCCATGTGGTGATCCACGGCCGCGTCCAGGGGGTTTTTTTCCGGATGGAAACCCGCAAAACCGCGCTGCAGCATAAAGTGGACGGATGGGTGAGAAACAATCCGGACGGCACGGTGGAAGCGGTCTTTGAAGGGGATAAACCCCGGGTGGAGGCGGTCTTGTCCTGGTGCGGCCACGGTCCGCCCCACGCCCGGGTGGACGACGTAAAACTCGAGTGGGCGCCGTACACGGGAAAATATGCAACCTTTGACATCCGGTACTGATCTCTAACAAAGGGCGGAAGGACGCCGGTGCACGGTATCCCAGCCGTTTCAAAACAAAAAAGCGGCCGGGGAAAATGGATCCGTTGACCCGGCCGCTTTTTACGTTGTGTGGCTGTGCGCTTTTTTTACACGGCGTCCTTGAGTTTTTTCCCGGGTTTGAACTTGACAACGTTGGAGGCTTTGATCTTGATGGGTTCTCCGGTCTGCGGGTTTCTTCCCTTTCGGGCTTTTCGCTTGGATTTGTAAAACGTTCCAAACCCAACCAGCGTCACTTTTCCGGCCTTTTTCTTCAGGGCCTTTGTGACATTGGCGACAAACGAGTCGAGAGCCGCCGCGGCCGCAACCTTGGGAACGCCCGCATCCTTTGCCATTTGTTCCACCAGTTCTGCCTTTGTCATAGTCTTTCCCCCCTTTTGTAGTTTGATATTCACGCCAGCCGAAATTTTCCTTGAGCCTTAACGAAGCTTTTGCGGGATGTCAATACAATTTATTCGGATTTCGTTAAAAAAATTTTTTTATGTCCCGGACAAAGCCCGTGGATGTTGAATCCAGAGGGGTGAACCTGCGCAAATTCAGTGGTTGAAGACCTCGGCAAAGAGGGGGGTGACCATAATCGATTCAAAAGAGCGCATCCACGAATAAGACGGGATCGAAATCCTGCAGGTCGTCGATGGATTCTCCCACACCGACATACTTCAACGGGATTTGCAGCCGGCTGCAAATCCCCACCACAATGCCGCCCTTGGCGGTACCGTCCAGCTTGGTCAGCGCGATGCCGGTGATTTCCAGGGCGTCGTGGAAGAGCCTGGCCTGGGAAACGGCATTTTGGCCGGTGGTGGCATCCAGGACCAGGAGGGTTTCATGGGGGCTTCCGGGGAGCTGCCGGGCCACGGTCCGCCGGATTTTTTTCAGCTCCTCCATGAGATTGACCTTGGTATGGAGCCGGCCCGCCGTATCGATGATCACGGTATCCGCCCCCCGGGCAAAGGCCGCTTCCATGGCGTCAAAGGCCACCGCCGCCGGGTCCGAATTCTCCTTGTGCTTGATGATTTCCGCCCCGGCGCGCCGGGCCCAGATTTCCAACTGCTCAATGGCCGCCGCACGGAAGGTATCCGCCGCGGCGATCAAAACCGATTCGCCCTTTGCCTTTCGTTTCGCCGCGATCTTCCCGATGGTGGTGGTTTTCCCTACACCGTTGACGCCCACCACCAGGATCACATGGGGTTTTTCCGCCGGCGCCGGCGGAGGAGCTTGGCCGGCGCTCAGCACCTGGAGCAATTCTGTTTTAATCAGGGCTTTGAGGGCGTCGGCATCCGTGAGGCGGTCCGCTTCGCGGGAGATTTTTTCGATGAGGGTGGTGGCGGTGTGAATCCCGATATCCGCGGTGATGAGCAGTTCTTCCAGGTGCTCCAGATCCGATGCATCGATTCTCTTTTTTACCGAAAAGAGTTCGTCGATATCCGTGGTGAGTACTTGTCGGGTCTTGGAAAGCCCTTTTTTCAGACGCTGGAAAAATATCGAGGACGAAACCGCTTCAGAAGGGGCCGTCCCATGGGTTTCGGGTGCGGCTTTCTTTTCGGCTTCTTTTTTTTTGCCAAACCAGTTCAATGCCACGATTCATCATCCTTGATGGCTTCGTAAAAAGTCCATCTGCGGCGTTGCGCGGCATCCTTCGCCTGC
>CAZQUR010000149.1:0-5200 GCA_964596535.1 uncultured Desulfobacteraceae bacterium
GAAAAGAAACAAGACACCTTGTCAGTTTTTCTCTTTATTGATAAGTAAAGCCCTCGATGTCCATGAAAAAGATGAGGGGTCAAGGGGTCGAGGGGCCAAGGGATCAAGTGAAAACCGCCCCGCGAACGGGGGCCACTCGAACACTTGACCCCTTGAATCCTCGAACCCTTCGCGAACGGTGAATACTGCGGTTGGCAAGGAGTGGTTATAATGCATAAATATAAGTTTTTCCTGACGGTTATGGCAGTTGCGGTTTTGCTGGGCAAAACGGCGGCAGGGGCCGATGCGACTTCGATGCCCCAGGTCCCCAAGGTGATGGTGCCGAATCCCACCCACACCTTCGAATCGGTCCTGGAGGGCCGGGAGGTGAGCCACCGGTTTCAAATCTTCAACAAAGGAGACGCGGAGCTTAAAATCTTCAATGTCCGCACCGACTGAGGGTGCGCGGCGGTCTCGTATTCGAGACGGATCCCTCCCGGCGGCGAGGGACACATCACGATAAAAGTCAATACCCACGGCTACGGCGGAAGACGCATTTCCAAACGGGCCGTGGTCTCCACCAATGACGCCCGGCGGTCCTATATCCCCTTCACCGTAGAAGGCCGGGTGGAAAAGTTCGCCTCCATCAGTCCGGCCCGGATCCTCTTGCGCGGGCCGACGGGGTTTCCCATCAAGGGCGTTGTCCGGATCATCCCCGAAAAAAAGTATCCCTTCACCCTATCGGAAGTCTCCGACGCCAAGGGGAAAAACATCTCCTACTCCCTGGAAAAGATTCAAAATGAAACCGCCGAGGAATACCTGTTGACGGTCATCAATACCCGGGACACCCAGGGGAATTACCACGAGGTCATCACGCTCCCCACCGATATGGATCAGCGGCCGGAAATCAAAATCTGGGTCTATGGCGAATTGGCCGCCCCGCTGCCCGAGAAAAAAGAAACAGTCCAATGAGTATCATCAAGGTGGTGGCCTTTGACTGCGACGGCGTGCTCTTCAATACGGACCGGGCCAACCACGCCTATTACAACAGCGTATTGCGGCATATGGGGAAACCCGATCTCACGGAAGAACAGTTCGCCTTTGTACACATGCACACCGTGGCGGAATCTATACGCTATCTCTTCCCCGACCCGGCCCGGTTCGAAGCGGCGGAACGCTTCCGGAGGCAGATGGATTATTCTCCCTTTGTCCGTAAAATGGAAATGGAACCGGGCCTGATCCCCCTTCTCACCCGGCTCAAGCCCCGGTACAAGACGGCCATCGCCACCAACCGGACCGATACCATGGACGCCGTCATGAAGGTGCACGGGTTGACACCGCACTTCGACCTGGTGATCAGCGCCCGGGAGGTGGACCATCCCAAACCCCATCCCGAACCGCTGCAAAAGATCCTGCGCCATTTTCAGGCCGCCCCCCAAGAGGCGGTCTATGTGGGGGATTCGAGCGTGGACGCCGAGGCCGCCCGGCAGGCCGGCGTTGTCTTCGTCGCCTATAGAAACGCGGAACTTGCGGCCCATCACCACATCCGCCGCCTGGAAGAACTGGAATCGATCCTCAACGACCGACCCCCCCGTGACGACTGACCCGGGCGCTTCGGGCGGCCGGTCAGCACCGGGAAAAAAGGACGATCCGGGGAAACGCGCCCATGACCGCCTTCACCGTCGATGACCTGCATCTCTTTTTGGACCGTACCGGGGCGTGCGAATATTTAAAGCTCAGCGTTCCCATGCGCCACGGCCGGTACCACGAAGTCCAAAGCCCTGATTACAGGGTCCAGTTCAACCTCAACGCCGAGGTCAAATACCTCCAGGGCCGTCACCGGGACTGGCCCCACCCCGCCGAATGGCTGAAGCGCACCCCGGGAGACGACTGGATCTACTATTCCGTGGGAAGCTACAACGATGTCTTCGACCTTACCGGGGAATATTATTTCCCTTGCTTGAGCTACGATCAATCGCCCTTTTTCACCCACGACCCGTTCACAATGCCTGCGGTGAAACAGGCGTTGAAGGACCTGGATCCTTTGCTGGAAAGGCTCGGCACACTGAGCCGGCGGCCCCTCCCCGAACCCGTGAAATCCTTTTTTTGCCGGGCCGCCCGGATGGATGCATCAGAGCGGAAGCGCCGGGCCGGGCGGCTTCACCGGATTCTCGGGGAAAAGATCACCATTTTTCCCCCGGACACCCGCCACGTGGATTATGCGGTCATTCCGGCGGTCATCGCCCGGGGGTGCCTGTACCATTGCGGGTTCTGCCGCTTCAAAACCCGGCATCCCTTTACGCCGTTGAACCGGGACGCCGTTTTGGAACAGATGGCACAGATGAAAGCCTTTCTGGGTCCGGACCTTCCCAATTACAACGCCGTTTTTTTGGGACAGCACGACGCCCTTTTGGCCGGAAAAAACCTTTTGACCTTCGCCGCCGAAAAAGCCTATGAAATCTTCGAGCTGGAGCGATCCCACATGAAGGATGCGTATCTGTTTTTTTTCGGCAGCGTCGATGCCATGCTCGGCGCCGGGGAATCCCTGTTTGAAGCCCTCAACCGGCTTCCGTACTTTACGTTCATCAATCTCGGCCTCGAATCCATGGATGCACACACCCTCGCGCACCTGAAAAAACCCGTGGCCGCCCCCCGGATCCGGGAGGCGTTCCTGCGCATGCTCGACGTGAACCGGCGGTATCCCCGCATCGAGGTCACCGCCAATTTCGTCTTGGGAAAAGACCTCCCGCCGGGCCACCTGCCGTCGATTCTGGACGGGGTTCAAAACGCCCTGGATCGGTTCCACAGCAAAGGAACCCTTTATTTTTCCCCCCTTCACCGCCGGGAGCCCAAAGCGGACGTGCTTGTCCCCTTCAACGCCCTCAAGGCCGCCCTCAGGCTTCCGGCCTACGTCTATCTTCCCCAGAGGCTCTAATGACGCGGAGGACACCACGCTTCTTTCTTTTTTTCGGGCTGTTCGCCCTGTTCGGGGCCCTGCCGGCGGTTCTTTCGGCCCAAGTCAAAACCGTCACCCTCCCGCTGACCGTCGATTATCCTCTGCTCAAATCCCTGGTGGTGCATCATGCCTTCACCGGCCCCGGCGAAAGCGCCGTGGTGCTGGACGAAGGAGACGGCTGCAATTTCATCCGGGTTTCGGATCCGGTCTTTTCGGAAGCAGGCGGCCTTCTGAGATGCGAAACCCGGGTGCGGATCCAGACCGGCGCCCCCTTCCGGGACACCTGTCTGATGCCCGTGGAATGGATCGGTTATGTGGTCCTCCTGGTGGAACCCCGGCTGGACCCTGAAAAGGATCGGCTCACCTTTCACACCAAGGATTCTGCGGTATATGATCAACATCACCGGCCCCAGGCCGTCACCCGGATCGTCTGGGATCTGATCAAAACCCATATTTACGATTACATCGACGGGATCACCGTGGACCTTTCCCTTCCCCTGGAGGAGCTGAAATCATTCATCGCCGCCGTGTCGCCGGAAGGGCTCACGGACCGGGTCGAATCCACGCTGGAAAGCCTCCGGTTCGGCAAAATGCACCTGACACCCGATGCCGTACGCATCGACATCCTGGCTGATGTAGAACGGGTTTTTGATTTCGAAAGAAAAGAAGAACCGGCTCCTGTATCGGAAGAAGAACTGGAACAAGTCATCGAATCCTGGGAAACCTGGGATGCCTTCCTGGTCCATATGCTTTTATCCCTGGCGGAAAAACCCCTGACGGAGGCGGATCGTCAAACCATTTTCGAGACTCTCCTCGACACCCGGTATCGGTTCTCCACGGAATTAAACACGCGGACCGTGGAAAAAGACATCGTGCGGGAGCAGTTCATGGACGCATGGACCCGGCTTTCCCCGGTGTTCCGGGATCACCTGGGGGCGGAGTCCTCCCGCTTTACGCTGGGGTACCTGGCCTTTTTCACCGCAGCCGACGCATTGGCGGCCCTGGATCGCATCGGTCCCGCCTTCGGCATCGAAATCAGCCGGGAAGGCCTTATCCGCCTGGGGCGGCTCATCAGCCGGGAGAAACCGATCCTTTTGGAGTATGATCTTCGCCTGCACCCGGAACTCAGACAAATCCTCGGGCTCGAAACGACTCTTTCCTACAATGAAACCGAAGGGACGGAATCTTTCGAGGACACGGCCCCTCTTTTGGAAAAAGAAAATTCCGGTTTTGTCCCGTCAATGCCGCGGCTGAATTTTCTTGCCGGTTTTTTTACCGGAACCCGGGCCTGGGCCGAAACCCGAAAGGGGATTCCCAACGCCGCCGACCCCGCGGATTGGCTCCCGCCCAACGAAGATCCGGAACCCTACATCCGCCGGGTGAAACGCCTCTTGAACCATGCCGCCGCGGCGCTTTTGAAAAAAAGCCCGCTGCATCGGGTCTACCACGATTTTTACCAGCGGCTGGTGGTCTCCACGGCCTGGCAGGAGAGCTGTTTCCGGCAGTTTGTCGTGAAAAAAGGGAAGGTCACCTATCTCATCTCCTATAACAACTCTTCCGTGGGGCTCATGCAGATCAACCGCCGGGTCTGGCGGGGGATCTACGAGATCCAGCGGCTCATGTGGAACATCCATTATAATGCGGCGGCCGGATGTGAAATTTTGGAGCAGTACCTGAACCGGTACGCCCTGGCTAAATTAAAACGCCTGAAACGAAAAGACCTGATGACCGAAGAGGCCGTGGCCGGGCTGGTCTATGCCATGTACAACGGCGGGCCCCGGCAGTTCGACGCGTACCTGAAACGCAAAGACCGGAAACGCTACTATTTGAGCGACCGACTGTTCATGGAAAAATTCCGGGCCACCACAAAGGGACGGGTGTCGGAAGTAAAAGACTGCCTCAGATGAAGCGCATCGACGGAGCGAGCGCTTTTCGCTGACTTCCGGTCACGGAAACCCCTCCCGTTGCGCGCCAGCTGTTTCCAAAATGGAAACAGCTGGATTGCCCCGGTCAAATTCCCATTTTTTCGGATTGTTGGCGATATATTCCCGAATGCGGTTCAATTCGTTTTCGTTGCGGATGATATGTTCATAATAATTGCGTTGCCATAATTTTCCTGGAAAAGGCGGCCAACCATATTGTTTCACACCGTCCGCATATCGTTTTGTGGTCATGGTTTTGAAACGATGCACAACATCCGGTAACGACAACGTAGGGGCAACCCCCCGTGGTTGCCCATTGCACCGTTGCCGGTCCATCCCCGTA
>CAZQUR010000150.1:0-4957 GCA_964596535.1 uncultured Desulfobacteraceae bacterium
CCCTGGCCATGATTCGAAAAACCCTTGAAACCCGGGACGCCTGGCAGGGGAAATTTTCCAAATCCACAACGCCCGGGGAATGAAACAGGGCCGCGACCCATGGCCCCCGATTTTTATTTGACATGAAATGGATCTCAAAATATGATAATAGTCCGACAGCGGTGCGATTCGTTCAGGGTCCAGGGTATTGGAGTCGGAAACCGAATGTGAACCCCAATTAAAGAGGAGGTATTTATGAAAAAGTTTTTCGTTTTATTCGTGGCAGTGCTTTTTTCGACGCCCTTTGTTTTTAACGCCTCGGCGGCGGATGTCAAGATTGGTACCCTCTTGTCCCACACGGGGCCGTTGAAGGAATTCGGACCGAATATCCAAAACGGCATCGTGCTTGCCGCCGAACAACTGGAAGCCGCCGGGCTCGGCGTCAAGTTGTTTCATGAAGACAGTGAAACCTCGGCCATCCCGGCGACGAATGCCGCCAAAAAACTGGTGGAGGTCAACGGAGTCGTGGCGATTATCGGAGCCCTTTCCAGCGGGGTTACCATTCCGGTGGCCGAATCCGTAACCATCCCTTCGGGGGTGATCCAGATCTCCATGGCATCCACATCGCCCCTGATTACCGTCTTGCCGACGGACAAGGGCCAGGATTTTCTGTTCCGGACCTGCCCCTCGGATGCCCTCCAGGGCGTAGTGGCCGGCAGGATCGCGGCGAAAACCGCGAAAACCGCATCCGTTCTTTACGTGAACAATCCCTACGGTCAGGGGTTGGCCGAAGAGTTTAAAGCGTCATTCGAAAAGCGCGGCGGCAAAGTGCTGGCCATGGTCCCCCATGATGAAAAGGCGGCCGAGACGTACAGCGCCGAGCTGAAGAAAGCCCTGGCGGGCAAGCCGGACATTTTATGCGCATACAGCTACCCGGATCACGGCAGACTTTACCTGAAAGAGGCCATTGAATTTTTCCAGATGAAAAGCTTCTTTTTCTGTGACGGGACCAAGTCCGAGGATATCGTCAAATCCGTGGGGGCGGAAAACGTTGAAGGCATGATGGGCACCGCCCCCGGCGCCGCAGGCGGGGATTCCGGCGAAATTTTCAACCAGGCCTACAAGGCGCGGTTCGGAAAACTGCCGCCGTTGCCCTTTATTACCAATGCGTATGATGCGGCCGCGGTGGTCGGCCTGGCGGCCCAAATGACCCAAGTGAAAGGACAGGAGCTGACGTCCAAGAACATCCGCGATCATCTGCGGGACGTCGCCAACCCCCCCGGCGAAGTGATCAAGCCGGGTGAGTTTAAAAAGGCGTTCGACCTGATCAAGCAGGGGAAAGCCATCAATTACGAAGGCGCGGCCGGAGCCGTTGATTTTGATGAAAACGGAGACGTGGTCACGCCCATTGAAGTGTGGAAATATGAAGGGGGTCAGATCAAAACCGTCAGCATGGAACGTGTGGAGTAAGAGACAAAGCGCGTGACGGCGTAAAATCAATCCAGAAGCCAAGGGCCGGGTTCATGCAAGAACCCGGCCCTTTTTTATACCCAGGGTCGCAGTTTTAGGCGCCTGAATCCTTCGCCGAGATCCATTTGGAGACTTGTTTTTCTTCACCCCAAAGCCCCTGGGGCCGATAAATGAGAATCAGTTCGAGCAGGATCCAGATCAGCAGAAAACGGATATACGGCGCCCGGGCCTTGAGGGTGTAAGGGAGAAAGTCGGTCAGGTACTGGGTGCCGATCCAAATGCCCCACATGATAAACGCCCCGAAAACGGCGCCTTTGTTGTTCCCGCTTCCACCGGCCATCAGCATCGCCCAGATAATAAAGGTGCCGTACAAGGGGTTGAAGACCGCGGGGGAAATGGCTCTGGAATAATGGGCGTACAACGCGCCCCCGACCCCCATGACCATGGCCCCGAAAACCAGCGCCTGCATTTTGAATGCATAGATGTTTTTGCCGCTCATGGAGGCCGAAACATCATCTTCCCGGATGGCCCGCAACACCCTTCCCCAGGGGGACCGGATGGAACGTTCGATCAGAAAATAGATCACCGCCATCACGATCAGAACGATGACCAGGTAAACATAGTTATAATCCCGGGGCGACACCAATTCCGCCAGGGGCTGCGGCAGGCCCATCAAGCCCCGGGGTCCGTTGGCCAGCCAGCGTTCGTTGTTGAAAAACAGACGGACCGACTCGGCGATTCCCAGCGTGGAAATGGCCAGATAATCCTCCCGCAGTTTCAAGGTGGGGATACCGATGATGGCCGCCAGCAGGCCGCACGTGACGGCCGCACCCAACAGCCCGAATACGAAGGGCATGTTGAAACCGAACAGTTGTTGCACGTAGTGGGCATAAACACCGGTGGGTTGGGGTGTGGTGATCATGGCGGAGGTGTAGGCGCCGACACAGAAAAAACCGGCGATGCCGATATTAAACAAACCCGTGTATCCCCAGTGAATATTCAATCCAAGGGAAAAGATCGCGTATATGCCGGCCATAACGGCGAAAGAGATCAGATAGGCGAGGAGTCCTCCGAGTTCCATATTCTATGCCTTCCTTTACCGAATCTCGGTCATTTGCCGCCGAAGATGCCTTTCGGCCGAACAAACAAGATCAGCATCATCATGATGAACGCCACCGGCAACTTGTACGTCGGGAGCAAAAAGGCCGTGGAAACCTGTTGGGCCACGCCGATGACCAGGCCGCCGATGAGGGCGCCGTAAACATTGCCGATGGTTCCCAAAATCGTCGCCGCGAAAATGGGGATCAAAAAATGCCATCCGATATACGGATGCAACTGGACATCGACGGCGTAGAGAATTCCGGCCGCCCCGGCCAACCCCCCCGCAATCGCCCAGGTCCACATGATCACCCGCTCGGTATTGATGCCGGAAACCAGGGCCAAGTCCCTATTATCGGCCGTCGCACGCATGGCCTTCCCGGTCTTGGATTTTTTAAGGAACAGATGAAGGGAAACGATCAGCACGCAGACCACAATGATGATAAAAACCTGATCGGGTCGTATTTTTACGCCCAACGGCAACAAAATGGCCGGCCGTAATATTCCCGGCCGGTAAAACAAAGAATCGGCCCCCCATAAAATCAGGACGAGCATTCGCAGGATAAAGGCCGCGCCTAGTGAGGCCATGGCCATGATGACCAGGTTGCTCCCCTTCCGGCGCAGTTTTTGATAAAGGATGCGGTCCAGAAGCACGGCCACTCCCGCGACGCCGACGAGGGAAATCGGAAAGGCGATCAACAACCGCAAACCGAAAGAAAGGGGGCCGAAGGTCGTGTCGGGGATCCCCAGCCATGTCAGGGCATGGGAAATGAGGAACAGGGCGATATACGCGCCGGTCGTCATGAAATCGCCGTGGGCGAAGTTGGGGAATCGGATAATTCCGTAAACCAAGGTTAATCCGATGGCGCCCAATGAAATGATGCTTCCCAGGACGATACCGTAAAAGAATAATTCAACCACGCTTATCCTCCCAGATAGAGCCGGCCGACTTCTTCATTGGCCAAAAGCGCTTGGCCGGTGTCGTCAAGGACGTTTTTACCCATGGCCAGCACATATCCGTGATCCGCCATTTCCAGGGCTTTTTTGGCATTTTGCTCCACGATGATAATGGAAACGCCCGTGGCGTTGACTTCCTTGATTTTCTCGAAGATCGAATCCACGAGATTCGGGGCAAGCCCTGCCGAGGGTTCGTCCAGCAACAGCAACGCGGGATCCAGCATCAGGGCCCTCCCCATGGCCACCATCTGCCGTTGCCCCCCGGAGAGCTGCCCGGCTTTTTGTTTCTTTCTTTCACTTAAAACCGGAAAAAGATCGTAGACTTCTTCCATTCGCCGGCTGAAATCGTCTTTTCGGATAAATGCCCCCATCTGTAAATTTTCCTCAATGGTCATGGAGGCGAAAACATTGTCGACCTGGGGAACATAGCTGATGCCTTGCCGGGCGATACGATCCGGTTTCAGGCCGGTGATGTCCGTGTCCTTGAGCCGGATGGTGCCCATGCGGGGGGTTAATAAACCGAAAATCGATTTCAACAGCGTCGATTTTCCGGCGCCATTGGGGCCGATGACGGACACGATGTCCCCCGATTGGACATGGAGGTGGACCGCTTTTAAAATGTCGAGTTTCCCGTAGCCCGCGGATAAATTGTCGACTTTCAATATCGTCATCGGTATTGTCCCCCAAGATAGGCTTCCAGGACCCGCTCGTCCGTTTTCACCTCATCCGGGGTGCCCTCGGTGAGTTTCTTGCCTTCGCTCATTACGATTACGGGATTGCACAGGTTCATGACCAGGTTCATGTCGTGTTCAATCAATAAAAAAGTAATCCCTTTTTCTTCACACAATTGCCGTATCCGGGACATGAGTCTTTGCATCAGGGTGGGGTTGATCCCGGCCCCCGGTTCATCCAGAAGCACCATTTCGGGATCGGCCATCATGCTTCGGGCCAACTCCAGCAGCTTTTTCTGCCCTCCTGAAAGGGAACCCGCATACTCGTTCGTCAACCGGCGTAAGCCGACGAAATCCAGTACCTCCACGGCCTTTTCCTGGAGAGCCTTTTCCTGGTCATGGATGGACTTGAAGCGAAACCAGGTGTTCCACACCCGCTCCCCGATCTGATCCTCCGGCATGAGCATGAGGTTTTCCAGGACGGTCATCTGTGGAAATTCCCGGGTAATCTGAAAGGTCCGGTAGATATTGCTGTGGAAAATTTGATGGGGCGGCCGGCCCGTGATATCCCGGCCGCGAAACAAAACCTGCCCCCCGTCCGGCCGGAGATGGCCGGTGATCAGATTGAAGAGAGTGGTTTTTCCGGCGCCGTTCGGCCCGATCAAACCGGTGATGGTCCCCTGTTTCACTTCAAGAGAACACCCGTCAACGGCAAGCAGGCCGCCGAATCGTTTCTTTAAATTTTTTACCTCAAGAATCCGCATCAGGTGTTACCGGAAAAA
>CAZQUR010000151.1:0-4924 GCA_964596535.1 uncultured Desulfobacteraceae bacterium
ATCTGGAGCTTTTTACTTTGCCATCCCAATTTCGACTTTTTACGGTGCGCCACCCTTGAAAGGAAAAGTATATGCACAAACGGGTAAAAGAATCCATGGTTCTTTTGATGACCGCCTCGCTGATCCTTTTTCCGGCGGCCCTGCCCGCTTCGGACGCGGAAGCGGTCTTGGGGGAGCCGGTGACGGTGGAGAGCATGATCGTGGATGTGGTATTGGCCCGGCCGTTGGGCCTGGCGGTCACCATTGTGGGGGGCGCCCTGTTCGTCGTCTCCCTTCCGTTTTCCGCGATGGGAAAAAACACCGGCGCGGCCTATGAAAAACTCCTGAAAACACCGGCGAAGTTTACCTTTCAAAGACCCCTCGGGGACTTCAGGGGATGGGATCGATAGGGACAAGGCCTCCTATGGATTCCCGTTATCTTGAACCCACCGCCGTCATTGATGCCGACAACCCGGCCGTCAGGGATTATGCGGCCGAGACCGTGGAAGGGGGCGGTGATTCCGCCGTGGTCAAGGCCGTGCGCCTTTACTACCGGGTGCGGGATGACATCTGGTACGATCCGTACACGCCCTTTTACCGCCCCGAACATTACCGGGCCGGCTTCGTTCTTGAGAGGAAACGGGGATTCTGCGTCCCCAAGGCCTCCCTTTTGTGCGCCCTGGGAAGGGCCTGCGGCATCCCCACACGGCTTGGATTCGCCGATGTGCGGAATCATCTGGCCACGCGGCAGTTGATCGAGACCATCGGTTCGGATCTCTTCGTCTACCACGGATACGTGGAATTTCATCTGAACGGGGCATGGATCAAGGCCACCCCCGCGTTCAATGCGCAGCTGTGCCGCCGCCACGACGTGGAACCCCTGGAATTCGACGGCGTGCGGGATTCCATCTTCCAGCCCTTCAACCGCAACAATCAGCAATTCATGGAATACGTGGCGGATCATGGGACCCATGCCGACGTTCCCGTGGAGGCCATCGTCTCCGCATGGAAACGGGCCTACGGCGAAGACCGGGTCCGTCATTGGATCAACCAGTACGAAACCCACGGGCGCCTGCGCCACCGGAATTTTTTAAAAGAAGACGTGGTGAAAGGCTAAAAGCCCCGGGACTGGCGCCGACCTCCCGGGTCGGCCTTGCTCCCCGCCTTTGGCGGTGATTTACCATAAAACAGCACGGTGAGGTTGCTAAAGACGGCGGAAAGAGTGTAGGGCGGCATTTTCCATGCCGCCGGTAACCGCTAATTCCGACGGAACTTTTCCCGGTACTCCAGGATCTGGAGGATGGGCGGCCGTTCCAGCCCCACCACTTTGTAGGTTTCGGGATGAAGCCGGTTCTCGATGAGGGTGTACTGGATCATTTCGTAAAAGGTCTCCTCCCGGAAGTCCAGCAGGTCCAGCTTATCCAGCCGGCTGAAGAAGGTTTTCAGGATCACGAAGGCCATCTTTCCGAGCGCCCGGATGTCCTGGTTCCGGTGGACCCGCCGGTCCAGATCCACCTGGGCCATGACGTCAAGGCCCCAGCATTTATAAATGTCCAGGATCATCCCGGTTTCCACGCCGTAGCCGATGGGGAAGGGGATGGCTTCGAAGATTTCCCGGAAACCGGCGTATTCCCCGGAAAGGGGCTGCATAATCTGCGTCAATTCCGGGAAGAACATGGAAAACAGAGGCCGGACCACCAGTTCGGTGACCCTGCCGCCGCCCGTGGGCCGGCGGACATGCTCCTTGACCGTGATGGGCCGGTCGTAAAAGGCCTTGCAGAATTTGATGGTGTCCGACATGAGGAGCGGACCCACCAGCCCGTAGACAAAGCGGTGGTGGATGTTTTTGATGTCCGCGTCCAGGTAGACGATGATATCCCCGGTGGTCACATAAAGCGCTTTCCACAGGTTTTCCCCTTTTCCCCGGAAAGGCTCCAGGTGTCCCAGGATCCCGGCGGATTCAAAAACCCGGGCGCCGTAGCTCTCGGCGATTTCCCGGGTGCGATCCTCGGATCCGGAATCCATCACCACGATTTCATCCACAAGGGGATATCGCAGCATCAGCTCGGATTTGATGATCAAAATTTCTTTGGCGATGGTCTGTTCTTCGTTGAGGGTGGGCAGGCAGACCGATATCCTAAGGTGCCGCTTCTCTTTTTCCTCCACCAGGCGGCCGATGTCCTTGAACGCGCTGTGGTGGAAGGTATTCCTGTTCAGCCAGCCGTCAGCCATCACACACTCCGCTGTCGATGGCGGTCAACACCCCGAGAACCTGGGCGATGCCGGTGAACAAAGGCTCGATTTCGATGCGGGCGTTTTCCATGTGGTAATTTTCCCCGCGGGTGAGCCCCAAGGTGACCGCCGGGATGTTGCCGGACAAGAAGATGGACAGCTCGGATTCGCTGGGATCCCGGATGGGGGTTAAGTTCAGCCGTTTCATGACTTCCACCGTGCTTTTGACCAGGGGGTGATTGTAGGCGAGACCGGCACCGTGGATGTCGCTGATGGTTTTGACCTTGAGGTCCACTTTGTAGCGTTCGGCGATGCTGGCCGCCAGGTCCCGGATGTCGTTTCTGAGTTCCCGGACCATCTCATCCGAGTCGCTCCGGATTTCCAGGCCCAGCCGGGCCTCCTGGGCGGACTCCCCGTGCTTGTGGCCGCCGGAGATCTTCCCCAAAATGATCTGGGAATGAGGGCGTTGGGGGAGCCGGATGTGTAAAATGGCGTTGATGGTCTCGTTGAGGATGACGACGGCGCTGGGGAAATGGTTTCTTTTCCGTTCCGGATCCTCGGGGATGCGGCAGAAGATCTCCATGCGGTTCATCGCTTCGGTATAGTAGTTCAACCGCCCCAGTTCCCCCCCTTCGAGGCATATCCCTCCCCGGATGGATGTGGGCCAGGTCTTGAGCAGGTGGCGGATCCCCAACAGGTTTCCTTTTCCGATGGACTGGATGATCCCGGCCAGGACGATATCCGAGGCCGGTTTCAGCCCGAGCTTTTCGAAAATAATCGGCAGGGACAACAGGACGCCCACGCTCACGGAGTTGTCGATGAGCCCGGGACCGGTGATGCTGTTTTGATTCACGGTATAATAATAATCCGCCGGTCCTTTGAAGGCGGTGTCGAGATGGGCCACCAGGAAGATGGGCGGGAGTTCTTTGGATGTGCCCCGGATGATGCCGATGGGGTTCCCGTAGGCATCCAGGGTGCATTCGTCCACCAGGAATTCGGCCAGGCGGTCCATGAAGAATTCGACCCGCCGTTTTTCTTCAAAGGTCGGAGAGGGGATTTGACCCACCAGAACGATATTGGTGATGATCAAGTCCTTCAGGGCTTTGATTTTTTCGACAAGGTCGGGAAGATTGTCTAAAAACCGGTGCATGGTCGATTCCAGGATGAAAAAGGGGTTTCGAAAGTGTTATATTCTACCCGTCCCGGCCTCCAAGGTCAACTGCTATCCTGGACACGCCCAGAAACGCCCAACGGGGGACACGGGTGGCCGGGCGATTGACAGTCTCGGAAAAAACCGTGTACGGTGACGCGTTCCGGTCTGACAGGGCCTGCCCTTCCGGGTATTTTATCCCCCAAGGGTTTTGCCGAAAACACAGTTAAAGATGGTTTTGATGAAGGGAAACACCGAAACGGACATGAAGGATTCCCCCCGGGATGCCCACCGCTGGATGATCTTTTCCACGGTGTGCCTGATCTATTTTTTCGTTTATTTTCATCGGGTTTCCACGTCGGTGATCGTTTCCGACCTTTTGCGCGCGTTTGACACCGATGCCACGGCCCTGGGGTTCATGTCCTCCATGTATTTTTATTTGTACGCCCTGGAACAACCCCTGGTGGGGCACCTGGCGGACCGGCTTGGTCCGAGGCGGGTGATCGGGTGGTGGACGCTTACGGCCGCGGCGGGATGCCTTCTTTTCGGGCTGGCGCCGAGTATCGGCTGGGCTTCCCTGGGCCGGGGGCTCATCGGATTCGGGGTCGGCGGGGTCTATGTCCCGGCCATCAAGGCCTTTTCCCTGTGGTTTCGGAGAAAGGAATTCGCCACCATGCTCGGGCTCCTCATGTCCGTGGGAAACGCGGGCGCCGTCATCGCCACGACCCCGTTGGCCTGGGCGGCGGGCAATTATGGATGGCGGTCCACCTTTTTTTCCATCGGCGCCGTGACCCTGGCCCTGGGCCTCATCACGCTGGTCTTCACCCGGGATCATAAAGGCGCTCCGGTCGACGATTCCGCGGCTTCGGCTCCGGCGTCCGGGGAACGCCCTGAAACACACCCGGGGGCCTTCCACGTCCTGGCATCGCTCCAGTTCTGGGTGATCGCCTTGATCTTCTTCGGCATTTACGGAACCCTGGTGACACTCCAGGGGCTTTGGGCCACCCCGTTTCTCATGACGGCGCTGAAGGTGGACCGGATTTTCGCCAGCAATCTCAACATGGTCATCCCCATCGGGGTGATCATCGGGGCGCCGGGGGTGGGCTGGGTTACGGATCGGTTTGCTTTTAAAAAAGAAAAAACGCTGACCGGGATCCTGGTCGTTTACGCCCTGACCTGGTCCGGGATCCTTTTTTTCGGTGCGTCCCTTGGGGCTGCGGGCATGGCCGGGATATTTTTGGTGATGGGTGTGGCCACGGGGGGGTTCATCACCACCCTTTGGGGGCTGGTCCGGGAGACCACGCCGTCTCAAACCCTGGGATTGACCTCCGGGATGCTCAATCCCGCCCCTTTTTTGGGCGTGGCCGCCTTCCAGGTCCTCACCGGCGCGATCCTGGGCCGGGCCGGGCAGGTGGACGGCCTGTATCCCCTGACGGGATTCAGGGACGCGTTTTTGGCCTGCCTTGTCTGTATTTTGGCCTGCCTGGCGTTGTCGGTTTTTTTGCAGCGCCACATTGGCCGGCGGCGGCCCTGAACGTTGCGGCGGCGGTTTTACCTCGCATC
>CAZQUR010000152.1:0-4740 GCA_964596535.1 uncultured Desulfobacteraceae bacterium
TTCGCCTGCCTGTGCGTTGCACGCAGACAGGTCATTGCGGCGTACCTGTAAGTACGCCTCATTCCTCAGAATTTGGGCGCCTTGCATCTGGAACTTTTTACTTTGCCATCCCAATTTTGACTTCTTACGAGTTCATCACCGTTTATTCAGGCGGCTTTTAACGGGTCGCCGCCACGATCTTTTATTGTACTTTCAAAATAATCACGGGAAGCGCCGCTGCAACGAAAAACCGGTCTTTTTACGATTCCATCATATCGTTTTTCTTCTCTCAGTCTTTTCGGGTCCCGGCGGTGTCCTGCCGGGAGGAAAGACCCTGCCCGTCCCGGCGGTTTTCAAGGGCTTCGATGACCCCGGCGGCCAAGAGCGGCACCATGATCTCGTGATGCCCCACCAGGGCATACCCCCTCCCGCCGTCCGCGGTGGGACGCGCCACCACATTGGTCATGGGCCGATATTGGCGGACAAAGTCCATATTGACGGTGGTGAACTGTTTCAGCGGCGTCCCCAGGTTGCGGACCAGGGTCACGGCCTTGAGGAAGACCTCCGGAAGGATCACCGCGGATCCCGCGTTGATGTAGACCCCCCCTTCCAAAGCAGCCACGACGGAGACAAAGGTCTCGAAATCGGAATACGTGGCCCTCCCGGTCCGTTCCGGATCAAAGGCCGGGTGCATGTGGAGGATGTCGGTGCCGAAAGCCACGTGTACCGTGATCGGGATATTGAGCCGGGCTCCGGCGGCAAGGAGGGAAAGGCTCCGGTGCGGCAGGCCTGCCGCCAGGATGGCCTCCCCCACGCACCGCCCCAGACCGTTCCCGGATTTTTCGGCAAGGGCGTGGTTTAAAAAATCCGCGGTGTCTTCCACCATTCCGAACGTCCCATTGGAAAGGGATCCGTCCACATCCTCCGAGGTGCTCCCGACAAGAGCCACCTCCAAATCGTGGATGATCCCGGCGCCGTTCATGGCCACGGCCGAGATCACGCCCCGCTCCATCAGGTCGATGATGACGGGATTGAGCCCCACCTTGATCACGTGGGCCCCCATACCAAAGAGCACGGTCTTTTTATCTCTTGCCGCCCCTGCCACGGCGGTGACGATCTCCCGGAAATCCCTTCCCGCCAGGATATGGGGGAGGCCCGCCAAGAAGGCGGAAAAAGGGCTTTCGGGCGCATAGACCCGTGCAAACTGGGCGGTGTCGACCTTGCGGGTCCCCTTGGAAAGGGGATACGTTCGGATTTTTTTGAAATCCATCCGTTTAAAGGAGGGGGCCATTCGGTTTTCCATTCATACGGCCGTCGTCTGCCTTGAATCGTTCGGGGAACAGGATTCGATCCACCAGGTCGCACAGGACATGGGCCATAAAAATATGTGTTTCCTGGATCCGGGCCGTGATATCCGAAGGGACGCAAAGGCACAGATCCGCGCATGCCTTCAGCTTTCCGCCGCTGCCCGCCATCCCCAGGGTGATGAGGCCCGTTTGCCGGGCCGCCTCCATGGCCTTCAGCACATTCGCCGAATTCCCGGAGGTGGAAATGCCCCATGCCAGATCGTCTTTTTTTCCGAGGGCTTCGATCTGCTTGGCGAAAACATCTTCGAAAGCGTAATCATTCCCCACGGAAGTCAAAATCGAGGTATCGGTGGTCAGTGCCATGGCGGCCAGGGGGGGGCGTTCCACTTGGAAACGGTTCACATATTCCGCGGCGATGTGCTGGGCGTCGGCGGCGCTCCCCCCGTTCCCGAAGATCAACAGCTTGTGTCTGCCGGCAAGACACGCCGCCATGAGGTCGGCGCACCGGATAAGCGTCGGCAGGTTTTCACGGACGGCCCGGGTCTTGACGGTGACGCCGTCCTCAAGGGTTTGGAGTATATGCCGTTCAAAATCGAATGTCATTGGGAATCTCCTTCCCGGGCCTTCCGAATCTCGTCGATAAGGGCTTGGGCCGCGTATCCGAGCCGCTGGGCTTCCCCGAGGACTTTTTCAGCTTCCGGAATCCGGTCGTGCCGGTGGTAGAGCACGCCCAGGCGGTATCGATACAAGCCTTCTTCGGGGGCAATTTTCACGCTTTGTTCGCAAAAGGCCAGCGCCACTTCCGGGTTTTCCCCGATGTCGTTGAAAAGGGATCCTAGGGCGGAAAGGGATGCCGCATCGTTGGGGTTGATCTTGACCGCCTTTTTGAACGCACGGATGGCGTCTTGCGTTTTTCCCAGCAGCATGCCGCATTCCCCCAGATACCGGTGCGCGGGACCGGATCCCGGGCGCAGGGATACGGCCTTTTGAAAACAGGCTTCGGCCTCGCCGGGTTCTTTTTTTCCCAGGTAAAGACGCCCCATTTGAAACAGGGATTCAAAGTGGTCCTGTTGAATATCCAAGACTTCCCGGTACCGTTCAAGGGCCCGATCGGGCGCCCCCCGGGCCTGATCCACCAGGGCCAGATTGTACACGGCCATCACCTCATGGGGCGCAAGCCACAAGGCGGTTTCAAAGCATTCCACGGCCCGGGCCCAGTCCTCCTGTATTGCGTAGCACACACCCAGGCTATTGAGTACGTTTACATCCGTGGGATCCAATCTCAGGGCCGATCGGTATTCCCGAACGGCGCCGGGGATGTCCCCTTCCTGGTACCGGTTGTCCCCGGAGATGTTGAGGCTGACGGCATCGAACACCACCCGGCTTCCGGGACCGAAGAAGGCGGCGTGGTCGATGGCCTTCCGGGCGTTTTCAAAGGCCTGGGCCTTGGAAAAGTGGATCGTGGGGTGCCGCGCACACCCGATGGACACCGTGACGGCGCCTTCCGGATGCAGCCGGTCCTGGATGGCCCGCCCCATTTCTATACAGTCCTGATCGGTTTTATCCGAGAAAAATCCGCACAGGATGTCGGGTTCATAAAGCCCCCATCCGGATCCCGGGTCCCGGCATAAGGCCTTCAACGCGTCCACCAGGTCTTTTATCCGCCCGTCTCCGTCGACGCCGTCTTTAAGGGGGTCTTCTGTTCCCGGGTCCGGGCGGATCATGAGGACACCGAATTTCCGGACTTCTTTGAGGCAATTCAAGGCGTATTCCAAAAAAGACGCGCCAACGATTTTTTCGGGAAAGGCGGCCTTCAAGAAGGGGGCATCGATGGCCTCCCGCGTCTCTTTCCAGCCGGTTTTGGCCGAAAGATCGCTGCCGGAAAAAAGAAAGGCTCCGGACGCGGTTTTTTCTTTGAAAGGAATGCGGCGATCGGAATCCATCATCCGCTCCTTTCCAATAAACAACGGAACGCCCTTTTGATGATGGGAATTTCCTCCTCCTGGATTGTCCGAAGATCGAGGATAAAGAGATCATCTTCGATGCGGCCGATGACGGGAATCTCGGCCTTTTCCCGCATGAACCGCTCCACATGGTTGACGGACATCCCCTCGATCCGGATGCCGAGGCACCTGGAGGGAATTTTCAGCAAGGGCAGCGCTCCGCCCCCCACCCGGGAGGAAAGATCCGTCAGTACCACCTGAAGCCTTGTGGAACCGATGCTCTTGAGGGCCCGTCGGAGCCGGGCGGCCCGTTTTTTGATTTCCGTAACCGGAGCCAAGATCATCCTCAGGGTGGGAATCGATTCCACGGCGCACGCTTCATCCCGGTAAATGTGAAGCGTACTTTCCAGGGCGGCAAGGGTGAGCTTGTCGATCCTCAGGGCCCGGGTCAGGGGATTTTTCTTGATTCGGTCCAAAAACGCCTTTTTCCCGACAATGATCCCGGCCTGGGGGCCCCCGAGGAGCTTGTCTCCACTGAAGGTGACCACATCGGCCCCGGAAGCCACCGACTCCTGGACCGTGGGCTCGTACTCCAGGCCGTACTTCGAAAAATCGATAAACGTCCCGCTCCCCAGGTCTTCCATGACGGGGATGCCGTAAGTGCGGCCGAGATCCACGAGATTTTTCAAGGACACACTCGCCGTGAATCCCACCACGCTGTAGTTGCTCCGGTGCACCTTGAGGAGCAAGCCCGTCTCATCCTCGATGGCCCCTTCGTAGTCGTGCGGGTGGGTTCGGTTCGTGGTGCCCACTTCTTTTAAAAAAGCGCCGCTTTTGGCCATAACATCCGGAATTCGAAACGCGCCGCCGATTTCCACCAGCTCCCCCCGGGAAACGATAACTGTCTTCCCCTTGGCCAGCGTCTCCAGACAGACCAGGACCGCCCCGGCATTGTTGTTCACCACCATGGCCGCCTCGCCCCCGCTGATCTCGCACAGAATTTCCTCCACGGCGGCATACCGGGAGCCCCGGACCCCGGCAACCAGATCGAACTCCAGGTTGGAATACCGGGCGCCGACGGCTAGGAGGTTTTGCACGGCGGATTCTGACAGGAGAGAACGCCCCAGATTGGTATGCACCACAACACCGGTTCCGTTCACCACCCGCCTGAGCCTGGGGGAAAGGCGGCGTTGAATTTCCGCATGGATGCGGTCCATCACCGCCTCCATGCTCAGGTCCTCCGGCCCGACGGTGCTGTTTTTCGATAATATCTTTTCCCGAAGACCGGATATGACCTCCCGCGCGCTTTGGGTCAGAAGGGTCTGGGGAACAGGACCGGAAACCGCATGGGTCCGCAGCGCATCCAGCACCCGGTCCACTCCCGGCAGCAATTTCAACAGATTCCGGCGGTCCGTTCCGGGACTCATGGTATTGTCCTGGACCTCCTTCCTTTGCTTTTACAAAATTGATGGCTTCGTAAAAAGCTGAATTTGGGATGGCAAAGTAAAAAG
>CAZQUR010000153.1:0-1067 GCA_964596535.1 uncultured Desulfobacteraceae bacterium
TGTTGGTTTGTTTCGGCGGGGTGTAAAACCCCGCCCTACATTTAATACTCATTATCCGGAAAGGATGCTGCGGAAATACGCAATGGTTTTTTTCAGGCCCTCTTCGATCCCCACCACAGGCGCCCAGTTGAGCGTTTCCCGTGCCAAGCGGATCTCGGGACGGCGCTGGACGGGGTCGTCAGCGGGAAGATCTTCCAGGACGATCTTCGAAGAAGTCCCGGTCAGGGAGATGATCTTTTCGGCGAGTTCCCGTATGGTGTGTTCTTCGGGGTTCCCGAGATTGACGGGTCCGATGCAGTCATCGGGAGATTCCATCATGCGGATCATGCCGTCGATCATGTCGTCCACGTAACAAAAAGAGCGGGTCTGGGAGCCATCTCCAAAAACAGTGACATCCTCACCCTTAAGGGCCTGGACGATGAAATTGCTCACCACCCGTCCGTCGTTGGGATGCATGCGGGGCCCGTAGGTATTGAAGATCCGCACCACCCGGATATTGACCCGGTTCTGCCGGTGATAGTCGAAAAAAAGCGTTTCAGCGCAGCGTTTTCCCTCATCGTAGCAGGATCGGGGACCGATGGGGTTAACATTTCCCCAATAGGATTCTGCCTGGGGATTGACCGTGGGATTTCCGTAAACTTCGCTGGTGGATGCCTGCAGAATCTTGGCCCGGACCCGTTTGGCCAGTCCCAGCATGTGGATGGCACCCATGACCGATGTTTTCACCGTTTTGACCGGGTTGTATTGGTAGTGGACCGGAGAGGCAGGGCATGCCAGGTTGTAAATCTCGTCCGTTTCGATGAACACGGAGTGGACCAGGTCATGGCGGATCACCTCGAAGTTCGGCTTTCCCAGGAGATGGGCGATGTTCTTCTTGGTACCGGTAAAGAAATTGTCCAGGCACATCACGTCGTGCCCATCGGTTACGAGACGGTCGCACAGGTGGGATCCCAAGAACCCGGCGCCGCCGGTGACCAGGATTCGTTTTTGTCGGTGCATGGGGTTTGCCTATGTTCGGTTCGGGCTTTTGTTTGCGGCCGGATATAAAATCCGGCCCTACGGGTGAT
>CAZQUR010000153.1:1167-4579 GCA_964596535.1 uncultured Desulfobacteraceae bacterium
ACGGGTGATCTGGTTTGCGGCCGGGTGTAAAATCCGGCCCGACAATTACACAAGGGGTCGAGTGGTTGAGGAGGCAAGGGGTTAAAAATGGATCAGTGCCGGTTTGCCGATGGGGTATACGTTGAATCCGATGTCAAACAACGCCTGGTGATCGAGAATATTGCGGCCGTCGAAGATAAAGGCGGGCTGAATCATGGACTCGAAAATTTTTTGATAATCTAAATTCCTGTATACCTCCCATTCAGTCAGTACAGCAATGGAATGGGCGCCGGCCGCCGCCTCGTAGGGGTCTTCCACGTATCGCACGTTCTGATCGATGCCGCGCAAATCGATCCGGGCGTTGGGCAGGGCCTTGGGATCGGTGATCACCAGCTCCGCCTTTTCTTCCAGCAGCCGCTTGGCGATGAAAATCGCCGGGCTTTCCCGGGTGTCTCCGGTATCGGCTTTGAAGGCAAAGCCGAACATGCAGATTTTTTTGTTCGCCAGGGTGTTGAACATGGCGTTGAGCATGTTGAAGACGAAGCGATTCTTCTGGTGGTCGTTGATCCGGATCACGCCCTCCCAGTAGTCGGCCACTTCATGCAGGCCGTAATGGCGGCAAAGGTATACCAGGTTGAGGATGTCCTTTTGGAAGCAGGACCCGCCGAACCCCACGCTGGCGTTGAGAAACCGATTCCCGATCCGGCCGTCCATGCCCACGGCCCGGGCCACCTGGGTGATGTCGGCGTCGGTTTTTTCGCACAAGGCGGAAATGGCGTTGATGGAAGAAACCCGCTGGGCTAAAAACGCGTTGGACACCAGCTTGGAAAGCTCGCTGCTCCAGATATCGCAGGTGAGGATCCGGTCCCGGGGAACCCAGCGCGTATATATGGCCACCAGCACGTCCTGCGCCTTTTTTCCTTCCGGCGTCCGATGGGCGCCGATCAAGACGCGGTCCGGCTTTTCCAGGTCCCGGACGGCCGTCCCCTCGGCCAGAAACTCCGGGTTGGACAAAACATCGAACCGGATTTTCTTATGGTTGGTGGTGAGAATCCGCTCCATGGCCTGGGCGGTTTTCACGGGCAGGGTGCTTTTTTCGATGATGATCTTGGGCGCGTCGGAATGCTCCAGGATCTGTCGTGCCGTCTTTTCCCAGTACTGCAGATCCGCCGCCATGCCGCTGCCGACACCGAAGGTCTTGGTGGGCGTGTTGACGCTGACGAAGATGATGTCGTTTTCACGGATGCCTTTTTCGATATCGGTGGAAAAGAAAAGGTTTTTGCCCCGTGCGCGTTTCACGATTGGATCGAGACCGGGTTCGAAAATGGGGAGAGAATCCGAGTTCCACTGGTCGATCCGCTCGGGATTGATATCCACCACCGTGACCCGGCAGTCCGGACACTTGTGGGCGATCACGGCCATGGTGGGGCCGCCCACGTAGCCGGCGCCGATGCAAAGGATCTTTTTTTCAGGTGTCATTGTCTTCCACCCCTCCCCGCTGATGAAGCGAAGAGACCTTTGCAAAAAGGGGCGTTTTGCAAAGGACTCGCGAAAACGGTTTTATTCTTCCAAGTAACTTCTCCCTGCTGCTTTCCGGTAAATCCCCTCAAAGGCGGGGTTTTCGAAAAGAGTGTAAGGCGGGATTTTACATCCCGCCGCAGGACCGATGGTCATTTTACGGCGGCATATAAAATGCCGCCCTACAGGTAATTTTCGATTTCAATACCGATACCGAGTTACTTTCGGATAAATCCCCGCCCAAAGACGGGGTGCAACGCTATTCAAGGACTGCGATCTTCTGCCGGGGAATACCCCGCGAAAGGAGCGTGTTCACCTTTCTGGAGGTCGTTTCCATGTCCGTAATGATCACCTTGTCGAAGGCGTATTTCCGGATGGTTTCCGGGCCTTCAAGAGTAAACCCCAAAAAGGCTTCCCCTGCCCGCTGATCGTCGAGGACGGCGATCAGCCGGATGTTGGTTTCCTGGAGGGAGATGAACCCGATTTCCGCCAGTTCCCCGGCGCCGTAGAAGATGACGCTGTCGCCCCCCTCTTCTTCCAGTTTCATCAGGATTTCTTTTAATTTGGTCCTGGCTTTCCGATAGAATTGGAAAGAAAAATGAATGTAATCATAGGTGAGTCGGGTCTTTTCGGCCATGCCTTTGGGCGTGAGGATGTACATCACCCGGTT
The DNA here is from genome assembly GCA_964596535.1 of uncultured Desulfobacteraceae bacterium. Lineage (GTDB taxonomy): Bacteria > Desulfobacterota > Desulfobacteria > Desulfobacterales > UBA2156. Next base: position 3,335 of record CAZQUR010000153.1, read on the forward strand.
TTTGGGGATCGTCGAAATTTTGAAGTATCCCTTGTGGGCCAAACGCTTCACAAAGGCGTTGACGAGTCCCAAAGAGATATTCAGCTTTTTCGCCAGGTCCCGTTGACTCGGGGCGTGGTTGTGCTCGATCTCCTCGAGAAGTTTTAATGTGCGAAGGTCGCGGTGATCCATGATCTTTGACGTGCCTGGGAATCCATCGCCGGGTTCAAAATTTGATGCATTGGTAAAAGCACACATTTCTTTTCCCTTGACGAGAGGGGATTAAGGGGAAGGGGTACAACTTATAGAAAATACAATCTATTTTCACCCTCACCCCAACCCTCTCCCTCAAGGGAGAGGGAATGATAGTAATGATTTCCCTCAAGGGAGAGGGAGATTTCGGGTTTTTACGATTCCATCAAATTTGGCGTGAGAAGAAAAAGAAAGGTTGTGTATGATGGATACGGGAATGGGGATTCGGAACAGCTCCGCTTGGTGGGTTTCAACGGATAATGGTGCTAATCTATCCGATAAAACTCAATAAATTGTTCGTTCAGTTTTTGTACGTTCGAGAATTGAACATATCTTTACAGGCTTGTCAAGAAAAAAAGAAGCTGAGGGGGAATGCGCTCGCGGTTGCGGTTCACTCCTCCAGGAGTACCCTTCCGTCTCCGGGATAGGCGATGCGATCCTTTTTGGGCGTGGGATGTGTCACGGGCGGCCATTTGTCCGGGATCGGATCGGGGCCTTCTTCGGCGGTTTGAGTGGGAACGCGGTCTTTCATTTTGGGGTTTTTCCGCAAATCCACGCCGGAAACCGGTGCGCTGAATTCGATGGGAATGTGGTTGGGATCGAAGGTATAGATGGAGTGGATGAATCCATGGTCGATCACTTCAGACACCCATTCCCCGGCCGCCTCGATTTTGTCTTTGAGTTCCCACAGATCGGCTACGGTTTCTACCTCGAAGGAAACATGATCAAAGGCAAAAGGGCCGGAAACCGGGACGCCGTGATCCTTTTCCGGAATTTTTTCCACCTTTTCCCATTCAAAAAAGGCGATCATGTCGTGTTCGCTGATCTCGAAAAAATAATGCCGGTACCCGGGCGTTCCCATCCCGGCCACCAGGCGCATGCCCAGGAGATCCCGCCAGAACCGGATGGTGGCGTCCATGTCGGGGGTGGCCATGGCCAGGTGGTTGATGCCGGTGTATTTTGCCATTGGGTTTTCCTTTTGCGGCGGGGTGTAAAACCCCGCCTTACACGTTG
>CAZQUR010000154.1:0-4531 GCA_964596535.1 uncultured Desulfobacteraceae bacterium
TCAGCCACCAGGCGTTTTATGCACTTAAGGTTATCGATAAAACACCATGCAGCCCCCTATCTTTTTTCGTGAAAAAAATATTTTTTCAGCCGGCCCGTCCCGAACCCCTTGATACATCTGAAATTCATGTAACATGCTTCCGGCTTGCTGTCAACTCCCTCCAAATCTCACTTTAAAAAGGGGATCCCGCCGGAAAAGGACGGCCGGTTTTCGGCGGGGATATTGCGCTGCGTTATCAATAGCCTGTCAAGTCCTTGAGCTTCTCATCCCAGAATTTCTTGTGTTCTTCTCTCCAATTCGGACCCCTAAATCTTTTCCTTTCGTCAAAAAAAGGGCCGAGTCTCTCTAACCACCTGACCCACGGGTTCTTCTTTTTCTCTCTGGCCTCAATAACATCTGCGACGAACACATCAATATCTACTATCTCCTCCTTAGGGACATAGTAGGAAGCTCCCTCTTCTGCTGATTTCTTCAAGGTCTCTTTGCTCATGGCATGGGCGGTGAGCATTAGAGCGGGGAAGCCTCTTTCATTTGCAATCTGGAGAAGTTTGAATCCATTAACGCCCATAATGTCGAGAACCACGACGTCGTAGCTATTTTTTTCTAGAAGCTCTTTTGCTTCCTGGAATGTAGACGCACGATCAATCATACAGGTGCTCAGAAGCTCAGTCAAAACTTCAAGAATGTCGGGCTCGTCATCAACTATCAACACCCTTTTCCCTTGAAGCATTTTTTCTGTTTCCATTTCCCAGCCCTCCTTTGAAAAGCATTCAAGGTTCTATCCGGTTGTGTTCACTTTCGAAAGCTGCGTATCCCGGGAAAGGGGAAAGGGGCCACTTGTTCCGGGTAAAGCTTGAACGCATTTTCCTCATGGAGTACCCTTTGAGGTTGATTTTGTGCGCATGGTAAACGAGGCGGCCATCGTTGCACGTTACCCAAGCTTGACTGTGGTGTCAAGATCGAAAATATTATTGTTTTTCAGCTTTTACGGTCTTCGAAAATTGTTTTTTTGAAAAACATCAAGCGTCTTTTCACCCGGGGATTTTTTGCGTTCCGGTCCAGTATCCGCCGGGGTCGAATCTTCGGATGACGGCTAATTCTTCCCGGGTCGGGGGAGGCGTTTGTACAAGATTCCGGGCCGTCTTCAAGGGCCATCCCGTGCGGGATTGCACCGTTTCCGAGGAGACACCGGGATGGACGGAAACGAGAATCATCTCCTTGGAATCCGGATCGAACCGGAGGACACCCAACGTGGTGATGACGGCACTGGGCCCGCCCCGGGGGAGCCCGACACGCTCCCGCCATCCGGGGCCCTCCCCGTAGCCCGGCGACGTGATGTAATCCACCTTTTCTATGAACCGCCGCTTTTCATGGGTCATGACGATAATGTGACGTTGGGCCAAACAAGCCAGATCGCAAGCCCCTCCGCTCCCCGGCAGGCGTGTCCGGGGGGAACGAAACCCCCCGATATAGCTCGTGTTCAAATTTCCGAACCGGTCCACCTGGGCGCCCCCGATGAAGCTGACATCCACCAGCCCTTTCTGGAGCAGACTCATCATGTCGATGGTGTCGGCAAGCCAACTGGCGCCTGTCAGATTGGGAAGATCCCCCATGGTCAAAATCGGCTCGGGCGAAACGGTATCCCGCACCACCCCCAGTTCATAGACACCCACGGCATGAGGGGCATGGGTGCTCTTGGCCAGGAGGAATCCCAGAAGGGGAAGGCGCATCCCCACAAAGACCGTTTCATGATCAAAGACCTCCCGGGCCGCGGCGGTCACCATCAACTGGGGCAGGGTATACCCCGATGCGTTTGTCTCGCATGCGTCTTTTTTTTTCAATATCCGTAATCCACAGGCACAGACGGCCGCCGGTTCCTGATCGCCAGGGATTCCCTGCGCGCTTCCCCGAGGATTTGGGCATACGTCCTCCCGTCATCCACGGGATCCACCCACGCTTTACGCCACTCACAAAATCCTTCCGGGGTTTTGCTGCAGTTCCGGTAGTCGATGAAGGCCTGATGGTCCCGGTTGTAATACCCCGGTACCGGAGAAGGATGACCCCCCCAGGGGGCGTGGACCACCGCGGAAATCCGGAATCCCGGCACCACCACGCGGTTTGGATCTCCGGTGATCACTGTCGTGTCGACGATTTCTTCGGCGGTGAGGATCACGTGACGGCTGGCCAGGCACGCCTCCCGGGTCACGCCCAGGTTCCCCCACATGTGGCTGTTTCCATAGACATCGGCCCGCTGGACATGCACCACGGCCACATCGGGGGTGAGCGCGGCCACGGCGGTGACGGGAACCCCGGAAAAAGGGCAGGATAGGGTCTTTAAACCGGGATTGGTCCGGTAAAGGTCACTCCCCAACGCCGTGCGGGTGGGCATGAAAGGCACACCCATGGCGCCGGCCTTTAGCGCCATGGCCAGGGTCAGGTTGGAGTGATCCTTGACTCTCAGGGTCTTTTCTTCCACTGCCCGCCGGAAATGGTACGCCGATCCGGTGATGACGTTGCCGACCCAGGCCGCCCGGATTTCGGCCACACACCCCGCCCCCACCAGTTGATCGAACAGGATATCGGAAATGGGGCCGATGAGGGTGAGGTTTTTCTTTTGCCTGCGGATCATTTCATGGCCGGCGGCAAAGGGGATGAGGGTCTCCTGGGCGCAGCCCATGGCCACGGCGTCACCGTCTTGCACGAATCGGGATACGGCTTCTGACAGGCTGAGGCGTTTTACGGGATCCATCTCGGAATGGGGTTGCGCCCCCTATTCTTTTTCGGCCGCTTCTTTTGTTGCGCCGCCGGTGGGATCCGGTGCCGGTGCCGGCGTTTCTTCGGTTTTTTCCGGGGTTGTCTCCGGCGGCGGCGCGGCTTTTTGGGCCTCAGCGGATTTTTTGGGTGTTTTCCGGGAAGGCGTTTTCGCGGGTTTCTTTTTCTCCTTTTTCTTTTCTTCCACGGCGGGGCCGATCAATTCCACCAGGGAAACGGGTGCCGCATCCCCCGGGCGTCTGCCCAGCTTTACGATACGGGTGTAGCCGCCGGCCACATCACCGAAACGCTTTTCGGCCTGTTCAAAAAGTTTGGCCACCACATCCTTTTCCCGAAGTACCGCCATCACCTGGCGCCGGGCATGCAGATCGCCGCGCTTGGCCAATGTGATCATGCGGTCGGCCCATCGTTTGACTTCCTTGGCCTTGACATCGGTGGTCCGAACCCGTTCATATTTGAAAATGGACGTCACCATGTTCCGAAACATGGCGCTCCGGTGGCTGCTGGTCCGATTCAGTTTCACTCCGGCTTTACGGTGTCGCATACGCCTCTTTACTCCCTTTTCCCCGCATCCTCATTTGAAGGCGTGAAGCCTTCCAGTTTCATCCCCAGGGAAAGCCCCATTTCGGAAAGCACTTCCTTGATCTCATTGAGGGATTTGCGGCCGAAATTCTTGGTTTTCAGCATTTCCGCTTCGGTTTTTTGAACCAGTTGATACAGTTTGTGAATGTCCGCATTCTTCAGGCAATTGGCGCTGCGCACGGAAAGTTCCAGTTCTTCCACGCTTCGATATAAATTTTCGTTGAAAGCGGGCGTTTCCGGTTCCATGGAGCGTTTCAACGAATCCGGTTCGTCCTTTTCGTCGAAGTTGATAAACAGCCTCATCTGCTCCTTCATGATTTTGGCGGCGTACGCCACGGCGTCCTCCGGCGTGATGCTTCCGTCGGTCCAGACTTCGAGCGTCAGTTTGTCGTAATCCGTCTTCTGCCCCACCCGGGCATTGGTCACCACGTAGTTCACCCGTTTGACGGGGGAAAAAACGGCATCAATGGGAATGGTCCCCACAGGGGCGTCTTCATCCCGGTTCATCTCCGCCAGGGAGTACCCTTTTCCGACCCTGACGGTGATCTCCATCTTCAACACCCCCTTATCGGACAGGGTGGCGATATGCTGCTCCGGATTGAGGACGTCACATCGGCCGTCATCGGCCGTAATGTCCGCGGCGGTAACCCTTCGTTCTCCCGACACATCGATCTTGAACGTTTTCGGCTGCGTATCGGACAGCTTGAAGCGCACCTCCTTGATGTTCAAGAGAATTTCCGTCACATCTTCCAAAACCCCCGGAATGACGCTGAATTCGTGCATGACGGCGTCGAATTTGACGGCCGTCGCCGCGGCGCCGTAAAGGGAAGAGAGAATGATTCTCCGCAACGCGTTCCCGATGGTGATGCCGAAACCCCGTTCAAAGGGTTCACAAACGAATTTCCCGTAAGCCGCCTTGCTGTCGACCTGGATCTTTTCCGGCTTGATCATTTCCTGCCAATTGATATACATCAATTTGTCTGATGCCATGTTTGCCTCTCCACTGCGCTTATCTTCGATGGAACTTCCATGGAAGTCTTCTCTCCATCGACAAAAAAGTAAACTACATATCGGCTGAAGCCGGTCGCTTTAGGGTTCCAGGAGCCGAGGGTTCAAGGGTTTAAGTGAATACCATGTTGATGACCTCTATTCAATATCCCTTGACCCCTTGAATCCT
>CAZQUR010000155.1:0-4487 GCA_964596535.1 uncultured Desulfobacteraceae bacterium
GGGGTGAGGGTGAAAATAGGATGTATTTTCTATGGGTTGTATCCCCCTCCCCTTAATTCCCTCCCGCCAGGGGAGGGGAAAAATGGCTTTTTACGAAGCCATCATAATTGAAACGGAAGTGTAGTGCATCCGGACGGCAGATACAAGTCGCAAGGAATCCATGGACAGGACCGGCCGTTTACCGTGGCCGTCACGGGGAGCGCGGGGACGGGCAAGTCCTTGGTGTGCCGGCGCTTTGAACGGTTGGGCGTGCCGGTGATCGAGCTGGACGTCCTGGCGCGGGAGGCGGTGGCGCCCTCCGGGGCCGCCCTTGAAAAAATCGTCAAATACTTCGGAAAAGGGGTGTTAACGCCCGGCGGGACCCTGGATCGGAAAGCACTTCGGGAAAGGGTTGTCCGGGACGACAGCGCCCGGCGCACCCTGGAGCGCATCGTCCATCCGGAGATCCGGCGCCTCCTGGAAGATCGGATTGCCGGATTGCAGGGCAGGAAAATTCCCTTTGTGGTGGTGGAAGTCCCCTTGCTTTTTGAATCGAAAATGGAAGACGCCTTTGACGCCGTGATCCTGGTCATGGCCGAAGAACGGCTTCAAAAAAAGCGGCTCGCGGAAAGGGATAAAATCCCCGAAACCGAAGCCGGGCTGCTGTTAAAAACGCAGATTCCCGATGATAAAAAAGTTGACCGCGCCGATTTCGTGATTATCAATACGGCCACCGTTCGAAATCTGGATGTCATGGTGGATCAGGTTTTCTTTACCTTGAACAAAAAATATGGAAAAACCGCCGAAATCACTTGACAGGCCTGGAATCATCGGATAAGAAATTAATTTAAGGCAACCACCCCGCCTTGAAACAATAATAATTTCGGTAAAATACTTCGATTTTCGACGAGCGCAACGACCGAAGCCCCTCTGTTAAGCCTAAATGGAACCTATTCCATTGATACGAAAAGTGCCGTGTGTACGGCAGGATATCTGATATTGCCGCATTCATGACCTTATCCAGCGCATCGCTTCGATTGAAACAGGGGCTTTCAGCCACGCATCCGTATCGCATCCGATAATACAACAGCGCCCGTACCACCGGGAAGTATAATAATCAACGTGTAAGTGAGGTCGCACCGTATGAAGATTTCCGAGTTAAAGGACAAAAAAATCAGTGAATTGGCCCAACTGGCCAAGGATTACAACATTTCCAACGTCGCCGGGATGCGCAAGCAGGAATTGATTTTCGGCCTGATCCAGGCACAGGTGGAAAAAAACGGGATGATTTTCGGTGAAGGCACCCTGGAGATTCTCCCCGACGGGTTCGGTTTTTTACGGGCCCCGGATTCCAATTATCTCCCGGGACCGGATGATATTTACGTTTCGCCTTCCCAGATCCGCCGCTTCAACTTAAAGACCGGGGATACGGTTTCCGGGCAGATCCGCCAGCCCAAGGAATCGGAACGCTATTTTGCCCTCCTCAAGGTGGAATTCATCAACTTCGAGGAACCCGAAGCGGTCCGGGAAAAGATTCTTTTCGACAACCTGACCCCCCTGTATCCCAACCGGAAAGTCAACCTGGAAGTCGATTCCGAAAACTATTCCGCGCGGATCATGGACCTGCTCACACCCATCGGTTTCGGCCAGCGGGGACTCATCGTCTCCCCCCCGCGGTCCGGGAAGACCATGCTTCTGCAGAACATCGCCAACAGCATCACCGCCAATCACAAGGACGTGTTTTTGATCGTGCTGCTCATCGACGAACGTCCCGAGGAAGTCACCGACATGCAGCGGTCGGTGAAAGGGGAAGTCATCAGTTCCACCTTTGACGAACCCGCGGAGCGCCACGTGCAGGTAGCGGAGATGGTCATCGAAAAGGCCAAGCGCCTGGTGGAGCATAAAAAGGACGTGGTGATCCTTCTGGACAGCATCACCCGCCTGGCCCGGGCCTACAATTCGGTGGTGCCGCCGTCGGGGAAGATCCTGTCCGGCGGCGTGGACTCCAATGCCCTCCAGCGGCCCAAGCGGTTCTTCGGCGCGGCCCGGAACATCGAGGAAGGCGGGAGCCTCACCATCATCGCCACGGCCCTCGTCGACACGGGGAGCCGCATGGACGAAGTCATCTTCGAAGAGTTCAAGGGGACCGGAAACATGGAGCTGCAGCTCGATCGCCGCATCGCCGACCGGCGGATATTCCCGGCCATCGACATCAATCGATCGGGGACCCGGAAAGAGGAACTCCTCTTGGATACGGCGACCCTGAACCGGGTGTGGATCTTAAGGAAACTCCTGTCCTCTCTCAATCCGGCGGACGCCATCGAGTTTTTACTTGAAAAAATGCGCGGAACAGATGATAATAAAGATTTTCTGGCTTCCATGAATTCATGACGCGATATCTTAAAAGGAAGGAATAGTAAGAAATGAAAGAGGGCATTCATCCTCCGTATCACAAGACCACGGTGACCTGCGCCTGTGGGAACACTTTTGAGATCGGTTCCACCAAGTCGGAGATCCGCGTGGAAATCTGTTCCAAGTGCCACCCGTTTTTCACCGGGAAGCAAAAACTGGTGGACTCTGCGGGGCGCATCGAACGGTTCCGAAAAAAATACGCCAACGTCCAGAAATCAAACGCATAGCGCCGGCCGAACCCTTTCGCCCGTCCTTCATAAAAATCCCCGTCAATCCGTTAAATAAAGGTCGATCCGCAGAAACCGTATGCTGGAAAAGCTTCAAGGGGTGGAGGAACGCTTTTCAATCATTGAAAAGCGGATGAGCGACCCGGAAGTCCTGCAGGACCGGGATCAGTACCAGAGCTATGTCCGGGAGCATGCGGAGCTGGGCAGGATCGTCAACTTCTACCGGGAATACACCAAGACCCTCAAGAACATCGAGGACAGTTCGGAGCTGCTCAACGAAGACGACCCGGAGATCCGCCAACTCGCCCGGGACGATATCGATCGGCTGGAAACCCGGAAGGCGGAATTGGAAAAACGCCTCAAGCAAATGCTGATTCCCAAGGACGCCAACGACGAAAAGAACGTGATCATGGAAATCCGCGCCGGGACCGGAGGCGAGGAGGCGGCCCTTTTCGCCGGAGATCTTTTCCGGATGTACAGCCGCTACGCGGAGAACCAGGGGTGGAAGGTGGAGATGCTCAGCCATCATCCCACCGGCACCGGGGGCGTGAAAGAAGTCATCGCCCTGATCCAGGGGGCGGGGGCCTACAGCCGGCTCAAGTACGAAAGCGGGACCCACCGGGTCCAGCGGGTCCCCGAAACCGAGGCCCAGGGCCGGATCCACACCTCCGCCGTCACCGTGGCCGTGCTTCCCGAGGCCGAGGACGTGGAAGTCACCATCGATCCCAATGAACTCCGGGTGGACGTCTACCGGTCCGCAGGACCCGGGGGGCAGTCCGTGAACACCACGGATTCAGCGGTGCGGATCACGCACCTCCCAACGGGACTGGTGGTTACCTGCCAGGATGAAAAATCCCAGTTGAAGAACAAGAACAAGGCCCTGAAGGTTCTCCGGGCCCGGCTTCTGGACCGGATGATCCAGGAGCAAAACCAAAAGATTTCCCAGGAGCGGAAAAGCCAGGTCGGAAGCGGGGACCGCAGCGAACGGATCCGCACCTATAATTTTCCCCAGGGCCGCGTGACGGACCACCGCATCGGGCTTACCCTCTACCGGCTGGAAAGCATCCTGGAAGGGGATATCGACCACTTGATCGATGAACTGATGACCTTCCGCCAGGCCCAGGCCCTCCAGGAAGAAAAGGTCGGCGCCCACGGACACGCCCATTCCCATGAACGAACGGACACACTCCACCGATCCTAAACGATGACCGGAAATCCTTCGAACACCGGGTCGTGGAGGGTACTCGATCTTTTAAACCGGACCGTCGCCTACCTGAAAGACCGCCGCATCGAAAGCCCCAGGGCCTCCGCCGAAATTCTGCTGGCCCATGTATTGGAAATGGAGCGGATCGACCTGTACGTCCGCTTCGATCAACCCGTGACCCCGGAGGAACTGGCCCGGTTCCGGGAGGCGGTCGCCCGGCGGGGAAAAGGGGAACCCGCGGCCTACATCGTGGGGAGTAAAGAATTTTTCGGAATCCCTTTTTTCGTTTCCCCGGACGTATTGATCCCCAGGCCCGAAACCGAACACCTGGTGGAGGCCGCCCTCCAGCGGCTTCCCCGTGTCCGGGACAAAAGCGGGGCAGGGATCCGGGTGCTGGACCTGGGAACCGGAAGCGGCGCCATCGCCGTTGCCATGGCCGTCCACGCACCGGATGCTGCGGTCTTTGCCTCCGATGTATCGGCGGCGGCCCTGGAAACCGCCCGGCAAAACGCCGTGCGCCAGGGCCTTGATCACCGCATCGGATGGGTTTGCGGAGTGTGGTTTTCCCCCTTCAAAGAAGCGGGAAGACCGTTTCACATGATCGTGTCGAACCCGCCTTATGTCCCTTCGCAAGCCATTGCCGGCCTGCAGCCGGAGATCGCCTT
>CAZQUR010000156.1:0-4449 GCA_964596535.1 uncultured Desulfobacteraceae bacterium
GTTTTCTCCCAATCCCCGAAAGGGACAATAAAGGAGGATCCGAGCCCATGGGTTGGCTTGGGAAAATCATCGGAGGAACCATCGGTTTTGCACTGGGCGGCCCATTGGGCGCCGTGGCCGGCGCCGTCTTCGGTCATGCCTTTGATGCGGGAAAGAACGAAGGCGTCTCCCGGGAACGGGTGCACCTGAGCGCCCTTGAAAACACGCAGCTGACCTTCTTCGTGGCGGCCTTTTCCATGTTGGCCAAACTCGTCCGGGCCGACGGCCGGATTTCAAAAGAAGAGGTGAATTCCATTGAAAAAATCATGCTCTATGATTTGAACATGGACCCCCAGAGCCGGATGGTGGCCATGAACATTTTCCATACCGCCATGAACTCCCCCGAGTCCTTTGAAACCTTCGCCTCCCAATTTTTCCGGCAGTTCAGCGGCCAGCCGCCGCTCTTGGAACTGATGATCGACATCCTCTTCCGGGTCGCCGTGGCCGACGGCGCCTTGAGCCATGCGGAAGAGACGCTCATCCGATCCGGCGCCGCCATCTTCGGTTTCAGCGACACTCATTACGCCCGTTTGAAATCCCGTCATGTCCAGGACACCCAGAAACATTACGCGGTCCTGGGATGCACACCCGCAGACAGCGTCGAAGACATCAAACAGCGCTACCGGAAGCTGGTCTCGGAATACCACCCGGATAAAATCGCCTCGAAAGGACTCCCCGAAGAATTCATGAAGTTCGCCCACGAGAAGTTCCGGCAGATCCAGGAGGCATACGACGCCGTAAAAAAGGAGCGGGGCTTCAAATAGGGGCTTGCTTCCGGCGTTCCGAAATGATCCTGGAATACGTTTCGGCCGGCCGCTGGTAGAGATCATTCATGGCGCATCCTTTCCCGCCGTTTCAGTTCATTTTCCCGAATGACGGTGCCGAAGACGTTGAAGGCGCCCTCCACCCGGTCGATCCGGGCCGTTGCCGTCTTTCCGTCCGGCAACGTTTCGCTTTTCAGCCAGACCGGGATATAGGTGTCGCTGATTCCCCGACACCAACCGCTTTGAAAACACCCTTTTCGTTCCAGAACCAAATCCACCGTTTGCCCCAGAGCCGCGGAATAAAACCTTGTCCGCTTTCTTCTTCCTGCATCCTGAAGGCGGCGGCATCGGTTCCGGATGGTCCGGGAGTCCACCCGGTTCCCGAACCGAGCCGCCGGGGTGCCGGGTCTGGGAGAAAAAGGGAAAACGTGGAGATACGCCAGGGGAAGGGACTGAACAAACGACAGGGTCCGTTCGAATGCCGATTCGGTTTCCCCGGGAAATCCCGCCATCACATCCGCCCCCACGGCAGATTCGGGCAATACGGAAAGGATTTTAAGGACCCGGTCCCGGTACAATTCGCGGTCGTACGGCCGCCCCATCCGCCGCAGAATCGCATCATCCCCGCTTTGCAGGGGCAGATGGAAATGGGGGCAAATCCGTGTGGGCCCGGTCTTTGACGCCGCCGCAAGATCGATGAGCGCGTCCGGCAACTCGTTTGGCTCGATGGAGCTCAAACGGATCCGTTCAGGCGCGTTTCCCGAGGTGATTTCCTGAAGAAGATCCACCAAACCCACGCCTTCTTCAAGATCGGATCCATAGCTTCCCAGATGAATCCCGGTCAGGACCGCTTCCGGATACCCGGCCTCTTTGAGCCGTCTCAGCCGTTCCAGGACCGTCGGGGGGGGCAGGCTGCGGCCGGATCCCCGGGCACGGGGCACAATGCAGTAGGTGCAGACGGCATTGCATCCGTCCTGAATTTTTACATAGGGCCGGGCCCGGTTTTTGAAATGTACGGGGTCGACGGAAGATTTACAGGACCGCCGATATTCAGTAAGTTGCATTCCTTCAGGGGCCGGCGGATTGTTTTCCCGCATCTCCGATACAATACCGGGAAGTCTCTCCTTTTCCGATTGCAAAACGACGGCATCCACACCGGGGATGGATGCCATTTCCTCGAAAGCCACCTGGGCGTTGCATCCGGTAACGATAATCCGGGCACCGGCGTGGGATCGGATCATCCGCCGCACCGCCTGGCGGGATTGCATGGCCGCCTTGGACGTGACGGCACAGGTATTGATGATGCAAAGATCCACGGCACACGGATCGGGATTCGGGATCAGCCCGGTCCCTTCCAGGGCGGCGGCCAGCGTGTCCGATTCGGATTGATTCACCCGGCACCCCAGGGTGGTGATCAAAAACGTCTTCATGTCCGAATGCCTTCTTCATCGGGGGTCTTGGTGATCCACCCCCCCCCGAGCACTTCGTCGCCCCGGTAAAATACCGCCCCCTGCCCCGGGGTCACGGCCTTCTGGGGGGAATCGAACTTCACCCGGGCGGTATCGGGTCCGGTGGGGCGGACGACGGAAGGGGCCGCCCGGTGCCGGTACCGGATCCGGGTTTCCCCGCGGAATTCGCCGTCCGGCACGCCGTTGATCCAGCGGATCTGATCTACCGTACAAGCCGAAGCATAGGTTTCGGCTTTTTTCCCCACAACAACACGCCCCGTATCGGGCTCCAAAGACAGCACATAATACGGTTCCGCCGCCGGGCAGTTGATTCCCCGGCGTTGCCCCACCGTGAACAGATGAATTCCCCGGTGGCTTCCGAGGATATTCCCCCGGCGGTCTACGATGCTCCCGGTGCGGGGCGAAAATCCGGGAAGAGAAGATAAGAATTCGGCGTAGGAATCGCCCCGGATGAAACAGACATCCTGGCTTTCCCCTTGCGCGGCGGGTACCAGCCCTTTTTCCCCGGCCCGCTTCTTCACGGTGTCCTTTGTGAGATCCCCCAGGGGAAACAGGGCCCGGGAAAGCTGTTCCTGAGTCAGGCGGGACAGGAAATAGGATTGGTCTTTTTGGGTATCCTTTCCACGGTACAGATGATACCCGCCGTCGGTCTCCCGTCGGACCCGGGCATAATGGCCGGTGGCCAGATGCGTGGCGCCGAATTTTTTGCAAACATCAAACAAAAGCCCGAACTTGATTTCCGGATTGCACACCAGACAAGGATTGGGAGTCGTTCCCGATGCATAGGCTTCGGAAAAATAGTCGATGACCTTGGTGTGAAACGCCTCGGAAAGGTCCACAAAATATATCTTGATGCCGAGCCGGCGGGCGAGCCGTTTTATCTCCGACGGCTGGGGCCCCGCGCCAAAGCCGTGGATAAAATGGACGCCGAATACGGCGGCGCCGTTTTCCCTGAGGAGGTGTGCCGCCATCATGGAATCGACGCCGCCGCTCAAGGCCGTGGCGACACAGCGTTTCATTCGAAAAAAATCTGGTGTATGGGTCGGACCTCCATGGCCCGGCTGGGGCATGCCGGCACGCACAGTTCGCATATGCTGCATTTCTTCTGGTCAAACGCCACCAACATCTCGGGGCGCTGGATAGAAAGCGCCCCTGTGGGACATACGGCGGTGCAGGCCCCGCAATGGGTGCACCTGGCGGTACGCCGCTTGACCTCCTCGGCGGCGTTCTGGACCGTTACACCGCTGCGCTTGAGATACGCCACCCCTTCCTTGAAGTCCTTCCGGGGTCCGGACAGTTCCATGACCATGATTCCTTCCTTGCGGGGAAGGACGGATGCGCTGAGAATGTTGAAGATCAGGCCGTAATTCCGGGCCAGATGACAGACAATGGGCTTTTGGACCTCGTTTTTTGAAAATCGGAGAATCAGAATTTTGGAATACACGGAACATCTCCTCTATGAAACATTTATATCCGCGTGATCATAATGAAACAGGATCAAAGGGTCAAGGCTTCAACGCCAAACGACGATGCAATCGTAAAAAGCCCCTTCCCCGCGCCGCCGTCCTGAAAATTGATCTTGAATCCCGGCATTGTATCCTTTAGGTTGGACGTAAGGAGAAACGGCTCGGATCATTACACCGCGTCCTTTTGTGTTGGGGGGGGTCGAAAATGAAGAAAGACACTGCATTGCTTGACGGAAAAATCATTCTGGTCGTCGACGACGAGGTCGATGTACTCGAGACGGTGAAAGAGATCCTGGAAGGATCCCGGGTGTATACGGCCCGGGATTACGACACCGCCCTCCAGTACATTCTAAGCTACACCTTCGATATCGTGATCCTGGATATCATGGGGGTCAACGGGTTCGAACTCTTGAAGGCCTCGGTGAAGCGGGGGTTTCCCACGGTCATGCTCACGGCCTATGCCCTTTCCCCTGACGCCCTGGAAAAGTCCATCCGGTTGGGAGCGGTCTCCTTTCTGCCCAAGGAAAAGATGTCCGGGCTCCCGGAATATCTGACGGATGTGGTGTTGGGAGAGGGGAAACCGGTGTGGCGAAAGCTTTTCGATCGACTGGGCGCTTTTTTTGACAAGCGTTTCGGTCCGGACTGGAAGCAGAAGAATCGGTTCTTGAAAGAGTTTGAAGCCGCCCTTCAAAAGGACACGGCAAAGAAGGA
>CAZQUR010000157.1:0-4325 GCA_964596535.1 uncultured Desulfobacteraceae bacterium
CTCCCAACAAGACGTAGGGCGGCATTTTACATGCCGCCGAACGCGAGTATAAAAAGGCGTTCAACCCGCCGAAACGGGAGCCTCTCGTTTTTCGGATTCGGAAACGGCCGGCGCCGAGCGCATGGCGTCGATGACGCGGTTTAAAATCGTATCAAGGTCGGTTCTCGGTTCAAACCCCACCATATTTTTGATCTTTTCAATTCCCGGTACCCGGCGCTGCATGTCCTCGAAATCCTTTTCAAAGGCGTCTTCATAAGGAATGAGGGTGATCGAGGAGGCAGATCCGGCGGCCCGGATAATTTTTCGGGCCAGGTTGTAGATGGTGATTTCTTCCGTCCCCCCGATGTTGAAAACGTCGCCCACCGCTTCCCGGCATTCCATGAGCGCCAGCAGCGCTTCCACCACGTCCTTAACATAGGTGAACGTCCGGGACTGTCTGCCGTCCCCGAAGACCGTCAGAGGCTCGTTTTTCAAGGCCTGGGAAACCAGCCGGGGAATCACCATTCCGTACGCCCCGGTCTGCCGGGGGCCCACCGTGTTGAAGAGCCGGGCGATGATAATTTCGAGCCCCGTGGTCCGGTAGTAGGCCAGTGCGGTGAATTCGTCCATGAGTTTCGTGGCGGCATAACTCCACCGGAATTTGCTGGTGGGGCCGTAGATGATATTGTCCGATTCCACCAGGGGGGCGTGCAGATGCTTTCCGTAGACTTCGGAGGAGGAGGCGATGAGGACCCGTTTTTTGAACTTGGCGCACATCTCCAGGACCGTCTCGGTCCCCTGGATATTGGTCCGGATCGATTCCAGGGGGTGGTCCAATATGTATTGCACACCCACGGCGGCGGCCAGGTGAAAAACCACGTCACAGGTGCCGGTGAGTTCCAACAGGGCGTCCCGGTTCAAAATGGAATCCACGCATACGAAAAAACGGCCCCGGTACCGGGGATTTTTCTCGAAATCGCGGATATTGTCGAGGGAGCCGGTGGAAAGATCATCGATGATATACACATCGTCTCCCCTTTCGAGGCAGGTTTCCGCCAGGTGGGAACCGATGAAACCGGCGCCGCCGGTGATCAGAACACGCATAAAAGATTCCTTTTTCTTTTTGGATAACGGAGCATCCGTCCGGTTGCCGCTTCCTTAACGCAAAGACCCTTCCGAGGCAACCTCAAAATCAAAGATTCTTGACAGAGATAGGCTTCCCCCTTAGATTGGATGCATGTGTTAAGATGCAAATGAGATTTTAAAACTTCAAAACGCCGGGTGACCGGCGGGAAGGAGAGACAGGATTATGGGCGAAAAAACAACGTATTCATGTAAGACCTGCGGCGGGACCACCGAGATCGATGCTGCCGCGAAAGACGTTCCCGAATGCTGCGATACCCCCATGGAAAAGATGCCGGAGATGGATGCCTGTGCCGTCTCTACCACCGCGGAACACGCCCGTTTCGATGAAACGGATGAACCATGTGATGACGGCCGGTCCGGGAAAATCGAGTAATCACCATCTGCGGCATAAAGCCCACAGGACAGGCTTTATACCCTCCGGTTGAAGCCGTTATGACGCGGCCTTTTTCCCTACGGCGGCATCCCTGTCCTCGTGCAAGCGGGATAAAATGCCGCCCTACAACGCCTTGTGATCAGGACCTCCATCACTTGACCCCTTGACCCCTCGACCCCTTGAATCCTCGACCCCTCGACCCCTTGAATCCTCGACCCCTCGACCCCTTGAATCCTTTTTTATTCCTTCAAAAAAAGCCGGTGATATTCGGGTTCGCTCAAATGTTTTCGTAACAGCGCCGATATGCGGGAAAACAGGTCATTGATCTCCGCATCCGTCATCCGGGGAACGATGACCTTCATCAACCCATCGTCTGAAAAGGCCTGGAGATAATACACAAGGGCCTCTTCATCGCTTTTCCGGTCCATTCCGAATCCCACGAATCCATCGTGGGTTTCAACAAATCGATGCGATCGCGTGGGCATTTTCCAATCCTTTCCAACAACCATTCACAAATAAAGATAATGCTTATAGCATTATCCTCCGCCGTCCGGGAACCTAAAACATAAAACGTAAAACCCGTCTAAAACATAGAATCGGTATTGATCTTCAGACAATTTTTGAGTATGAAGAGTCAACAATCTTCTTTTCCCTATATCATGGAAACGTAACAACAGAAAAACTCCCTCTCCCTTGAGGGAGAGGGTTGGGGTGAGGGTGAAAATAGATTGTATTTTCTATAAGTTGTTTCCCCCTCCCCTTAATCCCCTCCCACCAGGGGAGGGGAAATGCGGGTTTCTGCGAAGGCATCATTTATAGATGCAGGTAACAAAAAAACAGGAGGTGGTGCAATGCCCTGGGATGAAGATGAACGCATGAGCCGGATTCGAATCGAGCCCGACCAAAAGGAAATCCCCAAGGACAGCGATCCGCTTTTCTCGAGAAAAGAGACGAGCCGACCCAGGCGGTTCAAAATCCCCGAAGAGATGCCCATCGGGATGATCGCCGTGGTCATTTTAGCCTTGGTGGTGTTGTTCATCCTGTTTATTCCCAGAGATAAAAAAGCGGAAACGGAAAAAATACTCGTTTCCATCGAGGAGCGGCTGACCCATCTTGCAGAACGGGTGGGGCACCTGGAAGAAATGGGGAAGGGCGCCATTTCCAAGGATGTCCTGGATCAAAGCGTGGAGCAGCTGAAAGGCCGGATGGACCGGATCGAAACTTCCCTGTCCGCCGTCACCAAGCATATAGAGGAAAAACTGGCCGAACTCAAAACACCGGCGCCCAAGGAAGCCCCCCGTAAAGAAGCCGTAAAAAAGAAGACGCCTGCTGCAGAGGCGGAGACGGGGACGCACTATGTCGTTCAACCCGGGGACACCCTGTACAGTATCAGCCGGAAATTCGATATCCCCCTGGATGGCCTGAAGGAGCTGAATAAGCTGTCCGGAATAGAAATCTATCCGGGACAGAAGCTTCAGGTTCGGCGCCGGTAAACCCCGGCGATTCGGGAGCCCGCCCCTTGAACGTTCCGTGGCGGATGCAAAACCGCATCATGAACTACCCCTGGGGATCCCGCACCGCCATTGCGCGGCTTTTGGGGTCCCCGGAACCCTCCAGTGAACCCCAGGCCGAGCTGTGGATGGGTGCCCACCCCAAGGCCCCTTCCAGGGTTCATGTGAAAGGCGCATGGATTTCCCTCACCGAGGCGGTCGAACACTCGGCCGCGTCCATTCTGGGTCCCTCCGTGGCCGATCGGTTTAAAAACCGGCTCCCCTTCCTTTTCAAAGTCCTGGCCGCTGAAAAACCCCTTTCCATCCAGGCGCACCCGGATGCGCAACAGGCCAGGCAAGGGTTTGAAAGGGAAAACACTCTGGGAATCCCCCTGGATGCGCCCCATCGAAACTTCCGGGACGACAACCCCAAGCCCGAACTCCTGGCGGCCCTGAGTCCCTTTTGGGCCATGTGCGGGTTTCGAAGGATCCCGGAAATTTTGAGCTTGGGGAATCGATTCGCACCCGCAGGCCTGGAAAAACAACTCCGGGATCTCCAGGAACGCCCGAATCCTTCGGGTCTGAGGGGTTTTTTCCGCCGCCTGATGACCCTCGAGGACCGCTGCCGCAAAACCGTCATCCAGGAAGCCGTTTCCGCTGCACGGCGGGCCGATCCGGCGGATCCCGTTTCCCGGTGGATATCGATTTTGTCCCGGGAATATCCCGGTGACATCGGGGTCCTTTCTCCTGTTTTCCTGAATCTTTTACAGCTAAAACCGGGCGACGGAATCTTTCTTTCCGCCGGGATCCTGCACGCCTACCTGGAAGGGGTGGGCGTTGAAGTGATGGCCAATTCGGACAACGTGCTGCGGGGCGGGTTGACCCAAAAACACGTGGACCTCGGTGCGCTCATGGAGATCCTGGCGTTCAGGGAATATATACCGGCCGTCTCCCGGCCGTTGCCGGCGGGAGCCTGCGAAATGCACTACGAAGCCCCGGCAGAAGAATTTTCCCTGTCCCGGATCGAAGTCTCTCCGGGCGCCCCTTGCCGGTTTGCAGGGCGGGTGAGCGTGGAAATTCTTTTCTGTGTGGAAGGCATCGGAAAGGTTGCAGGCGTCAATGACGAATGGAACGTTGCATTTCGAAAAGGAGATTCCTTCCTGGTTCCGGCAAGCGTTTCCGGTTACACCATTGAAGGAGATGCCCTCCTCTATAAAGCCTTTGTCCCGGATTCCGAGGTTTGAGCAACCATTTGTAACTCAATTGTGATGGCGTCGTAAAAAACCATTTTCCACTCCCCCGGTGAGAGGGGATTATCCGCATTTCCCCTCCCCCGG
>CAZQUR010000158.1:0-4206 GCA_964596535.1 uncultured Desulfobacteraceae bacterium
GTCCTTACTAAAAATTGTCGCGCATGAAAAGATACGCCTCCGGTTTTGACAAGATCGTAAAAAATCGAAATTGAGATGGCAAAGTAAAAAGCTCAGATGCAAGGCGCGCAAATTCTGAGGAATGAGGCGTACTTACAGGTACGCCGCAATGACGAAGAATGCCGCGCAACGCCGCAGGTGGGCTTTTTACGAAGCCATCGGTTTTGACTTTGCCATTTTTTCCGGGTATTGAAAAGATGTATGAAAGCATCCACCTGCATCCTGATCGTGGTCCTCGCCTTTCTGTGGTCCTGTGCAGGCGTGAAACCCGCCCCTGAAAATTCGGAAGCCCAACTCTCGGGCCATCGGGAAACGGCCAAGGGAATCGATTGGCTCCGGCAGGGATGCCGGCGGCGCGCATGGGATGCCTTTCTCAAGTCCCACCGGTATTTCACCCTGGCCGGGGATGCAAAAGGCGCGGCCATGGCATTGAACAACATGGGGACCGTGTACCGTACCGCCGGAGAAGTGTCCAGCGCGCTGGTTTTCTTCGAAGAAGCCATTGAACTTTATCGACAGTTTCAAGATGATGACGGCTTACTCCAGGCGTTGTCCAATCGGGCGGCCGCCCTCATCGACGGCGGCCGTCTGGAAGACGCCGCCCGGGCCATGGCCGCGGCCCGCCGGATCCAACAGCGTCTGGGGATCCCGTTTCCGGCCCTTGGGGTCAACGCGGGGCTCTATTACTGGAAAAAAGGGGACCTGGAAGCGGCGAAAAGCGCCCTGGAAGCGGCGATTCAGGAGACCGGCCCGGGCGATTTCCTGCAAACCGCCAGGGCCCGAAGCGCCCTGGGACGTCTCCTCCTGGAAATGGACCGGCCCGATGCCGCCCTTTCCCACCTGGAGTCGGCGCTGGCGGCGGACCGCGCTTCCCAAAATTTTCCGGGCATCGCCGGTGACTTGGAGGCCATTGGGCTGGGTTACCTGAAAAAAGGCGATCTTTCCCGGGGGGCAACCTATCTGAAGCAAAGCCTTTTTGCCCATGCGGCCCTGGGGGACGGGAAAAAGGCGGAATCGATCCTCAACTTACTGGAAAGGACCTGTTCCCCGGATGCCTGCCGGCTGGAGGGGGTCCGCCACTTGGTCTCCCAGTACCTCGAAGGTCCCTTATCCCAGGGCCCGTGCGACTGAAGCCGGCGAGGTTTCCATCCCTATGCCTCTTGAGCCGTTTTTTTCACGACATCCAGCAGGGGCGGCGTCAACGGCCGCCATGTGGGACGGATGGCTTTGCCTTCCATCCAGACGAATTCGACGCCGTCGTACCGCTCCGGGATGAAGCGCTCGTCATGGGTTCCGTATTGTACGGCGGGATAATGCTCCACGTACACCATGCGCTGGGGCTGGATATTGAATTTTTGGGTGACCTGCGTGGCGATGTGCCCGGCGCAGCTGCGCACGGACATGCGGCTTTCGGGAACATCCGTCACCAGGACGATGATAGGCTTGAGGTGGGTGAGTCCCGGCCCCCTCGCATTCTGGGATAAATCAAAGATGCGGAGCCGGCATCGGCCGCTGGCCAGCCGCAGCATGCCGCCCCATCCTTCCCATGAAAAGATATCGTCATAAATTTTGACCAAGACGTTTCCTTTTCCCACCCGCCGGCAGGCAACGCCGGGTAAAAAGGACATTGCACCGTTTATCTTGATGTGTAATATTTTTGTCTTATTTTGTAAAGCAGCCTTTCGAGAACAGGCGATGCACAACGATACGGCGTCTATGACCGCCGAAACCCTTTATACGCGGAAGAATGAATGGAAAACGAACCCGAAGACGCTCTGGTCCACCCCCTGACCTACCAGGGCAAAGAGATCCTCCTTTTGGGGACCGCCCATGTCTCCCGGGACAGCGCCCGCCTTGTCCGGTCGGTCATCGAATGGGAACAGCCGGACACGGTGGCCGTGGAACTGTGCCGCTCCCGGTATCAGACCCTCGTGGAACGCAAAGCATGGGAAGACACGGACATCTTCAAGGTGATCCGTGAAAAAAAAGGCGCCGTGCTCCTCTTGAACCTGGTACTGGCGTCTTTTCAAAAACGGATCGCCAAGACGCTGGGGGTGACCCCCGGCCAGGAGATGCTCCAGGCCGTGGCGTCCGCCGATGCCGTGGGCGCCGCCGTTTATCTGGCGGACCGGGATCTGCGCGTCACCCTGACACGGGTCTGGCGCTCCATGGGATTTTTCACCAAGCTTAAGCTGTTCTTCCAAATGCTCCTCTCCCTGGGAGAGGCCGACAAGATCAGCGAAGCGGAAATCGAAAAGATGAAGCGCCAGGACATGATCGAGGCCTTCCTGGCCGACATGGGCGCCCAACTGCCGATGCTCAAAGAAATCCTCATCGACGAAAGGGATCGATACCTTGCCCAGAAGCTGAAAGAGGCTCCCGGAAAAAAAATCGTCGCCGTCGTGGGAGCGGGGCATCTCCCCGGCATCCAATCCCACTGGAACAAAACAACCGATCTCAAGGCCCTTGAAACGATTCCGCCCCGGGGACCGGGTGTGGGGCTGTTGAAATGGTTCATTCCGCTTTTCGTGGTGGGACTGGTGACCGCCGGGTTCTTCTTTTCCGGCAGCCGCGCCGCAAAGGAAATGATTTCCTGGTGGGTTCTCACCAACGCGATTCTGGCCGGGCTCGGGGCGGCGGCGGCATTGGCCCGCCCCCTGACGATTTTGTCCGCCGTGCTGGCCGCACCCCTGACGTCTTTGAACCCCCTGCTGGCCGCCGGATGGGTTTCCGGAATGGTGGAAACCCTTTCCCGCCGGCCGCGAGTCAGTGATTTTCAGAATCTGCCCCTGGATATTCTTTCCATCAAAGGGTTTTGGAAAAACGCTTTTACCCGGATCCTGCTCGTGGTGGTCTTTACCAACCTGGGGAGCACGCTGGGCACGCTCGTGGCCCTGCCCCTCATGATCCGGGTGTTATAAACGCATCCTGTCCGATTTAAGGAGGTTGGAAAAATGACACACCTTGGGCTTCCGATCCCGCCCCACTTCGACCCTGAAAAAGCGGGCCGCGTCTGGCGCGTGGAATACCAGGCCCTCGCCGATTCGGCACGGCAGTGGGCCCGAAAACACGGAATTCATGCCGCCGCCGCCGACAGGCATACCTTGTGCCTGGTGCTGGTGGACGTCCAAAACACGTTCTGCATTCCCGGATTCGAGCTTTTCGTGGGCGGCCGGTCCGGAACCGGTGCCGTGGACGACAACATCCGCCTGTGCCGGTTCATTTATCAAAATATGGACCGGATCACCTTGATCGCCCCCACGATGGACACCCACCATGCCATGCAGATCTTTCATCCGGTTTTTTTTGTGGACGCCGACGGCCGCCATCCCGATCCCTTTACGCGCATCACCGCAGCAGATATTCAAAACGGGAAGTGGACCTTCAACGGGGATTTGGCCTTTGCCCTGGGCATCGACGAATCCTATGGGAAACGGCATCTGGCCCATTATGTCCGGACCCTCGAAGCCGGCGGGCGGTACGACCTGACGGTATGGCCGTATCACGCCATGCTGGGGGGTATCGGCCATGCGCTGGTCTCCGCCGTGGAGGAAGCCGTTTTTTTTCACGGCATGGCCCGGTTGAGCCGTCCCGATTTTCAGATCAAGGGGGACCGCACCTTCACGGAAAACTACTCGGTACTGCGCCCCGAGGTGACCCGGGGTCCCGACGGGACGCCCATCGGCGGGAAGAATGTCGCTTTCATCGAACGCCTGATGACCTTCGACGCCGTGGTCATCGCGGGACAGGCCAAAAGCCACTGCCTGGCCTGGACCATAGACGATCTGTTAACGGAAATCCGGCAAGGCGATCGACGTCTGGCCGAAAAAGTCTACCTTCTGGAGGACTGCACGTCGCCGGTGGTCATTCCGGGCGTCATCGATTATACCGATCAGGCGGACGCCGCATTCAAACGCTTTTCCGACGCCGGAATGCATGTGGTGCGCTCCACGGATCCCCTTTCCAAATGGCCGGGCATCCGTTTGGAATGATCCCAAACCGCCCCGCAGCGGGAACATCCGGAATGCGGGAAAACGGATGCCTTGATGCAAGGTGCCGTTTCTGATAATCGGGGACTTCTCCGACCATTGCGCCCCCGTAGCTCAGTGGATAGAGCAAAGGATTCCTAATCCTTGCGCCGCGTGTTCGATTCACGCCGGGGGCATT
>CAZQUR010000159.1:0-4129 GCA_964596535.1 uncultured Desulfobacteraceae bacterium
GCCATCTTTCAAGCAATCTCACCTTGTTACTTTATGATAAATACTCGCCAAAGACAGAAAACATACGAGGGATAAGGAGGCATCCATGGCAGAATCCCGGGAAGCCATGATCTTGAAGACCGCCAAGGAGATCACCGTGAAATTCATCGAGGTCGGAAGGGTCTCCCCCACCAATTTCAACGAGATCTTCAAGAATATCCACCAGACCGTAAAAGACGCGGTCCGGGGGATCGAAGAGGTTCTGGAAGAAGAGGAAGACTGAACCAAAAGGGCCGGGCTCAGTGGGCCTCCGCCCAATTGCCGCCCCACGCCAGGTTCACCTTCAAGGGCACCCGGAGTTCCCAAATGCCTTCCATGATCTCTTGGATCAATCCGGAAATCTCCTTTTTCTCCTCCGGATCCACTTCGAAAACCAGCTCATCGTGAACGGTGAGAATCATGGCGCTGTGGAGTTTCTTTTCTTTCAGCGTTTCATGGATGCGGATCATGGCCACCTTGATCAGGTCCGCCGCCGATCCCTGGATGGGCGTGTTGACGGCCGTGCGTTCGGCGAACTGCCGGGTGGCGGCATTCCGGCTGTCCATGTCGGGCAGCGGCCGGGTGCGGCCCAAGAGGGTATGGACTTTTTTTTGGGTTCGGGCCTTCTCGAGGGTCCGGTCGATATACTGTTGAACGCCCTTGTACCGGGAAAAGTAGTGGTTGATGTACGCCTGGGCCATCTTCTGGCTGATGCCCAGTTCCCGGGATAACCGGTAGGCCCCCATCCCGTAAAGAATCCCGAAGTTGATGACCTTGGCCTGGCGCCGCAGTTCCGGTGTTACCATCTCCGGGAAGACTTCGAACACCTCCGTGGCGGTGCGTGTGTGGATGTCTTCTTCGTTCAAAAACGCCTCGATCAAGATGGGGTCTTCCGAGCAGTGGGCCAAAATCCGAAGTTCGATCTGGGAGTAGTCCGCGGATAAAAACCGCCAGCCGTTCCGGGGGATGAAGGCGCTCCGGATTTGGCGTCCTTCTTCGGTGCGGATGGGAATGTTTTGCAGGTTGGGATCGGAACTGCTCAGCCGGCCCGTGGCGGTGACGGTCTGGTTGTAGGACGTGTGGATGCGTCCGGTTTGCGGATGGATCAGCTCCAAAAGCGCATCGGCGTAAGTGGACTTGAGCTTGGACAGGGTGCGGTGCCGTAACACATGGGCCGGGAGTTCGTGTTGGGTCGCCAAAAACGTCAGCACGCCCACGTCCGTGGAATAGCCGGTTTTTTTCCGGGTTTTTTTCTGGGTGGGCAGCCCCAGCTTATCGAAAAGAATTTCCCCGAGCTGCTGGGAGGACTGGATGTTGAACCGTTCTCCGGCCATGGAATAGATGTCTTCTTCAAGGGTTTCCAGTTGATGCTGGAAGGATTCCGATAATTGTCTCAGGCGGTTTCGATCGACGCGGACCCCGTGCATCTCCATGTCCTTGAGGACCGGCACCAGGGGCATCTCCACCGTTTCAAAAAGGGAAATCAGGTCGGCTTCCTTGAGTTTTTCCGCAAGGACGCGATGGGCCATGAGGGTGATGTCGGCGTCTTCGCAGGCGTAATCCACCGCTTTTTCCAGGGGGACGTCCGAAAAACACACGTTTTCTTTCCCCTTTCCGGCCACTTCGTGGTAGGGCGTTTTCCGGTAGTCCAGAAAGTCCAGGGCGATCTGATCCAGGCCGTGGCTCCGCTTGGACGGGTCGATGAGATAAGAGGCCACCATGGTGTCGAAGGCCACCCCCGAAAGATCGAGTCCGCTCCGGGTCAACACGATCCAGTCGTATTTGATGTTCTGGCCCACCTTTTCGATCCCGGAATCCCGGAAGATCGGCGCCAGGGCCTTGAATACCGCCTCTTGGGGCAGTTGCGCCGTCTTTGTTTCGACCCGGTGGCCGATGGGGATGTAAAACCCCTCGTGATCCTTCGCGGCCACGGAAACCCCCACCAGTTCGGCCTGCATGGGATTCAAGGCGGTGGTCTCCGTATCCAGGGCGAAGCGCCGGGCCTGTTTGAGGCGGGAAACCAAATCCTTTAAGGTCTTTTCGTCCGTGACGAGCCGGTAGTCCTTCCCGCTTTTGTCTTCGGGCGCCGAAAACGTCTCCAGGAGTTGTTTGAATTCCAGTTCCTTGAAAAGGGCCGAGAGTTTTTTCGGATCCGGGCCGATGAACCGGAACCGGTCCGGGTCGAATTCGACGGGTGCCGCGGTGTCGATGACCGTAAGCGATCGGCTCAAAAACGCCTGGTCTTTATGGGCCGAAAGCGCTTCTTTCAGTTTCTTCTGGGTTACCTGATCGATTTGGTCATATAATGACTCCAGGGATCCGAAGCGCCGGATCAACTCCACGGCCCGTTTGGGCCCGATGCCGGGCACTCCGGGAATGTTGTCCGACGTATCCCCGGAAAGGGCGAAGGCATCCACCAGTTGACGGGGTTCGACGCCGTAGTCCTTGGCCACGGTCGTAAGGTCGATCCTTTTATCCTTCATGGGATCCCAGATGACGCTGGCGTCGTTGAGCAGTTGCATGAAATCCTTGTCGCCGGTGACCATCACCACGGTGAAGTCCGCCTCCCGGGCCTCCCGGGCCAGGGTGCCGATGAGATCGTCGGCCTCGTATCCGGACATCTCCATCACGGGGATCTGAAACCCTTCCACCACGGCCCGGATGTACGGGAGCTGCTGCACCAGGTCTTCGGGCATGGGGGGACGGTTGGCCTTGTAGTCTTTGTAAATGTGATGCCGGAACGTCGGCCCCTTGGCGTCGAAGCACATGACCGTATAGGCCGGAGCGCGCTCCTGGATGAGTTTTACCAGCGTCCGGGTGAAACCGAAGACGGCGTTGGTGGGAAGCCCCTTGGAGTTGGAAAGCCCCCGGATGGCGTGGTAGGCCCGGTGGATGAAGGCGGAACCGTCGATAAGATAGATCGTGCGCGGATCCGCGGCGTCATCCGGCGCCGGGGCGGGTTTTTCCTCTGTCACGTTTTCTTCCATGATCCGTCTTTCCGTTCAAAGCCCTCTTGTCCGAATCCGCCGGCCCGGCAGGCATCCGGCGCGATTACCGACGTGGAATCCGTTGACAGCACCTTGTTTCGAATTTAAAATTCAAATTTGATGAACTCGTAAAAAGTCGAAATCTCCCTCTCCCTTGAGGGAGAGGGTTGGGGTGAGGGTGAAAATAGGATGTATTTTCTATGGATTGTATCCCCCTCCCCTGAATCCCCTCCCGCCAGGGGAGGGAAAAAATGGTTTTTTACGAAGCCATCAGATTTATACAGGTTACAAATAAGGTTCATCTACCACGGATCTTAAAAAACGACAACCAACACCGGGGAGGGGAAATGAGCGCAGGACGCGTTTTGACCGATGAAAAGGAAATCCGTTTTCTGCTGGAACAGGTGAAGACCATCGCTGTTTTGGGAGTAAGCCCCAAGCCGGACCGCGATTCCCACCGGGTGGCCAAGTATCTGCAGGAAAAAGGATACCGGATCATCCCCGTCCGCCCCAAGCAGAAAGAAATCCTTGGGGAACCGGCGTACGATTCCCTGGACGCCGTCCCGGAACCGGTGGATATCGTGGACGTGTTCCGCCGTCCGGAGCAAATTCCGGCCCATGCCGAAGAAGCCCTCCGAATCAAACCCCGGGTTTTCTGGATGCAACTGGGCATCGAGAACAAAGAAGCGGCCGATCTGTTGACCCGAAACGGAATCCACGTGGTGATGAATCGCTGCATCAAGAAGGAACATGCGCGGCTCTTCACGTAGACAAAGCTACCTTCAGCGGCGCCGGAAAGCCCGGCCCTATGTCTGCCACTGCTGCAATCAGGAGATGCCCTTTTGCTGGACCTGCCGGTGCGGATTCGAGATCTGCCAGGATTGCATGCAGGAAAACGTCTGGGGCATGTCCTGCAACGGGATCACCTGGCAGTGCCCCGACTGCGGCGGCCTCAACGGGTTCGGAAACCAGTAGCCGTAATACCCCGGGCATCTTCTCCCATTCCATCGCCCCGGTGTCCATAATCCCATGATCGGAGTGCATCCCGCATCCCCGCTTTTTGGGTGGGGCATGGGGCGCTATTATAAAAACGGGCATATTCCGTGGCATCCGTGGCGTCTTGA
>CAZQUR010000160.1:0-4092 GCA_964596535.1 uncultured Desulfobacteraceae bacterium
CCCGGACCGCCGGCAAATCTTGAACCGTTTTGATTTCCATTTATAAGGATCCCTTGAGGTGGCGGGGGGTGACGCCGCCAAGCAAACCCCCCGCCGGTGACGACCGGGGCGGTCTATCCCCGGAGAAAAAGGGGCCGCCGGAACCCGGCCGCCGATGGCGTCCGGCGGATTTTAAGCCGAAACGCGGGTAGAGGAAAAACCCGCGCCCCGGATGATGATTTGCAAGGGGCGCCCGGGGTCCTCATGAACGCACAACCGGACCGGGCGCCCTGCAAGGAGACCGATTGTGCGGAGGGGCGGGAAAAACGGGGGTCTGGTGAACCCCCCTGCCTGGCCCGCTTGTCCTCAATCCCAGGCATTTTGAAAAACGTGGAAGGAAAAAAACCGCAATTGCGGCCGGCGGGGTCTCCACGTTTTTATGCCCCCGCCGAAGCCTGGTTTGCCAGGGCGATAAACGCCCGGTGTTTTTCCGGGTGCGCCTTGATGACCGCCTTCATGGCGGCTTCCACGCTGCATCCGTGGGCGTTCCGGTACTCCGTCACAAGGGCCATGAAGTCCTTACCTTCGGACGGGGCTTTGCTATTTTGCAGATACATGGGGAGATCCCTCCTTTTGGGTGATGTAAACCGGAAAAGCATCCGGTTCCGGTTTGGATTTTTTCGGCATTTGCCCGCCGGCTTTCCGGATTGCCGTGGAAACGGCTTGTTGGACATACCGGGGCCTGCCCGAACCCGGATAGTCGACCACCTGTTTTACGGTTCGAAAATCGTCGATCAGGGTCTTGTATTCCTCCGGGTCCAAACGGCCGCGGCTTTCATCGAACGCCTCCGCGATTTCCGCGTAATCGGTGGCCTTTCGGGATCGCGCCAGAACGTCGATCTGCTGAAAGATGGGATCGAACATGGGAGCCAGGTTGACATGATTTCCCGCGGGCAAAAAGGGACCGTCCAGGATCCAAAGGACCTGGGCGATGTCCACCAGGTCGGCAATGCCGTTGCCCATCCTTCGGCAAAGGTCTTTCCGGATCCGGCGGATGTCACCGGTTGTTTTATCAAACGCTTCGATCTTTTCGTTCAGGCCCCTTTGGACTTCGGCTTCCATTTTTTGAAGCAGCCCGTGAAGCTTCTTTTCAAGCAGTTCGATGTCCAGGTCCAAATCTTTGAGGTCTTGCCGAAGGGGTTGGACATCCCCGCCGGTGTCTTCCACCTCCAGGACCTTTGCCAGGAGTTCCGGACGGGCCTCGTTTCGGAGGGCGGAAAGTTCACGCTGCGCCTGTGCGAATGCTTCGGCTAAAGATTGCAGGGTTTCGTTTTCTTTCAAAAACATGGTAGTCACCTCACTTTTTGTCTTATTATAGCCGGGTAAGTGCCGGGATCCAAATCACCCTGATACATCCTGCGATATTCTGAGACGGTTTTTTTCCCTGGGGGTGATCCCGTTTTCAATCTCAAACCTCGTTTTCTGACGGTTGAGAAATCCTTCCAGGGACGCCGCCGTGATCCGCATGGATCCCCGGACCTTGAGCCCCTGCAGTTCGCTGTCGGCGATCAGCCGGTACACACCGCTCCGGGAAATACTCAAAAGATTGGAAACCCGGTTTATTGTGAGGCACTGGAAACCCTTGCACGTCGGGTCCTTCGTTCGTTTCGTATTGCCCGGCGGAACCTTACCGGTGCAACCCGCCTGTTTTTGCGGGGTCATTATCGGTCTCCTTTCTTTCCCGGCGCTTGATTTTCCCCTTCCCGTTCACCCTCTGGAAGGTCCTGGGCGGAAGGAGTGTCCTGCGGGGCGTTATTGCCGGCATCCGCGCCGGATCCGGCCTGCAGTTCATCCAGCCCGGTCAACAGCCGAAGGTAAAACTCTTTCAGGTTGTTCAGGATCTGCTGGACCACCGCGACCTGGGCTTTCCGTGCCAGAATTATTTCATTCACCGCCATGACGTTTTTCCTTTCAGGGTTTCCCGGGGATCCGGACCGTCATGGGTCAGGATGTATGTCGTCCCGAAGGGGAGTTTTCTTTGGCAATGGGGGACCCGATCCCCAAGGTAGCCCCTGGGGTCCTGGTCAAGGGGTCCGCCGCCGTGGATATGCCGGCGGCCGCAAAAAGGGCAATGCGGGATTTCCCAAAGCCAGATTTTACCCGCCGGCTTCGGGATCGCCGATGTCCGGACCGTTTTCGGTTTTTTCGGGTCAAAACCCGACTGTCTCAAATTAAAGTGTCTCATTTTTCACAAAACCGCCCAAAAAAGCGTCAAAAGCGTCAAGTAAAGCGTCAAGTAAAATTTGCTTTTTCATCAATATGTTACAATCCTTATATATATATCTTTTGACGCTTTTCATTAATTTCAGGAAAAAGATATATAAAGAAATAGATAGTCCTAGGGGGGTTTCCTGATTTGACGGTTTTAGCGTCAAAATTTCAGCCCGATTCCAAGGTAGCATCGGTCCCCGGTTTTAGTTTTCCCTCGTTCAAATCGCTTGCCCAGTTCTTTGCCGAATTTGTGTTGGGACCAGGGCTCCTTTTTCTTGGAAACCCGGTTTTCCCACCAACTCACATAAGCGTCATATAAAGCGGTTGGGTTGCCTCCCGCTGCATCATGGACGATGCAGCGCTCATCGATGAAATCCGCCAAAACGTCTTGATCTCGACGGTAGGCGGCCGTTGCCTCGGTAATCGATGAAGGCGGGTTAATCCCTTCCCGTTGCCAAGCCAGACATCCCCGTACCAGCCAAGCCAGGATTCCAGGATATTCGGCGCGAAGCTTTTCCCGGAGGTTTGGATCCGCTCGCCGCTCGGTTTTTGCTTTCGGTCCCCGGTTCACGAAAGAGAAGGGGAAATCAAAAACCAGGCATCTTTCCCAGAAGGCGAAATCGGACGGGCTGACCGCTGGGAGGTGGTTCGTGTTCAACAGAAGCGTATGTGAAGGTTGAAAGGTCACAAAATCGCGTTCGTAGGGGTGCCGCCCAACCAGGGTATCCGCGCCGGAAAGCCATTTCACCTTGGATGCACTGAAGGCGGCACCGTCTTCTGTTTCAGAGGCTAAGGCCAGCCGAACACCCCGCAAGGCTAAAATTTCCGGGCTGGGGGCGGATGCGCTTTTTGTCCCGCGCTGCTTGACGAGAAGCTCAGAAGGCACGGGCATGGCGTACTTGCCAAGAATTTCCAGAAGCGTTTCCACCAAGGTACCCTTGCCGTTCCGTCCGCGCCCTACAAGGATCGGCATAATATGTTCCGTGGTCAGCCCGGCAAGGGCATAACCCAGCACCCTTTGAAGGCACGCGATCTTTAAAGGATCCTCTATGGCGGACAGTAAAAATTCATCGAAAACCGGAGAGGGGGCATCCAGACCGAGGTAATCCACAGTCACCGCCCGGGTGATGAAATCCTCCCGCCGTCCATCGCGCCGGTTCCCGGTGCGTAAATCTACAACACCATTTCGGCATCCCAACTGCCACGGGTCCGAATCAAGCTCTTCCGCTTTGGCATAAATTCTGGGTTCGGGATTTTTGGATGCCATAGTGAGGGTTTTCTCAATGCCCCGGACGGATCGGAGTCGGCGGATCCACTGAACGACGTTCTTTATCTGTTTATCAAGATCCCCCGTGTTTTGCTCTCCGGCCCGCAGTTGCATTTCTTTCTGGGAGTTCAGAAAACGGTAAAGCGCCAGGGCGCCTTGCTGGACACATCCTTGCTCAACGGCATTGAACGCTTCAACCTCTTGGCGGTCTTCCGCCCAGGTGTGCCCGAACCAAAACATCCACCGGCCGGATCCTTGGTCATAAAGGTTCTTTCCTTGCCGCGTTATCGCACATAAAACTCCATCGCCCAGTTCGTTCGCGTTATAGCACTTCCACAGAAAGTCAGCCGAAAACCGTTGTGGTTTTTCCTTGCCGTTTTTGGTGCCCGGATCCGGGCCCTCATTGGATATTTCGGCCTCGATTTCTTTTCGTCGTTCCTCCACCTTTTTCCGGATCTCGGCGATGTCGTTCATTCGCGGTGGGGGGCTCTTGTCTTTGCTCATGAAGCCTTCCAAAGCTCGAGACGTTTCATCCAGAAGCGGACCGCATCCCGCCGCCGCCCGATGATCCGGCC
>CAZQUR010000161.1:0-4080 GCA_964596535.1 uncultured Desulfobacteraceae bacterium
GGTGGGATCCGGCGCCGTTCCGGGTGATCGGAAACGTAGACAATCCGGTCCTCGGCTTTGAGCCCGTCTCTTTTCAGGGAGTGGTTCAGATACATGGAGCCTTTGTCGAACTCGAGATCTTCCAGGATCGTCGTAATCGATTGCCAGAGGGATTCATAATTTTCGGATTTGATGACCTCCTGGAGCTTTTCGATGAACGGGCGCCGTTCCCTTCCGAAAAACCCGGAACAATCCGACAGGTCCGTGAACCAGTCGGATACCATCGAGGAGTAAATCTGGTCCGTGTACCCCAGCTTACGGAAAAAAAAGACCGCGGCCACACCCATGATGATCAGAAAAAGACCGGCCCGTTCATCCCGGATGTTCACGAGAATAATCGCCGCGGCGCACAGAAACAAGGTGACGGCATAAACAAGCAGCACGGCCCGCCTCGTGGAAAAGCCCAGTTTTAACAGGCGGTGATGGACATGTTCCGCATCCGGGGAAAACATTTTATGCCCGGATAAAAAGCGGCGGATCGGGGAGAGAATCGTGTCATAAAGAGGAACGCCCAGCGCCAGGATGGGGATCAGCATAATGGCGGTGACGGAACTTTTAAAGGATCCGATGATGGAAAGGCCGGCGACGAAAAAACCCAGAAGATAACTGCCGCCGTCTCCTAAAAAAACACTGGCCGGGCTGAAGTTGTACCGTAAAAAGCCAAGGACCGCACCGCCTACAGCGGCAAACAGCATAGCCACGAGATAATTTTTGCCGATCACGGTAAGAAAAACCATGACGGCCGCGGCAAAAAAGACGATGCCGCCGGCAAGCCCGTCCAGCCCGTCGATGAGGTTGACGGCGTTGATGAACAGGACAAACCAGAAGATGGTGAAGATCATTGCAAACGGCCCGAAATCGATTGAAAAACCGAGCACGCTGAAATGCTCGATCCGGACACCGCCCCAGAACGCGATCCCGGCGGCGATGATCTGGAACAGGAATTTTATTTTCGAGGAAAGCCGGTGGAAGTCATCGACAAACCCGATGGCAAAACAGAGGATGCACCCGGTGAAAAACGCGATGTACTGCTGATCCGGCCGTAAAAGGGCCGAGACTTTTGTGGGAATAAAGTTCAAAACGACCAGGCAGAAGACAAGAGACAGCAGGATGGCAATCCCGCCCGTCCGGGGGATCGCCTGGTGATGGACTTTTCTTTCATCCGGAACATCGACCAGACCCGCCTTCCGCCCGATGACGGCAAGCAATGGCGTCAGCGCAAGGGAAAGGGCGGCGGACAGTATAAATGCCAGAAGGACGGTCGTCATGTCAGGATATCATCGCCATAGTCGAATTTGATTGCAAAAAAACCCGGAAACAACTCATTTCCATCACCCCGGCAAAAGCTGAAACCAGTAATTCTTCGTTCTGCTGGATGCCGGATCAGGCCTGCCCCGGATCTAATCCGGGGTCCGGCATGACGTTTTGACGCTTTTACGAATGCATCAAGACTTATTTTATCAATTCACGTCGACTTTTACAACGGATTTCATCTGTGTGGCCACATCGGTAAAGACCATCGTGTATTTGCCTGCAGGGTCGTTTAAGGCCGTCGGTACCGAAAAACCGGCGGATCCGTTTTGCGTTTCCAAATTTTGTGACAGGTAGGAAACCGGCTTTCCGTCCGGACGGAAGACATCCAGGTGAACCACATGCCGGGCCGGTTTCCCCGAGGCGATCTCCACCTGGACCTTGCCGGCGATTTCTTCTCCGCGGCGGATCCTCTTTTTTTGAAGATCCCCGCGGATACCGCGTACCGCATACGGCAGCACGCTGAATAGATGCACGCCAGCCGGGCCTACGATGACATCCCATGAGCTCTTTTCACCCAAATACCCGCCCGTGAACATCTCGTACACGTGCCCCAAATACGGAGAGCGGATCCGAACGTGACGGTCGGGTTCCGTCTTTTTCATCCGGCGTTTCGTCAGCGCCGCGTACCGTGCGCGCCCGTCGTTAAAATACCAGGTTTCCAGCCCCATGGGCCAGGTATCTCCATCGGGTGCCACTTCCAAGGACCGCTCGAAACCGTGTTCATCCAGCAGGGATTTTAGGATTGTGCCGACCAATGCGGCATGTTCCGGGTCGGCCAAATAATAATAAAGGGCATCGGGCGTCGGGTATCTTTTGAAGTTGTTGAATGGGATGTTCAGGCAGACCGCCGTCCCGTTCCCAATCTTGTTGGAAACAACGAGCGGGACGCCGTCTACCATGACGGCGGCTTTTGCTTCCGATAGCTTCAACGCCGGATCGACGGGCACGCCGGCGGGCCGGCGTTCCGGAATCCAGCCCGGAGGCAAGCCGGTTTCCGGCAGTGCAACGCTTTTTCTTCCCAGGCTTTTATCGAATGAAATTCCGAAAAGTTCCTGCATGATCCGGTTCGCGCCGAATTTTCCGTGGCCGTCACAGATTCCGGGCCGCACGTCGGCGATGACCAGGCCGCCGTTTTCCGCGAATCGCCGTATGGCAACGGCTTCTTTTTCGGTGACCGCCTGGGAAAGCGGCATGATGAACGCCTCGTAATCATTAAGTTCACCCGCCTCGATCTGGGGAGTGGCCAAAAACGTGTATCCCACCGGCACGTAGTCCTGGAGAATTCTCAGCAGCATATGAACGTTCCAGGGAAGCTTCCCGAAGTCTTTGATATGCTCCGATAGGATATTGCTCGCCACACTGTAATGCACCGCTACCGGGTCCATGATGCGCTGGGTCCCCCGCAGCAGGGTGTAATACCCTTTTCGGATGCGTTCAATCTGTTCCACTGCCGTCAGAAAGGCAGGGTAGGGCTCCAGCCCCATGCCTACCCCGCTTTCCACCACTGCGCCCAATGTGTACCAGTACACGCAATCGAACCCGCGCACCAGCGCGTTCCAGGGCCGCCAGAACTGGAACTCGAGGTCCATGGGCTGGGGCCGGCGTACGAAGCCGTTATAGATATAGCCGCCGTAGGTCATCCCCAGAAGGGTGCCCGGCCGGGCGAATGAACGGGCGTATTCATAAGTCTGCAGGTCGCCTTCCCGGCCGTAGGGGCTGAAAAGGCGGATCTTTTGCAAAATGGCATACCAGTCCAGGTACCGGTTTGCCCAAGGCCAAAGGGGGGACTCGATGCCGAACCGGGCGCCTGGGTCCCCGGCGCTCAAGGCTTCCTGATACACACCGAAATGATCGGCGTACACCCGGCAGTTTTCAAGATATTGATCCACGATGGGACTGAAGTTCAGGGTTGCTTCGGCCCGGGTGATCAACGTTTCGGCGGCGGACGGAGTGACGGGAGGGACTTTTGCAAAAGAAGAAAAATCGGTGCCCCACTGGGCATTCAGCGCCTCGATGGACCCATAGGTGTGTTCGAGGGACCGCCGAAACGCATCCAGCCGCGCCGGGAGCAGTTCACCGCCGCCGTAGCTGATTTCATCAGGGGTTACGTATCCAAAAGGATCGAAGGGCAGGTTTTTTTCGGCCAAAGTCTTTGTTTCCTGCGTCGTTCTTTCAAGTGTCTCCGAATCGGTGTCGACGGCGGCGATGCGCCGGCCCCCGGCGCCGGGAAACGCGCGGATGTCGGCGACTTCCAGGCGATCCACTCCGCCTTCCCGGCCGCGCTGGGCGTCGAAGCCCAACCCCCCCAGTATCCGGGCGAGCAGGCGCTGCTGCCGGGAATCGGTGCCGGCGTGGGCCCATCCGGCAAAGGCGAAGCGGTCCCGTTCCCGCCGGATCGATGTGAAAAGCGATGTCTCAATATCAAGACTCTTATCCCCTGATTTCAATTCGGCGCGGGCGCGCACCAAGGTCGTGGGTAATTCGGAAACGAGGAAGCGGTGTTCAGCGTGCGAATTTCCTGCTTCCACGGAAACTTCCGTGTCGTTGACCAGCCGATCGTAATTGTCGATCACGGAAAAGCGCACCCTGCAGCCGGCGGGAAGCTTTTGGCTGAAACGGGCCCTGACCGTCAGTTCCGTCCTTTCTTTTTTAGAAAAGTCCAGAAATGCTGGATCTTTTTCAACGCTGGTGATGAATATCGGGGAGGATATATTCACGGAGACGGAA
>CAZQUR010000162.1:0-4073 GCA_964596535.1 uncultured Desulfobacteraceae bacterium
AGTGGTACTGCATGAGCATGTCGATGGCCGGCGTGGAAAAGCGCCGGATGTCCTTTCACCGGGTCATCAGGGGGCGTATCCACAGATTGCGGGAGCAAGGGGCAATCCGAAGCGAAACCCTTTACGGCGTCCCGTACATTCGATTTTTGAACCGGCTGGCGGATCTGAGCCAAAGAAAAAATGAACAGACCGGCAGGCAGACAGCTGTTAACACATGTACCGTTTGAATGGAGATAAAGCCGTCGTGAACAGAGCAACGTTTTCCGGAAAAAACGATGGTCCGGATGTCCTGCAGGTGCTGGAGGCCATCCCCGACGCGGTGGCCGTTATCGATACCGATTTCACCGTCCGTCTGGTCAATGCCGCGTTTACGGCCCTTACGGGTGTTCCCCGGGCACAGGCGATTGGGAACGCACGCAAGGGTTGCGCATGGCCGCGGCCATCCACGACCTGGGCAAGGTCCTCGTGCCGGCGGCCATGCTGAACAAGACGGGAGAGCTGTCCGAACAGGAAATGGCCATCATCCGGGAGCATCCCCGGACGGCTTATGAGATTTTAAAAGATATCGATTTCCCCTGGCCCCTTGCGCAAACGATTTACCAGCACCATGAACGCATGGACGGATCGGGATACCCGCAGGGTCTGAAAGGAGATGCGATCTTGCTCGAAGCTCGGATCCTGGGGGTGGCGGACGTGGTGGACGCCATCTGTTGCTTTCGTCCCTACCGCCCGGCGGCGGGCTTGGAAGCGGCGCAGGCGGAATTGAGCGTCCGCCGGGGAATGTATTATGATGCGGCGGTCGTGGATGCGTGTGTAACGGTTTTGGCGGAAGGGAAGGTGGATTTGGCATGCCGGATTAAAAACGGAGAGCAGCCGCCGGTCCGGTGAGCGCCATTGAGAGTTAGTCGGCTCATGGTTACCTCTTATCTTGGGTGACCTTTGTACCCATATTAACACCAAAACACCAAGGGGGCAAGGTTCTATTTAAGTCTTGTTGTAGGACTTGACACCATCTGATTCTTGTATTATTCTTCATTTAGCTACTTTGCTAAACATCAAATAAAGGTTGTCCCCATGGAGCATGTGCTGACTACCACCAAAGCCCTATCAGACGGAAACCGCCTTCGCGTGGTCATGACCCTGAAAGACTGCGGGGAGCTGTGCGTGTGCCAGATCACGGAACTGCTCGGCCTGGCAACGCCCACGGTTTCAAGACACATGAGCGTGCTCCAGCACGCCGGGCTTGTGAAAAGCCGTAAAGACAGCCGCTGGGTGTATTATCGGCTTTCGGAGGCATTCCCTCCCCTGCTGTTGCAGTGGCTGAAGGGCGGGCTGACGGATTCGGAAGATATGGCGAGGGATAAAGAAAAAATTGATTCCATTCTATCAAACGGATTGGATTGGTTGTGCCAGGCGCAAAAAAGGCGGCGCGAGCTTCGCGCCTGATAAATTTCGCGCCTGATAAATAAGGAAAGGAGAAATATTGATGGATGAAAAAACAAAAGAGCTGATCGCCATCGGGGCATCGGTGGCAGGACATTGCCAGCCCTGTTTGACCCATCACGTCGACCAGGCAAAGCGTCTGGGTATCGGCGCCGATGACATCAGGGAAGCGGTGGCGATGGGCAGAATGGTGGAAAAAGGGGCCATGTCGGCCATGAACAAGTTTGCCCAAAGTGTACTGGGCACCTCGAGCGAATCATCCGCTCAATTCCCGCAAGAAAAGGGCAACGGATCGAAGACGTTGAAAGTATACGATCCGGCCATGTGCTGCCCCACCGGGGTTTGCGGCACGAATATCGATAACACGCTGGTGGAATTTGCCGGAGCAGTTAAGGCGGCCGCAAAGAACGGGGTGGTTGTTGAACGATTCAATCTGGCCCAGCAGCCGCAGGGGTTTGCCCAGGATCAGCAGGTCAAAAAAGATCTGGCCGAAATCGGCCATACGAAATTGCCGTTTATTTATGTCAATGACGAACTCAAATTATCGGGACGCTATCCCACCCCAAAGGAACTTTTGTCCTTTTTAGGAATGGATCAAAATTCTGATGTGCCTACGGGAAATGAAGATTCATCCCCATTCGTGGCGTTGGGGGCGGGCGTTGAAAGCGAAGCTGCGGGCGAATGCTGTCCGGGCGGAGGTTGCTGCTCATGAAAGATCTTATCAAACGGGTTCCCCGCTTTCTGTTTTTTACCGGCAAAGGAGGCGTCGGAAAAACGTCCATGTCCTGTGTTGTGGCGTCGGCCCTGGCAGAGAGCGGAAAGCGGGTTCTGCTCGTCAGCACCGACCCGGCCTCCAACCTGGACGAGGTGCTGGAAACGAAGCTGGGGGGTCACCCTACCCCGGTCCCGGCTCTGCCCGGGCTGAGGGCCATGAATATCGATCCGATTCAGGCGGCGGCCGAGTACCGGGAGCGGATCGTCGGCCCCTACCGGGGGGTGTTGCCCGATGAAGCCGTTCAATCCATCGAGGAGCAGCTCTCCGGGGCCTGTACGGTCGAGATCGCGGCCTTCAACGAATTTTCACAGATTATCGGCACTGCCGGCCCAGCCGTGGATTACGATCATATCATTCTGGATACGGCGCCAACCGGCCACACCTTGCGGCTGCTCAGTCTGCCGGCCGCCTGGAACGATTTTATCGTCGGAAATAAAAGCGGCAGCTCGTGCCTCGGCCCGCTTTCCGGGCTGAAGGACCAGCGCTTGATGTATGAGGGGGCGGTCGAAGCCCTCAGGGATCCGCAACAGACGCTGCTGGTCCTGGTGACGCGCCCCGAAAAGATCGCGCTTGCGGAAGCCGCCCGCGCCGGGGCCGAGTTGACCGGAGTCGGCATGAAAAACCAGCACCTGATCGTAAACGGCCTGTTCGAAACGACCTCGTCGGATCCGGTGGCCGTAGCCTTTGCCCGGCAAGCTGCGGCGGCCATTTCAGCCATGCCCGATTCTCTGGCCGGGCTGCCGCGAACCGTAGTCAAATTCAAGCCAAACGGTTTGACCGGGCTTGCAGCCATCCGCCGGGCGCTGGCCGGGGAACCGGTCTCTTACGAACCGGATATTGGAAAGGAGCTGCACCACCGTGTACACCGCCTGGTTTCTTCGAACGGACGATGGGAGGCGTTGTTCAACCGCTTGGCTGCGCCCGGCAAAGGTCTTATCATGACCATGGGAAAAGGCGGTGTGGGAAAGACCGCCATGGCGGCGGCCATCGCAGTCGAGCTTGTCAGGCGCGGGTACCTGGTGCATCTTTCGACGACCGACCCGGCCGCCCACCTGTCGCAGGTGCTCGCAGGGTCGATCCCCAATCTTGAAGTCAGCCGGATCGATCCCAGGGAAGAAACCCGCAAATATGTCGCCGACGTTCTGGAACAAAAAAAAGGAACCCTTTCGGACGAAGACACGGCCCTGCTGAAGGAAGAGCTGCGTTCTCCCTGCATCGAAGAGATCGCCGTTTTTCAGGCATTCGCCCGGGCGGTGGCCCGGGGACGGGACCGGTTCATGGTGCTCGATACCGCGCCCACCGGCCACACCCTGCTTTTGCTGGACGCTACGGAATCATACCACCGGGAAGTGGCCAAAAACTCAACGGGTGTTCTCGAAGCGGTTAAGGAACTTTTGCCGCGCCTGCGCGATCCGGATTTCACCAAAATTCTTCTGGTCACACTGCCGGAGGCAACTCCGGTTCATGAGGCCCGGCACCTGCAGGAGGACCTGCGGCGCGCCCGAATCGAGCCTTTTGCCTGGGTGGTCAACCAGAGCTTTGCCCTGTCCGGCACCTTCGATCCGCTTCTTGCCGCACGCGGGGTCCATGAATTGAAATACATCGATGAAGTGGCATCCCGAAATGCCGATCGAATGGTGATCACGCCCTGGCTGGCGGATGAAATCCTGGACAGGCAACACCCGGGAGGTTTATTTCATGCACTCCGGTCCGAAATTATGACATAAGATTATCAACAATTTTACCTATGACCACAAATAACGGTTGGCATTCATATTGCTATGCGGCCAATAATGCGATCAAACGGTCGGGCAAATCCGGCCGCCGGATCA
Organism: uncultured Desulfobacteraceae bacterium; assembly: GCA_964596535.1. GTDB lineage: Bacteria > Desulfobacterota > Desulfobacteria > Desulfobacterales > UBA2156. The sequence continues at coordinate 4,051 of CAZQUR010000162.1, forward strand.
ATTTTTTCACCTCGGGTGAGACC
>CAZQUR010000163.1:0-3979 GCA_964596535.1 uncultured Desulfobacteraceae bacterium
CATTGCGGCGTACCTGTAAGTACGCCTCATTCCTCAGGATTTGCGCGCCTTGCATTTGGAACTTTTTACTTTGCCATCCCAATTTCGACTTTTTACAGTTCATCATCCTTGAAATACAAGTAGGGCGCCACAGGACTACCGTGTCAGATTCACGGAGACGATTTTTGAAATCCCTTTTTGTTCCATGGTGATCCCGAAAAGGGTGTCGGCGAACTCCATGCTCTTCTTGTTGTGCGTAATCAAGACGATCTGGGATTTTTCGCCGATGATCTTGAGGAGGTTGTTGAAGCGATGAATATTCACGTCGTCCAGGGGCGCGTCGATTTCATCCATCAGGCAAAAAGACGCCGGTTTGAGCAGGAAGATGGAAAAGATCAGGGCGATGGCGGAAAGGGCCTTCTCGCCGCCGGACAAAAGGCTCATCCGGGTGACCCGTTTCCCCGGCGGATGAATCATGAACTCCACCCCCGTCTCCAGGATGTTGTCCGGTTCGGTCATCACCACCTCCGCCGTACCCCCTTCGAAGAGACGGGGAAAAACTTCTTTGAGTTTTTCATTGATGGCGTTGAATGTATGGACAAACCGCTCCCGGGTGATCCGGTTGATCTTCTTGATCACCTGGTGCAGGTCTTCCACGGCCTTGGTGAGATCGTCTTTTTGCGTTTCCAGGAAATCATGACGGGCCGTGAGTTCTTCGTATTCCTTGAGGGCCCCCATATTGACGTCCCCGATCCGGTCGATGCGCTTTTTAAGGTCGGCAAGGGATTCCCGCATGGCGTCCACGGATTCCCCGGGGGCATCCGGTTCTTTTTGGGGTTCCTCCCGGGGGGCGTCTTCGATTTCCCGGGCCAGGGCTTCAAAAGGGGTCTGGTAGCGTTCCTGGAGCTGTTCCACCCCGTTTTCCCGCTTGACCTGGTGTTCGCTGAGTTCCATGGCCAGGAGCCGGATTTTTTCCGTAAGGGATTCCCGTGTCTTTTGGATGTGCAGGGCGGCCCCTTCGTTTTCCTTGAGCCGCGCTTCAATGGCGTGGTATTCCGCCTCCCGCTTTTCCACCAGCGCTTCGATGGCCTGGACATCCGCATACGTGGCCTTCAACGCGTCTTCCCATTCGGCCTTGGCCGCCTCCAAACGGCGGATCTGTTCGCTTTTATGGCCGGACTGGGCCGACAGGTCTTCGAGTCGCCGGCGTCCTTCTTCGTGGAATGTCTTCAGGCGGTTCAGGGTCTGGACGCTGCTTTCCCGCCTGGCGGAAAGGGCGGTCAGGTTTAATTTGAGGTCCACCACCTCCTGGCGCAGCCGTTCCATTTCCTCGGACCGGTTCCGGATCCGGGCCGTCATTTTCTCGCACGCCTGTCGGGCCTCGTGCAATGTGTCTCCCAGGCCTTCCAGTTCCTTTCGGAAGCGGGCGATGTCGGCATCGATATCTTCGGCTTCCCCGAGAATCTGTTCTTCTTCCAGGTCGAGAATTTCCAGATGCCGGACGGCATGTTTGCGCTCTTCGGCCAGGATATAGTCGGTTTTTTCCGCTTCGGCCTGTTTTTTCGAAAGGGCGGCCTGGGATTCGATGGCCTGCTGGAGGCGGGTTTCGACCTCCCGGACCGTTGATTCCATGCTTTTCAGGGTATCCCGGGCCGATCCCAGGCGATCGTCAAGGTCTGAAAGATCCGTGCCCAGGGATTTGAGTTCGTTTTTCTTGGCCAAAATTCCCGTCAGTTGTTCTTTTGAACCGCCCACAAGGATGCCTTCGGAAGTGATGAGGTCCCCTTCCTTCGTGACGACGGCGCCGGTCGACCCGTTTTGGTTCCAGAGGGTGACGGCATCGGTGAGGGTTTCCGTCACCCGTATATTCCCCAGGAGGACCTCCGCCGCTGCGGCATACGCCTCATGGACCTTGACGTGATTGAGGAGCCGGTGCGGATGGCCGGCGGATAAGGGGCGCCCCGAAGGGACGGCCTTGAGGGAGTTCAAAGGGATCATTCCGCTTCGCCCGGCGCCGGTTTTTTTCAGGTGCGCGATGAGGGTTTCCCCGGCATTCTGGTTTTCCACGAGCACGTATTGAAGGGCATCCCCCAGGGCGGCTTCCACGGCGGTTTCAAAGGAAGGTTCGGGTTCGAAAATATCCGCCGCCAGCCCCAGGATATTCCGGGCCGCCGGCAGGGTGTCTTCCCGGGAGACCGCGTCCCGGGCCTTCAGCAGCGCCCGCGCCCCTTCCTTGTACCATTCGTAATTATCCTCCATTTTTTTCAGGGCGTTGTATCGGGAGCGGATTTCGTTTCGCTCCATTTCCAGGGCCTGGGTGTGTTTGACCTGCCGGCCCAGATGGGTCTTTTCTTCATCGAGGGAGGCGCGGAGGGCATCGATGGTCCCGGTGATCTTTTTCACTTCCGCCGCAAGCGTTTCCAGGGTCTGTTCCGACCGGGATTTTTTCCGGGTCAATTCCTCCACGGTTTTGGCCGCGGTCTTTTTCTCCGAACGGATCCGGTCCAGGCGGCGATGCAGGTTCTGCTTGGTGGCAAAGGAGGTTTCGAAAACGTTTTTAAAGCGCGCCTCCTGGGACATGAGGTCTGCAAGACGGGTCTTTCGGCGTTCCAGTTCTTCTTTTTCCCGGTCCAGGACGTTTTGCTTTTCCTCCAGGGTGCCTTGCTTCTGGACGACGACGGCCTTGAGGTCCTCGATTTCTGTTTGGTATCGTGTCGCATCCTTTTCGGCACCCTCGATTTCCGAGAGGATCTGGGCGATTTTTCCCTCTTGTTCCCGGCGTTCGTCTTTAAGCGTTTCGATTTCATCGGTGAGGCGCCGGATGTCTTTTACCGTGTGGGCGATATCGTTTTCGATCCGGTCGATGGCGCGCCGGGCCTCGAAGACCCTTGCCTTTTCGGCGGAGATCTCTTCGTTTTTGCGCATCCGGTTCAGCTTGATCTCTTCGGACAGGGCCTCCAGCTGCTGCAGTTGCGAAGAGTGCTCCAGGTCCCGGGTCTGCAGCCCCTCGAGGATTTCTTCGATTTCTTCGATCTTTCGGGTATACCTGTCGTATTCGGAAAGCACGATCCGGACATCGAGGACTTTTGCCCGGCGTTTCAGTTTTTTGTGCAGTTCCGCCTTTTTGGCCTGCCGCTTGAGGGCCGCCGTCTGGCGCTTGACTTCCGAAAGGATGTCCAGAATCCGTAAAAGGTTGGTGTTGGTTTGGTCCAGCTTTCTCAGGGCTTCCATCTTCCGGCTCTTGAACCGGGATATGCCCGCCGCCTCTTCGATAAATACCCGCCGGTCTTCGGGGCTGGCATCGGTGATGGCGCCGATCTTGCCCTGCTGGATCACCGCGTACGTCTTGGCCCCCATCCCCGCACCCAAAAAGAGGTTGTGGATATCCTTGAGCCGGCAGGGCTGTTTATTGAGGAAATACCCGCTTTCCCCGGAGCGATAGAGGCGCCGGGTGACCTGGATCTCGGTGAAGTCCTTGAATTCCTCGGGGGCCGAACCGTTGTCGTTGAGAAGGGTGAGGGAGACTTCCGCCATGCCCAGGGGCGGCTTCCCGTTGGCCCCGGAGAAGATGATATCCTCCATGGTCTTGCCCCGGAGCTGCTTGACGCTTTGTTCCCCCATGACCCAGCGCAACGCGTCTACGATGTTGCTCTTGCCGCATCCGTTGGGCCCCACGATGGCGGATATGCCGGGCGGAAATGTGATGGCGGTCTTGTCGAGGAAGGATTTAAACCCGGTCACTTCGAGTTTTTTGAGTTTCATCGCCTACTCCGCATCCCTTTCAACGATTCCATTCTTTTTGATGAATTCGTAAAACCCACATTTCCCATACCCTTTCACCCTCACCCCAACCCTCTCCCTCAAGGGAGAGGGCGTTTTTGAGTATTACGACTCCATCCTTTTTCACTCCGGTTCAATATCAGGGATAAAACGGCTTGTAAAGAGAAAAACACAACAGGGGGTGTATTTTATGGAAAGAAATACAAGATATGGTGGAAAA
>CAZQUR010000164.1:0-3933 GCA_964596535.1 uncultured Desulfobacteraceae bacterium
CGGGGGGACAAGGGAAAGATCATTTCCATCGTGGAAGACGGCACCCGGGTGGAAAAAAGGGATATCCTGGTGCGTCTCGATCCCACACCCTTCGAAGAAGAAGTGCACCGTCTCACCGGCGAGGTCAAAACCCTGGAAGCGGCCGTGGACGCGGCACGGCAGGTACTGGAATGGGAGAAAAACCAGACGGAAAAAGAAGTCTCCGCCGCCGAATTCGACCTGACGGTGGCGCGACTGGAACTCAAAAAAGTGACGGAAGGCGACGGCCCCATCCAGTTGGCCCAATACCGGGAAGAGATGGAAAAGGCCAAAGAAGCCTTTAACCGCTACCGGGCATATATTTCGGAACTGGAAGCGTTGGAGGCGGAAAAAACGATCCAGGTGGCCGAGGTCTCTTTGGCCCGGGAAAAGCTTGCCGAGCTCCAGGAGCAATTCAAGAACGCATCCCTCAAACATGACAATTACCGAAAGCACGTTTTTCCGTCCCTGGTGGAAGCGGCCAAGGCCAAAGTCCAAAAAGCCGCGATGCTCATTGAGCAGACCCGAAAAGGGGCAGTCTATAAGATTGCAAAAGCCGTCTCCACGGTCAATGAAGCCCGGGAACGAATCAAGACCGCCAAAAGCAGCCTGTTAAGGGCCAAGAATGAACTGGAAAAGACGACAATCCGGGCTCCCATTTCCGGCATCGCCATCCTCCATGAAGCCTTCCGGGACGGCCAGAAACGAAAGCCCCGCGTGGGGGATAAGGTCTGGCAGAACCAGCCCCTGTTATATCTGCCGGACATCTCTTCCATGATCGTCAAGACCCAGGTTCGGGAGGTGGATCTTCACAAAATCGCCTTGAAACAGCCGTGTATCGTCACCGTGGACGCCTACCCCAAGGAACGTTTCGCAGGGGAAATCGCCATGCTGGGGGTCCTGGCCACCGAGCGCCTGGAAGGGAGTTTCGGGGAAAAATATTTTCAACTGGTGGTATCCCTGCAACAAGCGGGCCCGCGGCTTCGGCCGGGCATGACGGCCCGGGTGACCATTTTTTCCGACCGGTGCGAAAACGCATTGAGCATTCCGTTTCCTTCCCTGTTCGAAGAATCCGGAGTCTTGATCTGTTATAAAAAGTCCGGAAACGGCTTTGAAAAAGTGGCCGTGGAGGTGGGCCGGAAAAACGAGGAGTGGGTGGAAATCCTTTCCGGTCTGACCGCAGGAGACCAGGTGGCCCTGGCCCGGCCGCCTTCGGCGCGCCTCGACGGTTGATGGTTTCGACATGATCATCGAAGCGAAAGGGCTTTTCAAACAGTACACGGTGGGCCGCAGTTTCGTGGATGCCCTGAAGGGTATCGATTTTTGTGTCGACGCCGGGGAGTTTGTGGCCGTCATGGGCCCCTCGGGTTCCGGCAAGTCCACGCTCCTTTATATTCTGGGTTGCCTGGAGCTTCCCACGTCCGGTGCGTACCGGTTCTCCGGAATGGATATGTTAAGCGCCTCCGATACCGCCCTGTCCCACCTCCGGGCGCATCGGATCGGTTTTGTCTTCCAGACGTTCAACCTCGTCAACGCCCTGTCGGTTTACGAAAACGTGGAGCTTCCCTTTTATTATTCAAATCGACCTAAAAACGAAAGACACCGGCGGGTCACGGAAGCCATCCGTCGCGTGGGATTGACCCCCAGGATCCGGCATCGGCCCTCTGAGCTTTCCGGGGGTGAAATGCAGCGGGCGGCCATTGCCCGGGCGCTGGCTGTGGGGCCCGGGTTGATCCTGGCCGATGAACCCACCGGAAACCTGGACTCCCAAACGGGCAAAGAGATCCTGAGGCTTTTTTCCGAAATGCACGAGGAAGGCGCCGCCATCGTCATGGTGACCCACGACAGGGACGTGGCCCGGTATGCCCGCCGGACCGTATTTTTCAAGGACGGCAACATTGCCCCCGATCCTTTTCAAGCTGCATAAGACCGTTGTCATCGCTTTCCGTTGCCTATGGCAGCAAAAGTTGCGATCGGTGTTGAGCATCCTGGGAGTGATCTGCGGCGTCATCACCGTGCTGATCATGCTGGGCGCCGGGGAAGGGGCCAAACAAAAGATTTTAACCCGGATTGAACGGCTCGGCACCCAAAACATCTATATCCAGGCCGTTTCCTTGAATCCGGAACAGGCGGCCCGGGCGGCACAACAGCGTTCCCGGGGATTGAGGATGGCGGATGCCGCCGGAATCCGAAAAAGCTGCCGGGAAGCAATTCAAGTTGCGGGCCTCAAAGAAATCGAAGCCGCCATCATCGGCGCGTCCGCCGGGATTTCCCCCCGGATCGTGGCCGCCTCGGCAAGTTATGACGACATCTTGAATCTCCGGGTCCAATCCGGACGGTTTTTCACCCGTGTCGATGTGGATGAAAAAAACCTGGTTTGCGTTTTGGGACACACCGTTTCCAGACGCCTGGGCGCAAAAGGGAAACCGGGGCAAAGGATTCGTATCCAGAATCACGTATTTCACGTGGTGGGGGTCCTTGCGGGGATGGATCCTGTATCCGACGAACAGTCCGCCATCGCCATTCGAGATTTCAATAATATGGTCTTCCTTCCTATGGGAACCGAAAGGTTTATCGATACGCACGGCCGGAACCACGCCGGTGTCGGCAACACTCCTTCTTTTTCCGGTGAAAACGACAGTGCGTTGAGTGAAATCATCGTCCAGATGCAGCACTCGGAGGTGGTCCCCCAGGCGGCTTTAACCATCAGGAGAATCATGGATGTGCGCCATCACCATGCCGAAGACTTTCAGATCGTCGTTCCTGTGGAGCTCCTGAATCAATCCCGGCAAACCCAACGGACACTCAACATGATGCTGGCCGCCATCGCCGGCGTTTCTCTGGTCGTAGGCGGCATCGGGATCATGAACATCATGCTGGCCACGGTTTCCGAAAGGACCCGGGAAATCGGCATCCGCCGCGCCGTCGGCGCCACCCGGATGGATATCGTGTTCCAGTTTCTGGCCGAAGCCATGATTCTGACCTTTTCCGGCGGGGTCATCGGCGTTCTTCTGGGCACGGCAGGCGTCCGCTTCGCCGCCGGTATCGGGGATTGGCGTATCATCCTAACGCCATGGGCAATCGTGTTGCCCTTGGGGATGGCGGTACTGGTGGGGATCACCTTCGGGCTCTATCCGGCCTGCCGGGCCGCAAAGATGAACCCAGCGACCGCTTTTCGGCATGAATGAAGTCGGTGCATCGGCACCCCGTATCAGCCTTGGAAACAAAACCGGGTGCGCCTGGAAACCATGCCGGCGCAAAAGGAGGTGATGCGATAGGAAACACTTTGATGATCCGCGTTTCCGGCAAGCCGGAAAAAATGTCTTGTCAAGCCCGTGTCAACACCTGGAGGTGCAGCCCATGAAATATTTTTTATGCCGCTTTAGAATACGGTATTTTCGTAACACCGTTTTATTCTTTTTCATCCTTTCTTTTCTATCCAGTTCTTGGATGCCCGCAATGGCGCAGCAGGCGACACCCCTGGCCGTCAATACAGAAACGATCGCTTCGGTTCAAACGTCATTGCAGGAATTGGGATACGCCCCGGGCCCTATTGACGGCGTCCTGGGAGAAAAAACCCAGGCCGCCGTCCGTGCCTTTCAACAGGATCATAATCTTCCGGTGGATGGGAAAATTTCAAAAGAACTCCTGGAGTCTCTAAAGCAAGCGCAACCAAAACCCGTTCCTCCAAAGGAGCAGCCCGCAGCCCAGACGGAGATTCCCCCGACGGCACCGGTGCCGGAGATGACTGAAGAGACAGCGGAAACGCCTCCTCCGTCTACAAAAACGGCTGACACCCCTGAAGATCAGAAAATGAGTACAAAAACAAAGATCATAATCGGCGCCGCAGGGGGGCTTGTTGCCATAGGCGGTCTATCCAGTCTTGGGGGGGGGGGTAATGGAGGCGATTCAAAT
>CAZQUR010000165.1:0-3903 GCA_964596535.1 uncultured Desulfobacteraceae bacterium
ACTTCGGAAAACGCGTTCAAACGCTTCATGATGTCTTGAATCGGCATGGAGGGATCCGCTGTTTTCACCCGGTACAAACCGGGCAGGGGTAACGCCTCCGCCATCTCGAGATCCAGCTCCTCGAGGATGGCGCGGATCCGCGCATTTTCCGTGTCCGGTGCAAATCGCACCAATACCTCTCCGGGCACATGGACCGGCGCGGTTTCCGGAGGGTTTAAATTGAAAATAAAATTGGGTTCGGCATAGGCCACCAGAGGGTGAGGCTCGATTTCCGTGATTTTTTCCCGGACCCCGTTTCCGTCCGTAATGGAAAAAAGGAAAAGCCCCGGAGATTGAAAGGTGTGCAAAAGAAAAAGCCCGGTTTGATCACAAAAATCCTCAATGGTTTTCGGGTCCGGCGGCGCCTTGAACCGCACCAGGAGTTCCCCTTCTTTGAAGGACTCCGGAGGACCCCCGGGTATTTTTTCCGGTGTTTCTCGTCCCGGAGGTTGTGCGGGCGGTTCCGCCGGCGCGTTCCGAACGGTACAGGCGCCGAACAGCAGCACCCAGGCGGTCCCAACCAACATCAAAAGTGCGAATTTGGGTTTCATAAGAGGCCTTATAATCGACAGGGTTCCGAAAGGCAAGCAAAGAATGCAACGACGGTCGCCATTCTTTGCCATGTTTTTTATACAACATCGGGGTTTACCGGACGTAGACCGTCTGATCCGGGTAGATCCGGCTCTTGGGGGTCAGGCGGTTCACGCTTAAAAACTGCTCGAGGGACATGCTGAATCTCATGGCGATCTTATACGGCGAGTCCCCTTTCCGCACGGTGTATGTCCTTAAGGTGCCGGCCGGGGGAGCCGCCCGGGAGCGGGCGGGGATCTTCAGCACTTGGCCCGTGGTCAACCGGGTCCCCGAAAGGCCGTTAAAATCGCGTATGGCGCTGATCGTCGTATCGTATACTTTGGCCAGCCTCCAAAGGGATTCCCCCCTGCGGACCACGTGCGCCACGGTTTTTGTTTCCGATGACGGTCCCGCCGTTTCCGCACGATAAACGCTGACGCCGCTTTGTGGGATTTTCAAGGTGTGTCCGGCAATGATGCGGCTTTTCCGGTGGATGCCGTTGGCGGCGGCGATCCGGTTCATGCTCACATGGTATCGCCGGGCGATGGTGGAGAGGGTTTCCCCCCGACGGATCCGGTGCTTGATGAATGCCGGGCGCGGGGGTCCGGCTTCGGAGAGGGTGTCGACGGCGGCCAACACGATTTCTCGTTTCCCGGAGGGCACCCGCAATGGGTACGGCCCCGGGGGAACCACCTGGTACCTGAGCTCCGGATTCAGCGCCTTGAGATCGGACAATTCCACGCCGATTTTCCGGGCCACGTCCCGGAGGTGGACCTGCTTGCGGATGGTGGCGGTTTCATAGGAAAGGGGCGGGTCGGGGGACACCTTGTCGAGGCCGTATTTTTCCGGGTGGTTGACCATGTGCAGGGTGGCCAAAAACCGCGGTACATACCGTGCGGTCTCCCGGGGAAGCCGTTCATAAAGATCCCAAAAGTTGTCGAGGTATTGGACATTCTGTTCCCGGATCACCCGTAATACCCGGTTCTCACCACAGTTGTAGGCGGCAATGGCGGTGATCCAGTCTCCGAAGATGTTGTGCAGCTCCTTTAGATAGGCGATGGCGGCCTCGGTCGATTTGGCGGGATCCATCCGTTCATCCACGAAGGTGTTCCGTTCCAGGCCGAACTTGTAACCGGTGGAGGGGATGAACTGCCACATGCCCAGGGCACGGGCCTTCGAAAAGGCGTTGACCTTGAATCCGCTTTCGATGAGCGGCAGCCAGGAAAGTTCGGGGGGAATACCCGCTTCTTTGAATTCTTCCAGGATAAAGGGCCGGAATTTTCCGGAACGCCGATACGATGCGATGAAAAAATCCTTTTCCCGCCCCTTTGAAAAGGAATCGATTTCGGCCTGCACGTGGCGGTTCACCTCCAACGGGATGCCGTTGTTTTTTCCGTTTGCGGCGATGTGGCGGGACGCATACACCTCCAGGATTCTTTTGGAAATCATGAATCGGAGGTCTTCCTTCTGCTGAATCAGGGCAGGGTCTTCTCCGGGTTCCACGGAAAGGATAAGGGTATACGCCTGATCGAGGGCTTCCAGGGCGTTTTCCACCTCCCCTTTTTGCCAGAAATCATGGGCCGCCTGACAGAAATTGAGGGATTCTTCCAGGATCTCATCGGGCTTTTGCGCCTTTAGAATATCGCCGGCCGATTCCGGGGGTTCCTCCTGGATATCCGTTTCTATTTCTTTTGGTTCTTCCGTCGGTCGCGCCGCTTCCATCGGTTCGGGCGAAGAAAGGGGCATTTCTTCGATGGGCCGTCCTGTATTTTGGGGAAGCGCATCGATATCCGTCGGCGGTGACGGGGTTGTCTCGGCCACGGGCAGCGGGGCACTGCCTTCAGGCGGACCCGGTTGTTTTCCGGGAGGTTTGATGGCGGTCCGGGGAGGCGACGGCTCCACGGAGACCGTTTTCAATGCAGGAGAGCAGGCGGTGAAAAGAAAAAGCCAGCAGGCGATGAACAGTGCGATTCGGGTACGTATCATCTTGGGTCCTTGACAAGATCGCTTGGGGGTTTCAAAAACGCAATTTCCCGCCGGGGAAAATCGACCTTCCGGCAAAAAGGGGGGAAAATAACGCCTGTCGCAACGCCCATACAAAATTCCCGGGGTTTCTGTCAAGGATGAAGCGCGCTTGGCGGAAAAACAAAAAATCATTGCAATCTGAAAATGTTCCGGCTATGATTCCCCGAATTAAAAGTTCCCGGTCATTCGCGCTGGGAGATATTTCGCCGCTTCGGGGTTGGATGGGTGAAATTAAATGATAATTCAAGAAAATAAGAGAAAATAAAATATAATTTAATATTTTTAGTAAAAAATGGGTCTTAATTGGTATTTATTAAATTTTATCGGCATTGATTTTTAGAACATAAATTGTTAAAAGTAGAAGTTTACGATATTTAAATGAAAAATAATGAAGCCGCGCCCGGCGCGAGTATGCGATCGGTGGGTATGAGCCAGCGTAGCTCAGCCGGTAGAGCTACTGATTTGTAATCAGTGGGTCGGGGGTTCGAATCCCTTCGCTGGCTCCATTACGCACGATAGACACCGACATAAGAAAATAAATACGCATCAAGAGGATGAAATCGTAAACGACTTTTGGTGTTTCAGGGCTTTTAATAAAGTCGATCGGGTGGGGTTCCCGAGTGGTCAAAGGGAACAGACTGTAAATCTGTCGGCGAAGCCTTCGGAGGTTCAAATCCTCCCCCCACCACCAATCTTGATATGAGTCGGATGTAGGAGATTTCCATCGGTGCCGGAGATCGAAATCGGAACTACACGGCTTCCTGCAAAATGCCTTTCGACGCTTTTTGGGGAGCGCCCGTAGAAAGGGGTATTCAAAAGGTTTCAGGGCGGGAGTAGCTCAGTTGGTAGAGCTTCAGCCTTCCAAGCTGGATGTCGCGAGTTCGAGTCTCGTCTCCCGCTCCAAAAAATGCACATTGAAGGCCGATGCCCACGTAGCTCAGTCGGTAGAGCGCTTCCTTGGTAAGGAAGAGGTTCACCGGTTCGATTCCGGTCGTGGGCTCCAGGGCCGGTATTGGATGGATGCAAACGCGTTATAACGAGGCCCGAAAGGGGCTTCGGGCATGATCCATGCCGGAAGGGCGATTGTTTTGTTTGACCGGAATGCTTCCCGAAAACCCCGCCCTTTAAGGCGGTCTCGAGGGAAGCGCTTTAAAAATAGTGATTTTCCTTACCGGGGAGCCCCGCCCTTCAGGGCGAGAGGGCTCCACTAACACCCGAGGGAGGAGTGTGAGATGGCGAAGGCGAAGTTTGAGCGGAAGAAGCCGCATG
>CAZQUR010000166.1:0-3716 GCA_964596535.1 uncultured Desulfobacteraceae bacterium
GGGGGCCACTCCACGTCCCCTTCATTGACATTCCGGCCCCAGGGGGTGGCATGATAGCGGCCTGCCGGAAATTCAAGTTCGATGACGACCATGGATTGCTCCAAAACTCGTTATTGAACCATTATCGTATCCATTATTCCTCATCTTCTACGACCAATTCTTCTGCCTGTTCCGTGTCTCCCTTCTTTTTGACGACGGTTTCGGTGGCAATCTCTGTGACGGGCGGGTCGGCGAACATGGGTTTGCAGGCGGCAATCTGCTTTTTTACGGTTTCGAGCAGCGTATCTGTCGGCAGGACCGAAAATCCTTCGGGTTCGGTGACCTTCAGGGCATCGATGCGCTTCAAGTCGCAGGCGGTGCGCAACCTGGCGCCGGAATCGAGGAACTTACGGATCTTGAAAAGGATCAATGCGACCATAAGCCGAAACGCATTTTCGCCCAGCGCATAGCTTCGCAACAGACCCACATCGACATTGAAATAGGCAATGATTTCGTCTGCCGTGTATTCCACCCGCTGGTAGGGAACGTTTCCATAGACATCTTTTTCAAATCCTTTTGCCCTGAGCGTTCCGGTGGGGTCTATGGAGTTGTTTTTCACGCCGCCCGAGACGACTTCCTTGATATTTCTGGCTTCGATAAATGCGGATACGGACCGGGGAACTTTCACCCGCCCGTCTTCCAGGTTGGCCAAGAAAGTGCCATGAATCAGGGAATTGACGTCGAAATGAAACAATGCCTCGGCAATTTTTTGCCAATTGAGCGGCTTTTTGGCTTCGTAGTGGGCTTTTTCTTTGAATTTTTTCTGGAAGGATTGATCCGTGATGATAAAGGGTGAGTTGATCCGATGTGCTTCGATCAGAGAATTGGTGTTGGTTTCAGATCCCCCGGAAAGTTGTGCACGGATGTAGGGCAGGCCTTGGAAGTCTTCGATGATCTCGTTATCGGCGCCGATGATGGTGTTTTCCAGGCGATTGGCCATGGACTGGGCCGACTCCAACAACAGCATCCGGGTGCCGTCCGGGAGCTGGTAGGTGGCGGCGCCCAGATCGGGAAAACCCGTGGGCTGGAACCGATGCCCCTGGACCGGCGCCAGTCTGGCTTCCATTAGAATTCGGTTTGCATTGGACAGTTTTTCAAACATCGTTACTCTCCCTTCAGGGGTTAATGGTTTTTGCTCCCAGGACCTTTTTTTCCAGGATGTGCGGATCCCTTATCGGGATCAAAAGGCTGGCCAGGAGCCTTTTTGGATCAATGTCTTCCCGATAGACCACATCATGGGGATTCAATCCCGATATCCGGAGCCTGGTTTTTGCGATGCGGCAGGCCTCATCCGGCCGACCGGCATTGAGCAGATGCACGATTCGCGGCTCGATCCGGATTTTTTTGTCTCGTATTTTTTCCGGGTTGTGAAGGAGCTTGAGCAGGCACCATGTTCTGGAAAGCACTTGATCTGAGATGGGTCGATGCCAGTGTCTTTGGATTTTTCTCAGCCCTTTCGCGTTCCATTTGATCAGAGAAAAACCCCATAGAAGCTCTTCAATTTTGATGTCATCGGTTTCGCCCAAAAGAAAGGGCATGACATCATGGGGGGAAAGCGGCAGATGGGCTTCGATGGGAACACGGGGGGCGTTTCGGCGCTCCTGATCCATGAGCCTTCGAATGAGCAGACCCCCCATACGTTCGATCAGGTTGTTTCCAAACCAGAACGCATCTCCTTTTCCGGCATCCCATTTTCGGGGATTGGAGGGGCTGGCACCGGCCAAATAACTTCTTATCGGACCGACTTTTTCGGTGGCATGGATCGAGGCCAGCGCAGCGGCAATCCGGGTTTCTATGTTTTGGTCATCGGCGGCTTCGATCCAGCGGGGGAAAAGACCGAACAGCGGATTTTGAATGGCCGGATCTTTTGATCGGTCCCGCTGGGAGACCAGCCTTTCGAGTCTTCCGATGGCTCTGACCAGGGATGAAAAGCGATGCGCGTCCGGATTCTGGCACACATCAAACACGGCATTGTCGATGCCGCTCCTTGCCCGGACAAGTGTCGCAGGGATAGTCGTAAATTGACGCAAAAAACGGTCTGCAGCACGCAGGATCGGGTCCAATTCGTCGAGCAGATGCAGTAGCGGCCTGTGGAACACACCAATCTGGCCCAACGGCACGGCCGCATAGCTTTTTCCGCGCCGCTCCAAAAAGGCATAGCGTTCGAAGGCGTTGATCCCACGGTCCACCCCCAGTGTTCCGATCGCCCGGGTGAATTCCAGGCCGGTACGGGCGATTCTTCGGCTGAGGGTTGTCCGCCCCTCACTGAAAATTTGTTTGATCTCTTTATATGAAGCGGGCTTTTCCCAAAGAGGGAACCAGGTTTCACTTCTACCCTTCTCACCCTCGGCGCTGGATGTGAATCCGACCGGTGAAAACCACACCGTGAAAGGCGCTGTAAACTGGGTTCGCTCCTGGGTCGGATACCGTCGCACGGCGGCTCCGGCGAGAAGTAAGGCGCCTTCGATGCTCAGGATGAAATCCCAGGGGTTGATCTTGAATTCCTTGGTCTCGATTTCCATGCCCTGGTTGTATCCCCCGGCTCTGCCCGGATCGTACTGGCCGATCTTTGCCTCAATCAGGTTTTCCGTGGTCTCATCATATACTGCCGCTTTGAAAAGACTTACCGTTTTTTTTGGATCCCCGTGGATGAAAAGCCGTGCGATATTCTGCATGAAGTTGTTACTGAAATCGAGTCGGCCCTCATTGCCCCCTGTACCGAGAAGGGGGTTGAAAGCAGCGCCACCGTCGGCTCTTATCGCAAACACCGCATCGGTCCATGCCAGGCAGTCTTCCGGAAGCCGGGTGCGGCAAATCGGCAGCAATTCGTTTTTATACTTTTCCCGCATTAACGTGTTGCATTTGGTGCGGGCTTTTTTGACGAGATTCCACCATACTTTCCAGATTCTTTGATCCGGATCGTTGCGGTTTTTGGACCCGGCTTCGATTGACTCGAGGGGAAAAGTTCGGATTTGGGAGGGCAGCTTTTTTTCGAGGGATCCATCCGGCGGTTTTTTGACGGATTCTAAGATCCTTTCAATTTCCTGCTTTTTATTTCCTTCCCGCAGTCCGGCCAGTGCATGGCCCAATGTGTCTTCAAGGTCGCCCACGGTGTCAAATTTGGGGATTTCCGGCCAGGATTTGATTTGATTGATGATGGACCGGTACTGGAAAAATCGATCCTGGGTGCATGCAAGGATCGCATCCATTCCGGCGGTTTGGTCTCCAAGATAAAACCCGCTTCCGCCGTTCCACGGGGCCACGATGGGGGTGGGGCTGTATTCCAAACAAAAAAACTTTTCCAGCCGGTCTTTATCCAGTTTTGAAAAAAGATGGAATCGACCTTGATTCCAGAAACCTCTGGCCTGGGGATCCTTTTGTTCGGACAGGAGGCGAAGGATGCCGACGGCCTTCAGGTAGCCCGTCAGGGGTTTTGTCCGGCATCCGGAAAAGAGGTGTTCAACCACTTTGGCCTCCGGAATTTTCACTTCCGCGCCAGTCAGCGGCTCTTAATAGCGCTTCGAGATAGGCCAGCCGAAAGGGGCCGATATTCGGGTCGTCTCTGAGCGAAAGCATTCGTTCCAGCCAGCTAGGGCCGCGGTCGCCTTGACCCAATTCCATGTAGGACAAGTCCAGGATGGTTTTGGGGATTTCGTGGCCGTCCCCCAGATCGGTTT
>CAZQUR010000167.1:0-3670 GCA_964596535.1 uncultured Desulfobacteraceae bacterium
CCAGACCTACAAAGGATGGGGGTTTGTGATCGTCACGGCCGGAATTTTATACCTGTTTCTCCGGGGGGAATGGAATAAGCTGCAAAAAGAAATCCGATCGCGACGACAGGCGGAGGAAGAACTCCGCAAAAGCAAGGCGAGGCTTGACGCCGCCCAGAAAGTGGCACGGATGGGAGATTTCACCTTGGACATGGAAACAGGGGATGTCACCTGGTCCGAGGGCCTGTACGACCTGCTGCGATTCGAGAAAGGCGCGCCCGTCGATTTTGACCGGATCGACACCCAAATCCATCATCCCGAGGATCGGGAGCGAATCCACCAATGGCTGGAAGATTGCATCGCATCGGGTCGAAACGAGCTGACCCCCAACGAGTACAGATTACTTCGAAAAGACGGTAAAACCCTCTTTGTCCGAACCGTCGGCGTCATCCAGCGTTCACCCGGAAAAAAGCCTCGGTTCTTTGCCACCGTTCAAGACATCACCGCACTCCAGGAAGCGGAGCATGAAAAATCGATCCTTGAGAAGCAACTCACCCAGGCCCAGAAAATGGAAGCTGTGGGCCGGTTGTCCGGCGGTGTCGCGCATGATTTCAACAACATGCTGGGGGTGATCCTGGGCCGGACCGAACTGTTGCTGATGCAAATGGCGGAGGACGATCCCCATTACGCGGATCTGGAGGAAATTTACAAGGCAGGCCGACGGTCGGCGGATCTTACCCGGCAGCTGCTGGCTTTTGCCCGAAAACAGACGATTTCCCCCAGAGTGTTGAACCTCAATGACACCGTGGAAGAGATGCTCAAGATGCTCCGGCGACTCATCGGCGAAGACATCGATCTTCTGTGGAATCCGGGCGGGGACATCTGGCCGATCAAGATGGACCCGTCCCAGGTGGATCAGCTCCTGGCAAACCTGTGCGTGAACGCCCGGGATGCCATTTCCGGGACGGGAAAGGTGACCGTTGAAACGAAAAACGCGGTTTTTGATGAAGCGTACTGCAACAGCCATGTTGGATTCAAGCCCGGGCGTTACACGATGCTGGCGGTCACTGATGACGGCTGTGGAATGGATAAGGATACCCAATCCCATCTTTTTGAACCGTTTTACACGACCAAGGAGACCGGGAGGGGGACGGGACTGGGCCTGGCCACGGTGTACGGGATCGTAAAGCAGAACAAGGGTTTTATCAATGTGTACAGTGAAACCGGAAAAGGGACCACGTTCAGAATTTATATTCCGCGCCATGAGGAGGAAGGGTTCGAAGATGAGGAAGAAAAAACCGAAAACATCCCCATGGGAAAAGGGGAAACCGTCCTTTTAGTGGAAGATGAGCCTGGAATCTTGATTATGGGAAAGATGATGCTCGAACGTTTGGGGTATCGGGTGCTGACATCGAACGATACCGATGAGGTCATGGAGGTGGTGGGAGAGTGTCCGGACCGGATCGATTTACTGATAACAGACATCGTAATGCCCGGGATGAGCGGAAAAGACCTTGCCAAACAGCTTCAGGAAATGCGGCCGGGGATTAAAACGCTGTACATGTCCGGCTATACGGCTTCGGCCATTTCCCATCGAGGGATTCTCGAAGATACAGTGCACTTTCTCCAAAAACCCTTCTCGATCATTTCACTGGCCGTCAAAATCAGAGAAGTCCTGGAACAAACGTGACAGTTTCGAACGTTTTTAAAAACGCAACCCATCTCAAGGTTATGGAAGACCAACGTTGAAAAAGAATGACGCCGATTCAAGAGAAAACGCGATCACAGGCGCTTCGGATCTACAATCGCTGCTTAAGCTTGCGTTGATTGTCGAATCTTCAGATGATGCCATTATCAGCATAAACCTTCAACACATTATCGAAAACTGGAATGAAGGCGCCGAACGGATCTATGGGTATTCCGCAAAAGAAGCGATCGGAAAAAACGTTTCTCTGATCATACCTCCCGGAAAAGAAAACGAATTGCTGCACATCATCGAAAGAATCAAGCGGGGGGAACGCGTTGAGCCCTATGAAACCGTAAGGGTCCGAAAAGGAGGGGAATTGATCCATGTTTCCCTCACGGTTTCCCCCGTAAAAAATGAAAAAGGCGCGGTGATCGGCGCGTCGGCCATTGCCAAAGACATGACCGAACGAAAACGCCTGGAGGAGAGACTGACCGAATCGGAACGTTTTGCTTTTTCCACCATTGATTCTCTTTCGGCCCACATTGCCGTTTTGGACGAAAGCGGTACGATCATCGCCGTCAATAAAGCATGGCGGGATTTTGAAAAGGCCAATCCTCCGGTTCGCCGAAATGTTTGCGAAGGGGCAAACTATTTCGGTGTCTGCAACGCGGCCGAGGGGGAAGATCGGCCGCTGGCCCTGGCATTCGTCGAGGGCATAAGAAATGTCATGGCCGATCGACAAAAAGAGTTTGTCATGGAACATCCCTGTCATTCGCCACTTGAACAACGATGGTTTGCGGGTCGAGTGACCCGTTTCAGCGGTCCGGGTCCCCTGCGAATCGTCGTGGCGCACGAAAACATTACGGAACGTAAGGTTGCTGAAGAAAACTTATGGCACTATCAGGAACATCTTGAGGTTTTGGTCAAAGAGCGGACCTTGGAGTTGGAAGAAAAAAACGCTCAGCTTGTCAAAGAAGCGGCCGAAAGAAGACGCGCGGAAAAAGCCATTCGAGATAGTGAAGAGCGGTTCCGCACTCTCGTAGATTTATCTCCCGATATCATCTATCGCGTGAAAGCAGACGGAACCATCGATTTTATTTCCATGGCGGTGCGTCAACTGGGATATACGCCCGAGGAATTGATCGGAAAGCCTTTAAAAGAGATCATCCATCCCGATGACAGGGAAAAAGTCCGCAATATGCTGGTGGAACGGCGCACGGGGAACCGCAGAATCCAAAATATTGAAATCCGTTTGCTCAGGGGTGGGCACAAGGGACCGAATCATCAATCCGAGCCTTGTTTCGTGGAACTATCCGCCAGGGGATACTGGGATATTGAGGACCGGGAAATCACCCGTCCCGATAAGCACTTTCTGTACAGCCTGGGGATCGCCCACGATATCACCGTACGCAAACGGGCCGAGGAGGCGCTGAAAGAGAGTAAAAGAAGGATTTCCCTGTTAAAGGATGTGGCGGCGGCAGCCAATGCAGCGACGACCATCGACGATGTTTTCAAAGCGGCGATTGAAGGGATCGCACGATTTATCGGCTGGCCGGTGGGCCATGTATTTGCAAGTGACAACCAAAACCCTGAAATGTTGATCCCAACAAATATCTGGTATGCCGAAAGTGAAGAAAAGTACCGCCTTTTCATGGAGACCACCGCAGAAAAGGTGTTTACGCCGGGCGTTGATATGATTGGACGTGTTTTTGAAAAAAAGAGGGCCTTATGGATTGAAAATTACGCCTTCCATCCCGAGTTCTCGCGCAAGAAACTGGATGACGGCGTTGACGTCCATGGCGCAATAGGATTTCCGGTCATTGTCAGCGGGAAAGTGGTCGCCGTTCTTGAATTCTTTACGGATAAACGGGAAGAAGCGAATCCATTGTTGATCGACCTGATGGAAGAGATCGGCTATCAGATCGGCATTGTCATTGAACGGAAACAAACCGAGGAGACACTCAAGAAACTGTTCCTGGCAATAGAACAGAGTCCGGCCACCGT
>CAZQUR010000168.1:0-3663 GCA_964596535.1 uncultured Desulfobacteraceae bacterium
AAAGGATCCAAAACGCACATTGACAAGCCGCCCGTCGGACTATAGGCTGCCGGGGGCAGCGGATCAATTGCACTGTCCCTCATATCCCATACCGGAAAGGAATACCCGATGACTTACCGCTTACTGATGACGCTGGTGCTCCTCGTGGGCACAGGACATGCCGCGTGGGCCCAAGACGCCTTGCCCCTGAAAACGGAAAAGGAGAAGCTCAGCTACGCCCTGGGTGTCAACACCGCCAAAAACATGAAACGTTTTTTCGAAATGCACGGCCTGGAATTCGACACCATGCTCCTTGAAAAAGGCTTCAAGGACGGATTTACGGAAGGCAAAGCGGCCTTAACCGAAGCGGAAATCAAGGACGTTTTGGCCGCACTCCAGAAAAAATTGACGGAAAAACAAGCGGCGGAAAGGGACGAACAGGAGAAAAAGAGGGTGGCCGAAGGAGAAAAAAATAAAACGGAAGGGGACGCCTTTCTGGGAGAAAACCGTGAAAAAGAAGGGGTGAAAACCCTTCCCAGCGGGCTTCAGTATAAAGTGCTCCAGGAAGGGACCGGAGACTCCCCCAAAGCTTCCGATACGGTCACCGTGCACTACAAGGGAACTCTCATCGACGGAACCGAGTTCGACAGTTCCCATAAACGGGGACAACCCGCCACGTTTTCCGTGGACGGGGTCATCAAGGGATGGACGGAAGCCCTGCAGCTCATGAAAGAAGGGGCCAAATGGCAAATATTCCTTCCCCCTGAACTGGCTTACGGCGAAACCGGAACGCCGGGAGGCCCCATCGGCCCCAACACCACGCTGATCTTCGAAGTGGAGTTGATTTCCGTGGGGAAATAGAGATTTTCCTTACCGGGGGCCCCGCCTGACGGGCGAAACGCCGCAAAATCCGGTTTATGAAGTGCTCTGGTATTGAAGGATCGCTTCCACCAGCCCCGGAATGGTGAAGGTCTCGGCCGTCACGTGTACCGTAAACCCCAGACCCCGGGCCGTGTCGGTGGTGATGGGGCCGATACTGGCCACCGTGACGCCTTCCATGAGCGCGGCGAACCGGTCCTTGGGCAAAAGGGCGCGGAAATGCTTCACCGTGGAAGAACTCGTGAAGGTGATCATGTCCACGCCTTTTTCTTCCAATAAGGTTAAAATCGTTCCCGCCGCTTCCCCTGTCGTTTCGGTGCGATAAACGGGAATTTCCTCCACATTGGCGCCCATCTGCCGGAGGGCGTCGGGAAGTACGGACCGGGCTTCCATGGCCCGGGGGAGTAAAACATACCTGCCCCTGAGGGTTTCCTGTGAAAAGGCCGCCGCCACGGATTCCGCTCGAAAGCTTTCCGGAAGGATGTCGCTTCTGATCCCGTATTCGAAAAGCTTCTTTTGCGTGGCGGGCCCGATCACCGCGGTTTGTACATGGCCCAGGGCCCGAACATCCTTTCCTTTATGAAAGAGGCGGTCGAAAAAGGCACTCACCCCGTTGACGCTGGTAAAGACCAGCCAATCGTATCGGGAAAGCCCGACGATGGCGGCATCCAGAGGCGCATTGTCTTCCAGGGGCGCAATCCGGATGGTGGGGTATTCCAGGCACCGGGCCCCCAGCTCGGAGAGGGCCTGCACCAGGTCGCTGGCCTGCTCACGGGCCCGGGTGACCACGATGCGCTTTCCGAAGAGGGGTTTCTTTTCGAACCAGGCAAGCTTTTTCCGCAAGCCCACCACCGCTCCCACCACCATCACCACGGGCGGCTTCAATGCCGCTTCCGCCGCCGCCGCATGGATCGTACCCAGGGTCCCTGTCAGCGTCACCTGCTCCGGCGTCGTCCCCCACCGCACCAGGGCCACCGGGGTGGTTTCCGGGAGTCCCGCCGCGGTCAGCCGGGAGACCAGATGCGGTAGATTCTTCATCCCCATTAAAAAGACAAGGGTCCCTATCCCTTTGGCCAGCGCCTCCCACTCGATCCCGGAAGCCTCCTTTGCGGGGTCCTCGTGCCCGGTCACGAATCCGACGGTGGATGTGAAGGCCCGGTGCGTCAGGGGAATCCCCGCATAGGCGGGGGCCGCAATGGCCGACGTCACCCCCGGGACCACTTCATAAGGAATGCCGGCATCCGCCAGGACCTCCGCTTCCTCTCCGCCCCGGCCGAAGATGTACGGGTCCCCCCCCTTCAGGCGGGTCACCGTACGGCCCTGGGCGGCTTTTTCCACGATCAGTCCGTTTATCCGTTCCTGGGAAAGGGTGTGGTCCCCGCCTTTTTTCCCCACATACAGGATTTCCGCCCCTTTGACGGCATGGGCCAAAAGACGGGGGGAGGCGAGAAAATCGTAAATGATGACGTCCGCGTTTTGGATGCACGACAGCCCCTTTACGGTGATCAGCTCGGGATCCCCGGGGCCTGCTCCCACCAGATAGACTTTACCGTTCATTTTCCGTTTTCATCAGCGCCAAAAGGGTATCAACAATCTCCCGGCCACCGGCATTCAAGAGCTGTTCCGCCAGCCGGTCCCCCACCGCTTCCGCACGGACGGCGGGACCGGAATGGTCGCCTTCAAGGACCGTTTCGCCGTCCAGGTCCGCAAGGAGACCCCGGAGGAAAACCGTATCCCCCGAAACCTTTCCCGCCGCCGCAATGGGCACCTGGCAGCTGCCCTCCATGCGGCGCAAAAAGGCCCGCTCCGCATCCACAGCGATCCTTGTGGGCGGATGATTCAAGACAGTCACCCGGGCGGCCGTTTCAAAATCGCCTTTTCGTATTTCGATGCAAAGGGCCCCTTGCCCGACGGCGGGAAGCACTACGGATTCGTCCAGGTATTCGGTGACATGGCGTTCCAGATTCATCCGCCGGACACCGGCGGCAGCCACGACGATGGCGTCCAATCCTTCGGTCTCAAGTTTTCGGATTCGGGTGTCGAGATTCCCCCGCAGGGAAAGGATCCGAAGATCCGGACGTTGATGTTTCAACTGGACGGACCGGCGAAGACTGCTGGTGCCGATGCGCGCTCCCGGCGCCAGCGCCGCCAGGGGTTTTCCGAACCCGGCGATGAGCACGTCCCGGGGGTCTTCCCGTTCGGGGACAGCGCCGATATCCAGGCCCTCCGGGAGCATGGCGGGCATATCCTTCATGCTGTGAACGGCCACATCGATGCGCCCCTGGAGGAGGGCATCTTCAATTTCTTTGACAAAAAGCCCTTTTCCCCCCACCCGGGCCAAGGGGACATCCAGGATTTTGTCTCCGGTGGTTTTGATGGGGACGAGATCGACGGTCAATCCGGGATGGCTGCTCATCAGGGCGGAGGCGGTCCACCGGGCCTGCCAAAGGGCCAGCGGACTTCCCCGGGTCCCGATTTTAAGGGTATCCGGCACCGTTTATCCGCATCCGGCGCAGCTGGTGGCCGCACACCCGGTGCACGAGGAGCCGGCCGACTTGGAGACGGTCTCTCCCCCTTTGCCCTTGCTGATGAATCCGCAGGCGGACATGAGACGGGAGACCTTCTTGCTCCGGCAGGAAGGACACGCATCGGGTTCGTCTTTTCCGATGATCAGGTATTCAAAACGCTGATCGCATTTGTTGCATCGATACTCGTAAATGGGCATGGGTTTTTATCTCCCCGGGTTACCGTTGATGGCTTCGTAAAAAGTCCATCTGCGGCGTTGCGCTGCATTCTTCGCCTGCC
>CAZQUR010000169.1:0-3634 GCA_964596535.1 uncultured Desulfobacteraceae bacterium
TTTTTAGGCTGCTTCAAAAAGGATGATTTCATCCAGGTGCGGCCGGATCCCGATGTTTTGGCCGATCGCGGGGTTATGATGGCTTGAAACCAGTGCCTGAATCTTTTCACCGGTCCGGAGTTGCAAGACATACAGGATGTTCGCCCCACGGAACCGTTTTTCCAGGATTGTCGCCTTCAAGGGACTGTTGTCATCATAAAGGATATCATCCGGTCGAATCAACACTTCGACGAGACGATGCTCCGGATGCGGAAAGGGGAAAGGTCCGCGCAAAATGCCAAGACCGGTATTCACTTCGCCTGCAGCCGTTATCCGCCCCTGCAAGAGCACGCCTTCGCCGACAAAATCCGCCACATACCGGGTTTTGGGACGGTGATAGAGGGCGTATGGGGAGTCCCATTGTTCTATTGTTCCTTGTCTCATGACGCCGATAATGTCCCCCATCGCAAAGGCTTCCCGTTGATCATGGGTGACAAGAACGGCACTTGTCCCGAGCTTTTTAAGAATATTTCGAATATCCGAACAGAGTCGTTCTCGAAGGGTTTCGTCAAGGTTTGAAAACGGCTCGTCCAACAGCAGGAGTTCGGGATTCGGCGCGAGGGCTCTTGCCAGGGAAACACGCTGTTGCTGTCCCCCCGAGATTTCGTGTGGAAATTTTTTGGCGTCACCTTCCAAACCCATCAGGTGGAGCATTTCTTTCACACGCCGATCCCGTTCCTTATTCGAGAGACGATCCAGGCCGAAGGAGATATTTTTTTCGACCGTCAAATGCGGAAAAAGGGCGTAGTCCTGAAAAACCATTCCCAACTGCCGATTTTCCGGCGATATGCAAACGCCCGGACCGGATACCCGCATTCCGTTGATCCGAATCCAGCCGGCGTGTATCGATTCGAACCCGGCGATACAACGCAGCACCGTCGTTTTTCCGCATCCACTTTGACCCAGAAGACAACCGATCGCCCCCTTATGAATTTTAAGGGACATTCCTTGGATAACGGGTTTTCCGTTGTATCGTTTCGAGATGGCGTTTATCTCCAACGCGTTCGGCATCGTCATGGCTCCTGGATGTTACAAATGAGATTGTTTCCCGCTTCTATTGAGCAACACCAGCGGTAACAAACCTGCCAGTACAAGCGTGATGGATGGAAGCGCCGCCCGCTGCCATTCCCCTTCGGAAGTCAGCTCAAAAATTTTCACAGCCAGCGTATCCCATCCAAAGGGCCGGGTCATCAACGTGATGGGCATCTCTTTCATCACATCGACAAAGACAAGCACCGCCGCTGTAAAAATGCCGTTTTTCAACATCGGAACATGGACGGTTTTCAACAGCCTTTTTCCTGTAATCCCCAGCAAGATTGCCGTTTCATCCAGGTTTTTCCGGATTCGGAGCATACCGCTGTGAATGCTGTTGTATCCGAGGGTTAGAAAACGGACCGTGTAAGCAAAAAGCACCGGGAGGATCGTCCCGTTCAGAACCGCTGTCATTGAAACGCCGGAAACCCCTTTGACGGCCCAAATCAGCGAACGGTCGACTAGGGCGATTATAATGAAGATACCGACCGCCAGCACCGTACCCGGGAAGGCATATCCCATTGTGGAAATCCGGATAACCCATGCCGTAAACGGATCCGGATGGAGCCGCTGCACATAACTCATCATCAGCCCGAGGGCGACGATGACAAGGACCGCCATTCCGGAAAAAAGGAGGCTTCTGATCAAAAGACCGATGTATCGCCCTTCCAGTTCAGCGGCAACGGCTGTCATCGACCAGAGAAACAACTGGAGACAGGGAATGAAAAAGGCAACCAATACCGTTACCGTCAGAAAAAGGCACGCCATCCACTTTTTCGAGCCCCCCAGCTGTATACGGCCGGGGTTGATATCTGATCGCCCCACGCGATGAAACGCCATTCTTCTGCGCATCCGCTGTTCAACGAAAATCACCAGGAATACGAAAAGCAAAAGAACGGAAGACAGCTGGGCGGCGGCGGCAAGAGAGAAGAACCCAAACCAGGCCTTATAAATACCGGTGGTGAACGTGTCATAGTTAAAGATCGAAACGGCACCAAAATCCGCCAGGGTTTCCATCATCACCAGGGTCAACCCGCCGGCAATCCACGGTCTCGCCATCGGAAGGGCGGATTTAAAGAACGCCCTGGCAGGGCGGTGTCCCAAAACCCGGGACACCTCGAGAATCTGTTTTCCCTGAGTTTCAAAGGCGCTTCTCGCCAACAAGTAGACATAAGGATATAAGGCGAGTGACAAGACAACGATCACGCCCCCTGCCGAACGGATATTCGGAAACACATGGGCGGACACAATCCCGCGTTCTCTCAGAAACGTCTGTACCGGTCCGGAAAAATCCAGCAGGCCGATAAACACGAATGCGGTGACATAAGTCGGTACGGCCAGCGGGAGCATCAGCGCCCAGTTGAAAATGGTTCTTCCCGGAAATTCGAATGATGCCGTAAGCCATGCCGCCCCAACCCCGAGGACAAAGGTCCCCGCCAGCACGCCAATGCACAACACCCCGGTATTTATCATTAAATCGAACATAAGGGTTTCGAGCATATGCTGCCAGATCTCGGGTTCCGGCTGTAAAAACGAGCCGAAAACGACCAGAATCGGCAAAAGGACGCACAGTGCCGCGCCCATGACGAATGCGTTGATCCCCATCCGGTTTTTCCGTTTTTGGATCAACGCATCGGGGCTTATCTGTCGATGGGATAAAAAAAACCTGCCAATGGACAACTTCATTTTTTTCGACACCCCGACGGATTTTTAGTTTTATTTACACCGGGGAGGTTGAACCCGCCTATTTATATCCGACCCGATCCATCAGCCGTATCGCCGCCGATTGGTATTCCCCCGCATTTTTCAGGTTGATTGTGTTTTGTTTGAAAGACCCCCACGAGGCCACAAGGGGATGTAGGGGCACATTCGGGTTGACGGGGTATTCCATATTTGCATCGGCGAATAATTTCTGGGCAGTACTCGCGGAGAGCCATTCCAGAAACCCAATGGCTTGCGCTTTGTTCTTGGAAACGGCAACAATGCCGGCCCCGGACACATTGACATGCACTCCGCTCGAGGCCTGGTTCGGCCAGAAGAGCGCAAGGGGAATATCCGGCGTTTCCTTGACGAGGCGCCCATAATAATACGTATTTACGATCCCCACGTCTCCCTGGCCGGCCAGGATTGCTTCCATCGTCTTGGTATCGTTGGAAAAAGGTGCCGTCGAAAGGTTGTCCACCCAGCCTTTTACGATTGCGGCGGCTTTTTGCTCACCGTGTTCCTTGATCAGCATGGCCACCAGTGACTGGTTGTAGACTTTTTTGGAAGTTCTGAGGACGAGCCTCTTCCTCCATTTAGAATCCGCCAGCGCTTCGTATGTCGACAGATCATCCGGGTGGACCCGCTTCGTGCTGTAAACGATGGTCCTGGCCCTTAATGAAAGACCGAACCATTTGTTTTCGGGATCGCGCAAATGACTTGGGATATTGGCAGCCAAAATGTTCGAAGAAACCGGATGAAGCAGACCTTCATTGGCCGCATGCCAGAGATTCCCGGCATCGACGGTAATCAACAGGTCCGCCGGGGTGTTATCGGCTTCCGCCTTGAGACGCTGAAGCAA
>CAZQUR010000170.1:0-3619 GCA_964596535.1 uncultured Desulfobacteraceae bacterium
GGTTGATGGGATCCGTTTTCGGGTTTTCGGATCAAAAACAGATGAATGTAACGGGGATCCAGGTTTTCCGGGGTGACATCCCGGTACTCGCTTTCAATCTCTGCAAAAAGCGCATCCAGCGGCTCCCCCACCTCTGCCCGGATGGCGTCTTCGGAAAGGCCGGACCGGCCGCAAAGCCACTTTAAAAAATCGGCTTTCCACGCATGCCGGATCCGGCGGTTTTTCTTTTTGCCTTCCCAAAGCCCTGAAAAAAAGCCTTTAAAATCATCCAGATGCAAAGGGATGACCCGAAGAAGCGCCTCTTTTTGTTTCCTGTCCAAGCCGAGTCGATGTCCCGCCCAGAGGGTTAATAAACAGTTTTTATAATTGAAAAAAGGGCGATGGGCATGTTCCCGGACATCCATGTGCAGCCGGGCGAAAAGGCGATCCAGGGCAATGAGGCCCTCCAGGGCGCGTTCGGTTGTTTCCACGTCTTTCATGGCGGCAAATTCCCGGTAGACCACCCCGGTCCGGTAGTTGTCGAAATACAGGGGGCGTTTGATCAACAATCCGCCCAACACGCCCAGACCCTCTTCTCCCCAGAAGGACAGGGAAAGCGCCTGGCCGGCAAACCATGCGCTCTTTCGCCACTTTTCCGCCCGCCATTTCAAAGCCTGGGCCGCTCCGTAGCCCACCCGGAACAGATCTTCCAGGGAATGGCGAACCAGGAGGGCGGCGGCGCGATCGGGCGATGGGGGTGCGTCTTCCGGGGACACGCGCTCGATGCCCATGCGGAGATAATCGCAGGCTTTCCGGACCACGTCTTTCAGGGTCTCCCGGTCCCGGATCATTTTCTGGTCCGCGGAAATGATCCGATTGCAAAGCGCCGCAAACTCGGTTTGAATCTGGAACAGCATCACTCCCGGCTGCAGGGTTTCCAATGCCCGGGCGAAAAGATTGTCCCGGGAAAGAACATGGGAAAAACTGATCGGCACCGGAAGCATCAGTTCGTCGATTCTTCGGGGAACAAATTTGCCGCCTGTTTTTTTCAGGCGATCCGGGGATAAGGCCTGGTAGATGCCCAATGCGTCGTGGTAGGGGAAGAGCCCTTTTTCCGCCAGCCGGACATTGCGCAGGCGGAACATCTCCTCTTCGGATTCGGCCGGGATCACCGGGGTCGATTCCAGCATGAAATAATGGTATTTTGGAAAATCGTATTCCGCCATACTTTTTAACAGGGCGGCCAGAACGGCCTCCCGCCTGTTTTTGTCCTCGGCGGAAGGGGGGGGATCAAAGGGATAATCGATCCACCGGACATAAAGGACATCGTCCAGGGTCATAAAATCCTTTCCGAAAACGGAAGGATCTTCGTCGTGTTCCCGGACCCGCAACTCCATGTTCTTGAAAAGGTACAGCCTGAAAAAATCGGCCTTCTCCTCCAGCACCCACCGGGAGAGGCGACGGGCATCGGCCTGGAGAAATCGATCCAGCCACCGCGTGACAGCGGGGCTGTCCAATCGTTCCCGTTGCCAGGTTTCCATGTCCAGGAGGAATTCCCATTGTCGATCCGCGGCCAGGGACAAAAGCTCCACGGCATCGCTGGGCCCGATCTCCTGCACCAGCAGATAAAAGTCCTCATCGGAAAAGGAATGCACCAGGGCGGCCGGATGCTCGGCATCGAGTATCCGTTTCACGGCCTCTTCCGGCGGGAGATGTAAAATCGCCGACCGTTCCTCATAGAGCCGCTTGAGCTGTTTCTCGGCAGTGTCAACGGCAGGAACGTCATCGTTCATTTACGTTTCCTTCAACGTCATCAGGAGAATCCCCCCGGTCACGACAGATGCCGCGACGAGGAGCACCCCCCCAAAAAGGCTTTTCAAAAGGATCGTGCCGATCCCGAAACAAAACAAATAAACGGCCAATGCCCCGAAGGCCCACTGGCACAAGGCCCGTTTAAACCGGGGATTCCATTCGATTTCCGGATGATTTCGCACCACCGGCCCCCAGAACGCGGGAAAGGGTTTGACCTTCCTGCAAAACGCCGCCAGGTGGGCCTCATCCACGGGCGGGGTCAAAAAGCAGACCAGAATCCAGGCCGCCGTGGTGAAAAAAACCACCACAAGGAAACGATGGGACCATTCCCACGTGGAAAACCATGCGCCGTATCCCAGGGCTTCGGCGACGCCCGGCGCCAAAAGCGTGCTCAAGATCCCCGACACGGCCAGGGAGGCGATCTCCGCCCAGGCATTGACCCGCCACCAGAACCAGCGCACCACGATGAGGATCCCGTAGCCGGCCGTGATCGTTGAAATATAGTACCAGGCGCTGCTCACCGATTCAAGATGGTAGGCCACGAAAACCGCCAGGCTCAGCATGAGGATCGTCCCGGCCTGGGCTGCCCGGACGTAGTGTTTGTCCGAGGCGTTTTTCACCAGAAACCGGCGATAGAGATCATTGACCATGTAGGCGGCCCCGAAGTTGATGTGGGTGTCCACCGTGGACATGAACGCGGCCAAAAGGGAGGCCAGCATGATGCCCAGCAGACCTTTGGGAAACAGGTCCACGATGAGCAGGACATATCCCGATTCGGCCATGGGGAGATCGGGATAGATCACCAGCGAAACCAGCGCCGCCAGGATCATGGGCCAGTAGTTGAACCCGAACGCCACCGCGGCAAAGAGCATCGTAGCCCGGGAGGCGTGGCGCTCGTCTTTGGAAGCGATGATGCGCTGGGTGATGGCCGGCGGGGGATTCCCCCACCATTTCAGGGAGATAAAAACGAGAAAGGTCAGAAAAAACGGGGAGGCCGTGTCTGGAAAAAAAGACAAAACGGATTCGGCCCGCCCTTCTCCGAAACGTTGCGCAAGCCCGGTAAGGAGTGCATCGATGCCGCCGATGCGGTTCAAGGCAAAAACGGCCAGCAGCAAGGATCCTGCCGAACCGATCCCGAATTGCAGAAGATCGGTGACGGCAATCCCCCACAATCCCGACAGGGCGGTGTACGCCCCCGTAAAGACCAGGATCCCGAGGAGAACGGCATCCGGGTCATATTCGGGGAGGACCACCTCCGCCACCGTCCACACCGCTTTCAGAATCCAGCCCAGGGTGACGGCGTTGGCGAAGATGCCGAAATACAGCCCCTTGAACCCCCTTAAAAACGCGGCGGACCGGCCGGCATACCGGAGTTCGATCAGCTCCGCCGTAGTGATGATCCGGGAACGCCGCAACAACGGCGCGAAGATGAACGCGCCCAATGCTCCCGCGCCCCCCAGGACAAAGGACCACGCGTACCACACCCCCGCGATGCCGTCCTTGGCCACCAGGCCGGTGATCCCCAGAGGGGTATCGATGGCAAAGGCGGAAGCGATCATGGACATGCCGGCCAACCACCAGGGGAGGGACCGCCCCGAGACGAAATAATCGTCGACGCTTTTTTGGGAGCGTTTGGAAAGCATCAGGCCGATGCCCGCGGTGACGGCAAGATAAAAAACGATGATAAACCAATCGATACCGGCCAATCTCATGGAATTCGGGCGTACCCTTTATGGGAGAGTCTTCAAGTGACATAATCGTAAAAAGGCCGTTTTATTCACGCCGCACAAGCCTTTTTACGATCTTGTCCTCAAATCAAAGGACGGTT
>CAZQUR010000171.1:0-3599 GCA_964596535.1 uncultured Desulfobacteraceae bacterium
AATTCTGAAATCATTTGACGTTTAACGATATGCCAACTATTGTGTCTGATCATAAGGATATTCTGCCCATCTCATATGACGTTGTGCACAGCACTGTTTGTAAAATCCACTGAAGGGATTCTACCAGTGCGCCTCTTTTTCCTGCTCTCCGGATTGGGCCAATCATCAATCATCGGCAAAAGGAGGGACCCATGAAAAGGAAAAAGATATTAACGGGTGTATTGGCCTTGCTTCTTCCGGTGATACTTTTCATCCCGCCGGTATTCGCACGGGTCTTTGTCACAAACCAGACGGGAAACTATCTTTCGGTCGTCGAGACATCGGGAAATACGATCATCGCTCAAATTCCGGTGGGAAGCGGCCCCAACTTTCTGGATGTTGTTTCTTCCCTTTCAAAGGTATTTATCGCCAACCAGAATTCCGGAACCGTTTCGGTGGTTGAAACCGTCGGCTATGGCATCATCGGGACGATTCCCGTGGGCGCCTATGCTTACGGCGTAGCAACAGCGCCGGATGGCTCCTGGGTGTATGCCAGTTCATTGGTTGGCGGATTATCCGTCATCCACCCGACGGCGCATACAATCCACCTCAATATCAACGATGGTTACGGCTATTCGGACCTGGAAGTTTCGCCCGCAGGAGACCGGCTGTATATCGCCGATGCAGGAACGAATACCGTGGTGGTAATCGATACGGCTTCCCATTCCCTAATCGGACGGATCCCTGCAGGTCCCGGCACCATTGGCATCGCAGTCGATCCTTCCGGTGCACGGGTATACGCCGTGAACAACCAGGGCAATTCGTTGACCGTCATTGATACGGCATCGAACAGCCCCATTGCCACCGTCGGCGTGGGCAAATGCCCGATCGACGGCGTTGTCCATCCCCTGGGAAGCCCTGTCTATGTAACCAACGGAGACAGCGGCACCGTATCCATCATCGACGCGATCGCACTCGCCACCATCGCGGAGGTGCCCGTCGGTGCCGCGCCGAAAGGCCTTGATATCACCGCAGATGGAACCCGGCTTTATATCGCCGTTGCCGGTGACGGCCTGGCGATCCTCGATACGGGAACGCTCCAGGTGCTTTCGAACATTCCGGTGGGGACCGGTTCGGCGGGCGTGGTTGTGGAAAAATGACTTTCGGTAGAAGGCGATTTTTACTGCCCGGTCTTTTCGAAGATGGCTGAAAATCGTCCAACGATGCGGGAACAGACCGCGGGGATCATCCTGGCGGCAGGCATGTCCAGGCGCCTGGGGACACCGAAACAGCTTCTGCGGTTTAAGGGAAAATATCTTTTGGAACATGTTCTGGAGGCGGCCCTGGCGTCCCGGTTGGATTCCGTCTTTTTGGTCTTGGGATATGAAAGCGATCGGATCGCGAAAGCCCTTGAACTCCATAGGGCGCCTTCACGCCTGCACAAAATCGTCAATCCCCGCTACACGGAAGGAATGAGCCGATCCCTCCAGTCCGGCCTGACGGCGGCACAGGCCTTTCCTTCGGTCATGTTCCTTCTAGGGGATCAGCCCCTCATCGACAGCGGGACCATCGATTTTTTACTGTATCGGTTCCGGGAATCGAAAAAGGATATCTGCGTCCCCGTTTGCGGAAACCGCCGGGGAAACCCGGTCATCTTTTCACAGCGGTTTTACGGGATGCTGAGGGAAATCAAAGGCGATATCGGTGCCCGGGAAGTGATCGCGTCCCACCCGAAAGGTGTGCTTAAAGTGGAACTTTCCGATCCGAAAATCTTTACCGACATCGACACCCCTGAAGATCTTGAATCCTTGAAGCGCATCGACCCGTGACAGGCTTTGTTTTTTACCGGATCAAACCGGGAAGATACGTTACCAGCTGGGGGAACAGCATCAACGCCAATATGCATAGGATATAGGCGGGAAGGAAATAACTCACCCCTTTGAAGACCTCTTCCAGGGCCACGTTCTTGGCCATCCCCCCCACCACATAGGTGGTGGCCCCCACCGGCGGCGTCACCGCCCCCAGGGTCGTGACAACGGTAATGGTAACTCCGAACCAGATGGGGTCATACCCCAACTCCATGGCCACGGGGAAAAAAATGGGTATGGTGATCAACAGAAGGGCCAGCGCATCCATCACCGCACCGCCCAATATATAGATCCCGAAGATGATGAGCATGATCCATGCACCGGATACCGGAAGAGAGACCACCCATTCGGCGATTTCGAAGGGAATTCGGGTTACCGCCAAAAATCGTCCGAAAATCATGGCGCCGGCCACAATCACCACGACCATGCAGGAAATCCGAATGGTGTCGGTCACGGAGGCGGCAAGTTTCTTCATCGTCATCCGTCCTTGCACCGCGGAAAGCACAAAGGCGAAAAAGGACCCCGCCGCTCCGGCTTCGGTGGGCGTAAAAAACCCGAAATACAGCCCCACCATGACGCAGAGGAACAAAACCAGCATTTCCCCGGCACCGGTCAGCCCCCTGACTCTTTCCCGAAAACCCGCCTTGGGTCCCACCGGGCCCCAGTCGGGGTGTATCAGACAGACGCCGTACACGGACAGAATCATGAAAAGCGCCAGGACGGCTCCGGCCCCGATGCCGCCGTAAAACAACCGGGCAATGGATTGTTCCGTGTAAAGGCCGATGATGATCAACACGATTGAAGGGGGGATCACCACTCCCAGAGTGGAACCGCAGGCGATCACGCCGGTGGAAAGCTTGGGCGCATAGCGGTATTTATTCATCTCCGGCAGGGCGACGGTGGTCATGGTGGCGGCCGTGGCCGCGTTGGACCCGCAAATGGCGGCAAAGGCCGCACACGCCATGACCGTGGCCATGGCGATGCCGCCCCGGATATGCCCGACCCACTTGTAAGCGGCATTATAGAGTTTTTCATTGACCCCGGAATAAAAGGCGATCTGTCCCATGAGGATGAAAAGGGGGATGACGGTGAGCCCGTTGCTGGAAAACGTCTCCCACAAAACAGAACCGAGCATGTTCAAGCCCGCGGAAACCGAAACGATGTAACAAAACCCGATGAACCCCACCAATCCCATGGCAAATCCCACGGGCATGGCCGAAAAAAACATGATCAACAATAAAAAGACGATTCCCGCGACCCCCACCAGTGTCAGACTCACTTGGGCCCCTCCTTATCGGATGCGAAGAGTTGGATGAGATCTGTCAACAGTACCAGCGAAAGGATAATACAGCCAAAGGCCGCGGCATAGGTGAACGGGTAATAGATGATGCGCAGCGTCTCCGTGAGTTCCCCGGTCCTTCTGAGCGTCTCTGCTTTGAGGGCCATCTGCCATCCGGCAAGCAGGAAAAAGGCACCGCACACAATGCTGTTAAACATGCCGATGCGCCGTTTGCTCTTTTCCGAAAAGCGGCTCACCAGGACATCCACGGCCACATGTCCCTTGGTGATCTGGGTGTGTCCGAGGGCAAAGGCCGTTACCACCGCGCCGAAGAGTCCCATGAGTTCATAGGTGCCCTTGACGGGTCCCCAAACGATGCGCAAAAAAATATTGGCGCAGGTCAACAGGACCATAAAGGCCAGACAGGCGCCGCTCATCCGGGTCAGGAGTTTGTTGATGTTTTTTGTGATCCC
>CAZQUR010000172.1:0-3429 GCA_964596535.1 uncultured Desulfobacteraceae bacterium
TACATCTTGGACTTTCCGGCGGGGTGTAAAACCCCGCCCTACATCTTGGACTTTCGGCGGGGTGTAAAACCCCGCCCTACGTTTTGGTGCCGGCCGCTCTTCAAAGCACGAGCGGAGGCCTGCCGCCCCCGCTGTCTGACACCAAAATAAATTTGTTTAGAAGTGGTTTCAAAACCTCAGATCAGGTCCAAGGGCAAGGCGTCAGGCCGATCGGGAAAGCGCAGCATACACTGAGTATGTGAGCATTTACCGGAGGCCTGCAACGCAGCCATTGGGCCTCAGATGGGGTTTTGGAATGACTTCTAACAATTTAAATCAAATATGTCAATTGTTTCTTCCATTCCGGCGCGTGATCCGGAGGCACCCGGGCTTGCCCGGAAACCGACCGCCCGGGATCATGCTTTTTCTTCCGGAACCGGCGGCTTCAAGGCGGCAAAAAAGGGCTTGAAGAGATCCAGCGGGATCGGAAAGATGGTGGTGGTGTTGTTCTCGGAGCCCAGCTCCAAAACGGTCTGCAGGTACCGCAGCTGTAAGGCTACCGGATGCGTCTCAATGGCCTGTGCGGCTTCGACCAGCTTGGCGGCCGCCTGGAATTCCCCTTCGGCGTTGATGATCTTGGCACGCCGATCCCGCTCCGCTTCCGCCTGCCGGGCCATGGCCCGCTGCATTTCCGAGGGAAGATCGATGTGCTTGAGTTCCACCGTGGCCACCTTGATTCCCCACGGATCCGTTTGCGTATCGAGGATCTCCTGGAGTTCGGCGTTCACCTTCTCCCGCTCGGCCAGCAGTTCGTCGAGTTCCGCCTGGCCGCAGACGCTGCGCAGGGTGGTCTGGGCCAACTGGGACATGGCGTAGTTGTAGTTTTCCACCTCGATGACGGCCTTGACCGGGTCGATGACGCGGAAATAAATGACCGCGTTGACCTTCACGGACACGTTGTCCCGGGTGATGACGTCCTGGGGATCCACGTCCAAGACCACCAGCCGGAGGCTGACTTTGACCATTTTATCCACGATGGGGATCAGGATGATCAATCCCGGCCCTTTGGCCTTGATGACGCGGCCCAACCGGAAGATCACGCCCCGTTCGTACTCGTTCAAAATACGGATGGCCGCGGAAAGGAAAAGGACCACCAGGATGACAATGGCAATGGATGTAAACATCATTTGCTCCTTTGTAAAAAGTGATGGAAGCGGAATCCTCTTCTCTGTTGGAAAGGGATTTCTCCCACATTTCCCCGCCCCTGACGAGGGGTTCACCACTCATTTCCCCTCCCCTGGCGGGAGGGGATTAAGGGGAGGGGGAAAATTGTTTTTCACCCTCACCCTGACCCTCTCCCTCAAGGGAGAGGGAATCTTAAAGCACCCCTCCCTCAAGGGAAAAAGGATGTTACGGTGTCTCTCCCTCAAGGAAGAAGAAATGGTAACGTGTCCCTTCCGTAGGAGAAAGGAAGCATTCGGCGTTATGATGCCGCCACAGGCTCCACTTCCAAAACCAGGTTTTGTATCCCGGTCACCCGAACCTTAACGCCCTTTTGGATCGGGGTCTTGGAAACCGCGTTCCAGAGTTCGCCGTGGACAAATACTTTTCCCTCGGGGTCGATGTCTTTTTTGACCACCCCGATCTCCCCCACGATCCCCCGGTCGCCGGTCCTGGGCCGGGAGACCTGGGATTTGAAAACCAGGGCCGCCACCCCCACGAAAAACCCCGAAACCACGGTCAGGGTCGGCACCAGGACCTCCCAGGCCAGGCGGAACTCGGGGCTTTCCATCTCTTCAAAAAGCATGAGGGACCCCAAGAGTAATGAAACGATGCCGGCCACGCTCAGCATGCCGTAGCTGGCGATCTTCATCTCCAGGATGAAGAAGATGATGGCCAGCAAGATCAGCAAGATCCCCGCGTAATTGACCGGCAGGGCCTGGAAGGCGAAAAAGGCCAGGATGAGGCAGATGCCGCCGATGACGCCGGGGAAGATGGTGCCCGGATGGGAAAGCTCGAAGTAGAGGCCGGCCAGGCCGATCATCATGAGAATATAGGCCACATTGGGGTTGCTGATGGTCTTGAGGATCTTGATCCGCAGGTTTTCCTTGACGATGACTTTATCGTAATCGGAAAGGGCCAGGGTCCCTTTTTCCTTGATCTTCCGGCCGTCGAGCTTTTGGATCAAATCGTCCAGGTCTTTGGCCACCAGGTCAATGACCCCGGCCTTGAGGGCCTCGGTTTCGGTGGCGGAAATACTTTCCCGGACCGCCTTTTCCGCCCATTTTGCATTTCTCCCCCGTTTATGGGCGATGCTTTTGACATAGGCCACCATGTCGTTGGTGACCTTGTCCGCCATGGTCTTGTCGATCTCCTTCCCTCCGGCACCCACGGGGTGTGCCGCACCGATGTTGGTCCCCGGCGCCATGGCCGCCACGTCCGCCGCCATGGTGATCATCACCCCGGCCGAGGCGGCCCGGGCCCCGCTGGGGGAGACGAAGACCGCCACCGGGACCTCGCTTTCATATATGGCCATGACGATGTCGCGCATGGAATCGGCCAATCCTCCCGGGGTGTTCAGTTCAATGACGATGAGGGCGGCGTCTTCCTCAAAGGCTTTCCGGATGCCGCTTTGGATGAAGCCGGCCGTGCCGGGGCTGATGGGGTCGGCCACCGGAATCACAAAGACCGAGGCCGTCTTGCCCTGGGCCGT
This sequence comes from uncultured Desulfobacteraceae bacterium, assembly GCA_964596535.1. Lineage (GTDB taxonomy): Bacteria > Desulfobacterota > Desulfobacteria > Desulfobacterales > UBA2156. Next base: position 2,693 of record CAZQUR010000172.1, read on the forward strand.
CCGGGGAAGCGGAAAGACCAGCAGTCCCAACACGGAAACAATCAGGATCAGGAATTTAGCCCGCATTCCGGCTCCCATCGAGAAGGGCCATGATCTGCTTCATGTCCTCCCACACATCCCGTTTCTTTTCCGGATTCCGCAGCAGATACGCCGGGTGGTACGTGGGCATCAACGGAATCCCTTCCCAGTCATGAAACCGGCCCCTCAACCGCGAAATGGGGGCTTCCGTGCCCAAAAGCGCATGGGCGGCCACCGATCCCAGGGCGCAGATCACCCGCGGCCGGATGCTTTTGATCTGCCTTTTTAAAAAAGGAAGGCATAGATCCATCTCCTCCGGGAGCGGGTTCCGGTTTCCCGGGGGACGGCACTTGACCACGTTGCAGATATAAACCCTGTCGCGCGTCAATCCCATGGCTTCGATGATTTTGGTGAGCAACCGGCCGGCGGCGCCCACAAAGGGTTCCCCTTGACGGTCTTCCTCGTAACCCGGGCCTTCCCCCACAAAAACGAGGCGGGCGTCAGGGTCCCCGGTTCCGAAAACGATGCGGGTCCGCCCGGCGTTCAAGCCGCACCGCCGGCAATCCCCCAAATCGGTACGGATATCCTCCAGTGTCTCCCCGGCGCCGACCCCTTTCCCCCAGCCCTCCAGGACGGTTCGTGTTTTTTCGTTACAGTCGAACCCGGTTTGACCGGACCGGGAAAGGCGGCGCAGGGTGACCACGGCGGCATCCACGATT
>CAZQUR010000173.1:0-3407 GCA_964596535.1 uncultured Desulfobacteraceae bacterium
GCCGACCGAAGAAAGCCGAATCCGCCCCTAAAACCGATTCAAATGTACATATTCGGCTTTTTCCCGGCGCCTGGGCGCCTCGCTTTTTTTGGCCGGGTAGCCCATGGGAATGTAGGCCACCAGTTCGTATCCTCCGGGCACCCCCAGGATCGCCTTGCCCTGATCGTGATCGAAAAGCCCCACCATGACGGTTCCCAGCCCCAGGCTGTGGGCGGTGAGGCAAAGCGTCTGGGCGGCGATACCCAGGTCGAACATGAACCAGTCTCCGAACTTGGTGGAGGCCCGCTCCTTTTCCTTCTTATCGAATCCCGATGCCTTTAATCTCCCGCACAGGGCCAGAACCACCGGTGCGGCCACCATGGCGCTTCTGGCCGGATTCCCCTTTTCAGGCAACGTGGCCTGGAGTTTTTCTTTTACGGCGGGATCTTTCACCACCACCACTTCCCAGCATTGAGTATTCGCCCAGGACGGAGACCACCGGATCGATTCCAGGGCTTGATCCAGCACATCCTCCGGGATCTCTTTGTCTTCGTATTTTCGAACGCTTCGCCGTCCCTTGACGATTTCCAAAAACTGTGACACGTCTCCTCCTTCTTGGATATCTTTTCTTTATGTTATGCTTTTTTTGAAGAGGGATCTTTTTCACAAACGCAGTGATGATCCCCGCAATGGGCACAGGTATAGGCCGTTATTTCTTCTTTTCCCCTTCCCCTTCTCGAAAACACCGCCCACAGGAGGATCAACGCAACGGCGAATCCGAAGATCGCAAGGACATAACCGATCATTTCCACTCCTTACGGTTGATGGCGTCGTAAAAAGGCCACCTGCGGCGTTGCGCTGCATCCTTCGCCTGCCTGTGCGTTGCACGCAGACAGGTCATTGCGGCGTATCTATAAGTACGCCTCGTTCCTCAGGATTTGCGCGCCTTGCATCTGGATCTTTTTACTTTGCCATCCCAAATTCGACTTTTTACGATCCTGTCAAGGTTGCAGGATTTCCCGGAGCGCCGATTCCATATCCGGATACGTGAATTGAAAACCCTCGGACGACAACTTCCCGGGGATGCATCTCTGGCTGGAAAGCAGAGCCTTCCCCAATTCCCCCATAATCAGACGGATGGCAAAGGCGGGCGCAGGCATGAAGGCGGGTCTTTTCAGGAGCCGCCCGATGATCTTGGCCATCTCCTTGTTCCTCACCGGGTTGGGGGCGCAGAAATTGACGGGCCCGTCCAGTTCCGGATGCGCAAGCCCCCATTGCACGGCATTGCACAAGTCCTCGATATGGATCCACGGAAACCACTGGGTGCCGTTTCCCATGGGACCGCCCACAAAGAACCGGAAGGGGGGCACCATCTTTTCCACGGCCCCGCCCCCTTTTCCCAGTACGATGCCGAACCGCGCGCACACGACGCGGACCTTCTTTTCTTGTGCTTCCAGGGCCGCCGATTCCCAATCCTTTCCCACTTCGGCCAGGAAATCATCCCCGGGCGGGGACGTTTCATCCAGAACAGTATCTCCCCGGCTGCCATAGAATCCCACCGCCGAGGCGTTGATCAGAAGGTTCTGACGGGAGGCATCCAGCGCGTCGACGATATTCCGTGTGGACAGGACCCGGGACTCCCGGATTTGGATCTTATAGGCCTTTGTCCAGCGGTGGAAAATGGTCTTTCCCACCAGGTTGACCACCGCATCGGTTTCCGCCAAGGCGTCCTGCCATGCGCCTTTCCGTGTCAGGTCCGCCGGCACATACGTGAGGCTTTCCCCCGTTTCCATGGGAAACGCCGGACGGGTCCCCGTGACCGTGACCCGGTATCCCTCTTCTAAAAGCCTCCGGGTAAGGCGCTCCCCGACAAACCCGGTGCCGCCGGCGATAAAAATGTGCATGGAGTCCCCTCAACCGAAACGGTATTCCTGTTGATATTCCCGACGCTATTCGTTTAATTCGAGACGGGTCTCAGGTCAATATTCGATGAAATCGTAAAAAACTGAAAAACGCCCGCTCCCTTGAGGGAGAGGACCGGGGTGAGGGTGAAAATATTATGTATTTTCTGATAGTTGTTTTACACTCCCCTTGCCCTCTTCCCGCGAAGGGAGAGAAAATGCGGGGTTTTACGATCCCATCATAATTGAACGGATAAAAAAAGGCGACGGTGCCGCCGTCGCCTTTCGGATAGAAAACGGATCCCCTAGTGCCCGCAGGAATCCGAGGCGCAACTGCTTCCGCAGCCGGAATTCAGCCGCAGGCTGGAAGTCAGCTTGAACCCCACCTCGTGAAAATCCACTTTGATGGGCTTGGCTTTGTCCATGAAATCTTTATTCACCAGGTACTTGAATCCATCGACCTCGTAAACATCGTCGACATCTTTCGGCTCATCCAGAGCCATGGCCAGCGAGGGTCCGCCTCAGCCCCCTTCATATAGGAAAATCCGGATGGGCGAAACGTCCTTCCCCTTAAAGTATTCGGCGATCTGCCGCGTTGCCGCTTGTGTCACCTCCAACATGTCATCCTCCTTTTGAGTATCCGCCCCTGACCCGTTTACCAGGCGGCTTTTCACACTGATTCCATAATCATCATTATACTAGGAATGAAAAACGGGTTTGTCAATAGAATTGTCTTTCGTATGCATGCGTTGATAAGCCCCTCCGGCGGCCGGGGATTCAAGATACTTTCGACAGACCCGGGCGTCGTTCTTGGAAAAGAGGATAAAGATGACTTTCCGGATGTCCGGATATTTTTCAAGATCGGTTCTTTCATGAATTCCCTTCCTTGTTCTGACGCCTACAGATCGTAGAGGGTCTCATCCCGCTTGGGCGCCGGCCGCCTTATCCCGGCCTGCCTTCCCTTCTTTCCGGGGAGGATGAATGGATCCTCATCTTCATCCAGAAGATCCCCCATCTCGGCCTCCACCTGCTCGGGATCCTCCCCTTTTTCCATGCGCGTCAACGCTTCCTGCATCTTGGGGTTCAGTTCCATCCCGGTCATTTCCGTGAGCTTGCGCATGAGATTGGCTGCCTGCTTCGGATCATTTTCATCGATCTTATCCACCTGCCCGGCCAGCATGTTCATGGCCTGCTCCATCTTGGATTCATCAAAGGGCAGATCGTCCGCATCCCCGGGTTCCTTGGCTCTCCCGGTAAAGGCAAAGGAAGACATCCGGCGGGCCAGCTTCGGACTCTTGCATTTCGGACAATCGGGTCGCTTGGACGTGTTGACGGTCTTGGAATAGAAATTGAAAATGGTGTTGCACCGACTGCAGAAAAATTCATAAATGGGCATGGTGGCATCTCCCCGTTTTTTATGAAATTCGATTGATTGCAAGATGTTACGGATGATCGGCGCTGAAATGACGGCCGGAGGCAATGTAGCTCGAATCGTTTGTGGTGTCAACCGGATGGCAAAGTAAAAAG
>CAZQUR010000174.1:0-3366 GCA_964596535.1 uncultured Desulfobacteraceae bacterium
CATTTGAAAATGCGACCTGTTTTCACCCTCACCCCGACCCTCTCCCTCAAGGGAGAGGGAGTATTGGAGCCAGGGCTCAAGGGAGAGGGAGTATTGGAGCCAGGGCTCAAGGGAGAGGGAGTATTAGAGCCAAGGCTCAAGGAAGAGGGAGTATTAACGCCAAGGTTCAAATGAACCCCCCTCGACCCCTCGCCTCCTCAACCCCTCGAACCCTCGAACCCTTGAACCCTTGGACCCTCAACCCCTCGAACCCTCGAACCCTCGAACCCTTGAACCCTTGACCCCTTATATTTATGAAAGATATCACCGATACCATGAAACCCCAAAAAGCCGCCGAGGCCGCAGAACCCCGCAAAAAAAGCCGCCTGCGGGAAAACATCGAAGCCATCCTCGTGGCGGTCGTCCTGGCCCTTTTCATCCGGGCCTTCGTGATCCAGGCCTTCAAGATCCCCTCCGGCTCCATGAAAGACACCCTGCTCATCGGGGACCACATCCTGGTCAACAAATTCATCTACGGCGTCAAGATCCCGTTCATCAACAAAACGCTGATCCCCCTCAAGGACCCCCGGCGGGGAGATATCATCGTGTTCCGGTATCCCGAAGAGCCCGGCAAGGACTTCATCAAGCGGGTCGTCGCCGTGGAAGGAGACACCATCGAGATCCGCGACAAACAGGTGCATGTCAATAATAAACCCGTGAAAAGCGACTACGCCAGATATACGGACCCCCACGTCATCCCCGGGACGATCCAGCCCCGGGACAACTTCGGCCCGGTCGCGGTCCCGGAGGGGCACCTTTTCGTCATGGGAGACAACCGGGATCACAGCTACGACAGCCGGTTCTGGGGGTTCGTGGACATGGACGCGGTGAAGGGAAAGGCCTTTATGATCTACTGGTCCTGGGACAAGGAGGACTTCGGCGTGCGCTGGCGCCGCCTCGGCGACTGGATCCACTGACCCCTCGAACCCTTGAATTCGTAACTCCATGAAGGAACTTGGAAGATGCAGGTGCCGGAGGGCAGAAAGAGTGTAGGGCGGCATTTTACATGCCGCCGGAAAATGACGGTCGGTTTTCGGCGGGATATAAAATCCCGCCTTACAATTTTTGATCCACTCCTCGAACCCTCCGATAAAGGGTAACTCATGCAGCCCTTCGCAAAAAAAGACATCCTGGACATGGAATCCCTCTCGGCCGAGGAGATCACCCTGATCCTGGACACCGCCGCCCACATGAAGGAGATCGGCGCGCGGCCCGTGAAAAAGGTCCCCACCCTTCGCGGCAAGACCGTGGTCCTTTTCTTCTACGAGCCCAGCACCCGGACCCGCACCTCCTTCGACATCGCCGCCAAGCGTCTTTCCGCGGACTGCCACGCCATCGCCGGGTCCACCAGCAGCATCGTCAAGGGCGAAACCCTCATCGACACGGCCCGGAACCTGGAGGCCATGAACCCGGACATCCTGGTGATCCGGCACTCCTCCTCCGGCGCGCCCCACCTGCTGGCCCGGCTCTGCCGCTTCAGCGTCATCAACGCCGGGGACGGCACCCATGCCCACCCCACCCAGGCATTGCTGGATCTCATGACGGTTCGGGAAAAAAAGAAGACCCTCGCCGGCTTGAAGCTTTCCATCATCGGGGACATCACTCACAGCCGGGTGGCGCGCTCCAATATCGTGGGGTTCACCCGGCTGGGCGCCTCCGTCACGGTGTGCGGCCCGCCCACCATGATCCCCCCGGGCATCGAACGCCTGGGGGCGGCGGTCACCTTCCGGATGGAAGAAGCCGTCGCCGGTGCGGACGTCATCATGATGCTCCGGATCCAAAAGGAACGCCAGAAAGGGTTCCTTTTTTCGTCTGAACGGGAGTACGCCCGGACCTACGGCCTATCCGCGGAAAAACTTTCCCATGCCAAACCCGATGTCCTGATCATGCATCCGGGGCCCATGAACCGGGGGGTGGAAATCGCGCCCGAGGTGGCGGACGGTCCGTTTTCCGTCATCCTCGAGCAGGTGGCCAACGGCGTGGCCGTCCGGATGGCGCTCCTTTATCTCGTGGCAGGAGGTGCGCGGCATGCCGCTTCTGATTAAAGGCGGCCGGGTCCTGGATCCGGGACGCATCGACGAAAACCTGGACATCCTGATCGAAAAGGGCCGGATCGTCAAAACCGGCAAACGCATCCGTGTTCCCAAGACGGCCCCGGACACGCGGATCATCGATGCCAAGGGGCTTCTGGTGGTGCCGGGGCTCATCGACCTCCACGTGCATTTCCGGGAACCCGGGCATGAATACAAGGAGACCATCGCCACCGGGTGCCGGGCCGCGGCCGGCGGCGGGTTCACGGCGGTGTGCACCATGCCCAACACGTCACCGGTGAACGACAACCGCCAGATCACGGAATTCATCCTGGAAAAGGCCCAAGAGGCCTGCGGGGTGCGGGTCTACCCCGTGGGCGCGGTGAGCAAGGACCTTGCCGGCCAGGCGCTCACGGAATTTTCGGACCTCAAGGCCGGCGGCGCCGTGGCGGTCACGGACGACGGCCGCCCCGTGGTCTCGAGCCTTCTGATGCGCCGGGCCCTGGAATACGCCAAGGGGTTCGGGCTGTTCGTCATCTCCCACTGTGAAGATTTGGATCTTTCCGCCGGCGGGGCCATGAACGAAGGGGAAACCGCCACCCGCATGGGTCTTGCCGGGATTCCCAACGCCGCGGAAAGCGTCATGGTCCAGCGGGACATCGCTCTGGCCGCCCTCACCGGCGGCCGGCTGCACATCGCCCACGTGAGCACCCGGGAATCGGTGGCGGCCATCCGGGCGGCAAAGGCGGCCGGGATCCCGGTCACCGCCGAAACCGCACCCCATTACTTTTCTTTGACCGACGCGGCGGTGGATAATTACGACACCCACGCCAAGATGAACCCGCCTTTGCGCACCGAGGCGGACCGGCGGGCCGTCGTCGAAGGGCTTGCCGACGGGACCCTGGACGCCGTGGCCACGGATCACGCCCCCCATTCCACCATCGAAAAAGACGTGGAGTTCGACCAGGCGGCAAACGGCATCATCGGCCTGGAAACGGCCCTGTCCCTGGGACTCAGGCTCGTGGAAAACGGGGCCTTGACATTGGGCGGATTGATCGAGAAGATGGCCGTCAATCCGGCCAAAATTTTGGGGATCGACCACCGCATCGCGACAGGAAACCCGGCGGACCTGACCTTGATTGACCTGGACCGGGCGTTCACCGTGGATGCCAAGCGCTTTTTTTCCAAAAGCCGGAACACCCCCTTCAACGGCTGGAAACTCAAAGGAAAGGCAACAGCCACCATCGTGGGAGGAAACGTAATCTTCGAAGACTTCCCTTAATGTAGGGCGGCATTT
>CAZQUR010000175.1:0-3255 GCA_964596535.1 uncultured Desulfobacteraceae bacterium
CTCCCTTGAGGGAGAGGGGCAGGGTGAGGGTGAAAATATTTTTTATTTTCTTAGGTTGTATCTCCTCCCCTTAATCCCCTCCCGCCAGGGGAGGGGAAATGAAGGTACGTTCCCTTTCAATTTTTTTGGACGCATCATAAGAGGAAACAAAAGGTATTTCAAGCAAAAATATCCAAAAAAAATCCCATGAAATCGTAAACAGGCCGATTTGTTTCGAGTGGTTTCAAAACCTCAGATCCGGTCCAAGGGCAGGGCGTCAGGCCGATCGGGAAAGCGCAGAATACATTGCCTTTTCGTAGGCCCTTCGGGCTTCATTTTCAAAGTCCCGGCCGCGCCCCGTGTACCGGGGGGAGAAATGGAAAAGCGTAAACTGTTTGACCCGGGCGTTTCCCGCGATTCTCCCGGCCTGTTGGGCCGTCAGGTGATGCTTTTGAAGGGCAATCCTTTTTTCCGATTCCAGAAAAGGCGCCTCGATGAAAAGATGATCCGCATCTTTTGCCAAAAGCACGGCTTTGGCTTCATTGGAGGGGGAGCATTCGATATCGGTGATGTAGGCGATCTTTTGGCCCGGCGCGATCACCGCGATGCGCTCCGCCAGTTCCCCCAGAGGGACCTTTCGGAAACCGTCTCCCGCGGGAATCGAAAAAACCGTTGCGGGGTCTTTTGACGCAAAAAGCGCCTCCTTGAATTCTTTGAGCCACGGCCCGATCCGAAGGCCCATGGTTTCCACGGCATCTTTTTTGATGTTCACGTGGAAGCGTTCCTGCATGGAAAAGCCCAGGCAGGGGATGCTGTGGCGGAAGAGCGTCGCGGAAACGGCCAGGGCGGGCTCCTGGAGGAGGCGTTCGGAAAAGGGTCCGGTTCGATGGTCCTTGGGAACAAATCCGTCGTGGCAGGCAAACACGGCCGTGGCGGAACCCGTGTCGGTGATTTCGGTTACGTTCAATACCAGGGGATTTTCGTAGTTTTCCACCAGGTCCCAGGAATACCCGGAAAGCTTTCCTTCCACGTGTCCCAAAAACCCTTTTGGGCCGAAGAGGTGAAGGGTCTTTTTGCGGCCGAGAAAAAGGCGGAGCAACCGGTCGAAACCGATGAAATGATCCATGTGCGTGTGGGTCACAAAGACATGGCTGACCTTCAACAGATCCCTCGGGGAAAGGGGGGACAAATCCCCCAGGTCGAAGAGAAAAGCCCGGCGCTGAAACTGAAACGGGACAAAGAGTCCGGGATCTTCAAACGGCCCGCTAATGAGCCGGGGATGATACGTGGGCCGCATACCGGTTTCCTTGTTCTACACCCTTGTTTCCTAATAGCTCAACACTATCGAAATCGGGATCGAAATCGAAATCGGGATCGACGGTAAGGCAATGACCAAGGCTCAATCCCGGTTCCGGTCCCGGAATCATTCCGCTTCTTCCACCACGGCCTGAAGGGTCTTTTGCCCGTTCCAATGGTTCCACGACAGGCGGAAGGCCATCCGCGAAAAGGCCTCCGGTTGGGGTCGATCCGGATCGATGTTGAACTGGATGGCCTCTATGATCCGGTTTCGGCCGCCGGCAGGTTGACACAGCCGCATTTTTCGATGGGACTTCCCCACCACACGGGAAGACAGCACGCGGATGTTTTTCGATAGAAACAGCGGTGAAGGGTTTCCCACCCCATGGGGCTTGAGCCGCTCCAGGGCGTCCGCCAGTTCCGGTGTGGCTTGATCCAGATCGAGTTCACAGTCGATGACGATACGGGGGATGAAATCCTCGGGCCGGCTTTTTCCACGGACGGTGGTTTCAAAGGCCTGCGTGAAGGATTCCAGGTCCGCGGATCGGACTTTCAAACCCGCTGCGGTTTCATGGCCTCCGAAATCTTCGATGCATTCCCGGCACGCGCCGAGGCACCCGAAGAGATCAAGCCCCGGCACCCCCCGGGCCGACCCTTTGCCCACGCCGTCCCGGGTGGAAAACAGCACCGCCATGCGATGATATTTTTCCACCACCTTCGATGCCACGATACCGAGGACCCCCTCGTGCCAATCCGGATCCCACAGCACCAGGGTCCGGTTTTTCAGGATTTCGGGCCGGCGTTGAATTCGGTGATCAATGGCCTCCAGGATCTGTTTTTCCAGGCCCTGCCGGTGCGCGTTCAGGGTGTTCAGGCGGCCGGCCTTTTCCCGGGCTGCAGCAAGCTGTGTTTCTCTAAGGAGATCAAGGGCCAGTTCCGCGTGGTCGATGCGTCCGGCGGCATTGATGCGGGGGGAAAGCCGAAAGGCCACGCCTTCGGCATCCATGGTTTCATATCCCGTCCCCGAAGATTCGGCCAATGCGCGGAGGGGAATGCGGCGGCCGGATTGAATCAATGCCAGGCCTTCCCGGGTGAGGATGCGGTTTTCCCGGATCATGGGGGCCATGTCCGCCACGGTGCCCAGCGCCACCAGGTCGCAAAACGCTTTCAGGTTGGGTTCGGGTCCATTTTTCCAGAAACCGGTATCCCGCAGGTGTTTCCGCAAAACAATGACGAGGAAATAGGCCACGCCCACGCCGGCCAGGTGGCCGAATTCCGAGGGACAATCCGGGCGGTTGGGATTGACGACGGCCGCGGCTTTGGGCACGGGCGTATCGATGCGGTGGTGATCGGTGATGATGACGTCGATGCCGTGCCGTGCCGCCGCGGTGACGGCGTCGTGGCTTCCGGACCCGCAATCCACGGTGATGACCAGGTTGAACTTCTCCGGTGCGATATATCGGGCCACATGCTCCGGTTTCAGACCGTAGCCTTCCCGGACCCGGTGGGGAATATAGATCGATACATCGGCCCCCAGGGACTTCAAAAAATCATGGAGGATCACCGCGGACGTCACGCCGTCCACATCATAGTCGCCGAAAACTAAGATTTTTTCCCGCCGGGCAACCGCCTGAAGGATACGCCGGGCGGCTTCCGGAGCGTCTTTCAGGGCGAAGGGCGGGCGAAGGTCGGTTAACCGGGGGGACATGAATGTTTCGGCTTCGGCCGGATCAAAAATACCCCGGTTGACCAGGAGTGTGGCAAGGATCGGGTCGATCCGCGCTTCCCGTGCCAATTGTTGAACCCTTTCCGGGCGGAGGGTGCGGATTTCCCAGAGTTTATCCATGGACACGGATATAACGGATATCGGAACGCGGCACAAGGGAGAATCCGGAATCGGGAAAAGGGGTTGAAATCCGGAACCGGGTGATGGTAGCTTTAAAGAGGGTTCAAGGGTTCAAGGGGTCGAGGGTTCAAGGG
>CAZQUR010000176.1:0-3177 GCA_964596535.1 uncultured Desulfobacteraceae bacterium
TCGTTCACTGTTGAATGGTAAGGGGCTCGGGTTGCTGTGCCGTATGGGGGTGTTCCTCTCCGGCATACACCTTCAGTTTCTTGAAGAGGGCGCGCCCCAGCCGGTTTTTCGGGAGCATCCCCCTGACGGCGAAGCGCACAATGTCTTCGGGACGCTTTTCCAAAAGGGTTTTCGCCGTGGTGGTCTTGAGTCCCCCGATATATCCGGTATGGCGGTAGTATCGCTTCTGGGCCAACTTTTTCCCGGTCAAAACGACCTTGTCCGCATTGATGACGACCATGTGGTCCCCCATATCCACGTGGGGGGTGAACAGGGGGTGATGCTTTCCCCGGAGACGGGATGCCACCACGGATGCCAGCCTCCCGAGAACCACGCCTCTGGCATCCACCACATACCATTTTTCCGGGTTTTCCGTCTTTTTTGCGCTCTTCGTATAACCCTTCAACTTGAATACTCCTTTTTCTCTCACCGGAATTGATCGTTTCCACAGCGGAAAAAACCTCCGCGACGCGTCCGGTCCATCGGATTTACAATCTTATAATTTTATTTTAATCCGGTCGCTTATGTCAAGAAAAAAATGCCCGGTTTTTTCCCCTCAGAAACATTTGAAAAATGTTCATTTTTGTTCAAGTTCAAGGAAATAGGTCTCCCTCAAGGGCCGGCAAGGGGTTGTCCGGCCCGCGATTCCTTGGCCACGTGGAAGAGCCGCTGGAAGGCGGTGACATTGGCCATCAGGGCAAGGAAAAGGAGTCCCCAAAAAAGCTGTCCCGACAAAAGGGCCCCGATCAAAACAATGAATCTTTCCATGCGGGAAAACAGCCCGACGTTGCAGGCAATCCCCAATCCTTCGGCCCGGGCCCGGGCATAACTGACCATGACGGATCCCACCAGAGAAAGGATCACCAGGAGCACCAGATCGTGCCGGTTTTCAAAAGTGGCCCAGCAGGCCATCCCGAAAAAAAGGGCCGCTTCGGAGTATCGATCCATGAAGGAGTCGAAAAACGCCCCGAAACCAGATGCTTTCCCCGCCAGGCGGGCCAGGGTCCCGTCGAGGGCGTCCAGGATGCCCGAGAACAACAGCATCAAACCGCTTTGGGGGAATCGGCCCAGCGCCGCCAGCACCCCGGATGCAAGGGCGAGAAGGAATCCCGCGAAAGACAAAAAATTGGGTTCCACGCCCATCCTGAAAAGGAATCCCGCCAAGGGCTCCAGAAAGCCTTTGGACGCATGCTTTGCCCAATCCGTAAGCGTTTTTCGATGTTTGGAGGGCTGGGATCCGGTTTGCATTTCAATCCTTTCGTCTTGATGGAACCCGCCTGCAAATACCCGGGGGCAGTTTTTCCCGCCGCCGTCGGCCATGGGTCTTTACACCAAATTCGCTGTCTGATCAACGGTAAACCCGCCTTCCGGCGCATTTTCCTTTTTGTGAAAACCGGTTTCAAGACCGGCGCGGTTGTGGTAGACTCCGGTCAAAGGCATCATGACACATCCACATCAAAGGGAATCCAGCCAAAAACCGGCCCCTGATTTTTCGGTCATGTCCCTGAATCTTCGATTCGGCCTGGCCGACGACGGAGACAACCGCTGGGAAATCCGTAAAAATCGCTTATGTTCCGTGTTTGAACACTACCATCCGGATTTCATCGCGTTTCAGGAGGCCAACGCGTTTCAGATCGAATTTTTATGCAATGTCCTTCCGGGGCATCGACATATCGGAAAACGCTTTCCGGCGCCGCCGTTTTGGCAAAACAACGTGCTTTTCTACCCGGATTCCTGGGTCTGCCGTTGGGCGGACCATTTCTTTTTGAGCGACACCCCGAATGTTCCGAGTCGTTTCCCGGAAAGCAAGTGGCCCCGTCAATGCACCTACGGCGCCTTCACCCGTAAAGACCGCTGCCTGATGTGTGTTTCCACGCATCTCGATTTTGACGCCCGGGTCCAGCTCCGGAGCGTGCATATTATTCAACACCGCCTGAAAGACAAATGCGCGGACGCACCGGTGATTCTGATGGGGGATTTCAACGCCACCCCGGACGCCCCCTGCCATGCCGCATTGACCGCCCCGGAAGATCCGGATTCAACAGACGCCCTGGTATTCAAGAACGCGTTTTCGCCCTACTACCCGCCCACCTTCCATGGATTTTCCGGGAAAACGGACGTGGGGCACATTGACTGGATCCTTTACCGGGGGGATATCGTCCCGCTTCGCACCCGGGTGATCACCGAGGCGTTTGACGGGGGGTACCCTTCCGATCACTTCCCTCTTCTGGCGGAGTTTTGCTGGAACGGCGCTTCGGGGGCGGATCTTCGAAAATCAACCGGACCGGATCCCCTTTCCTGACGCCCAGCCGTTTTGCGGCGTTTCCGCAGCAAAGGGCCACTTCGAGCCGATTGCGGCTCCCCACCAGCGCCAAAAGTGCACCCTTTTCCGCATGCATGTAAGTATTCGAAATTCCCCGAATCCGGTGTTTCTGAATTTCCACCCGGAGCTCGTGCCATGAACGGCCGGCGGCCGCTTTCTCGAGATGCTCCCGGCGGATATTGGTGATCAGGTTGCCGAATCGGTCCACGGCCGTCACGCGTCCCGTAAGCCCGTGGCGTCCTTCGGGAAGCGGCACGGGGATTTCCAGGCGCTGGATCTCCCCGGGGGAAACCGGCGGACCCAGGGCCGCAAGGGAGGTGCCGCAGGCAAGGGAAGCGGCCGCGGGCGCAAAGATGTCCCTTCCGTGGAACGTGGCGCTGACGGGCGTTAAGAAAAAGGCGCTGTCGGTCACCGAGAAAAGGGCATCCACCGGAGCATCATTCAGGATCGGCCACAGGACGCCGTTGTCGGGGCCCAGGAAAAGATGCCCCCGGGCCGCGGCGGCAAGGATCCGCCGTTCGCTTCCCACCCCGGGATCCACCACCACCACGTGAACGGACCCTTTCGGAAAATACGGGTACGCGGCGTCCAGGGTCTCGGCGGCCTGGAGGATGTCCTGGGGATCGATGCGGTGGGAAATATCCACCACCCGCGCCTCCGGGCATCGGGAAAGGATCACCCCCTTCATGACACCGGCGAATTCGTCGGCAAGCCCGAAATCGGTGGTCAGGGTGATGATGGGAGACGGCATGGCGACAGATTGATGGCTTCGTAAAAAGTCCACCTGCGGCGTTGCGCGGCATTCTTCGCCTGCC
>CAZQUR010000177.1:0-3116 GCA_964596535.1 uncultured Desulfobacteraceae bacterium
AGTTTCTCATGTTCGGATTGCTGGCACAGAAAAAAGATGGTACCATCGATCTTGAAATCGGGGCTTTGCGATTCCAGCATGAACGGTGCAGGCACCATCTGGAACAAATTCAAACCGCCCTTGACGGGTATTCTCGGAAAGACGAAATCGCCGTTATTGGCTTGTTGGAACATCTCGCCGCGTATACGGCCGTATTACGGCGCCATATCCACCTGGAAGACGGTTTGTTTTTCCCGATGATTCAAAACGCGCTCACCGACAAAGAAAAAGTGACCCTTTCGGATTATTTTCTCAACGAAGAAAAACGGTTCCGGGAAAGCGGCGGGAAGAGTGCCTGTGCTTCGGACCTGAAAATCCTGAAAGAAGCCAAATGGGGGAAACATGCCCCGCCAAAAGCTTAACTGCTGGGAATACATGAAATGCGGGAGAGAACCCGGCGGCGTCCACGCCCATGACCTCGGGGTCTGTCCGGCCGCCTTCGATGATTCCTATTCCGGAATCAACGACGGTGTCTCCGGGGGACGCTTCTGCTGGGCGGTGGCCGGCACCTTTTGCGGCGGGGGATGCCAGGGAACCTTCGCGGAAAAACGCGCGTCCTGCCTCAAATGCGATTTTTATCAACGGGTACAAGTGGAAGAAGGGACCGCCAACCTGCGGACCAAGTTCCTCCAATTCGTCACCCTTGACGACGAAACACCCCTGGTCAAAAAGATGGAGGTACGGCACATCAAGGCCGGGGATCGGTTCATCCGCCAGGGGGATCCGGTGGGCCCGGCGTATATCATCCAGAGGGGGGCCTGCATCGTGCTGGTGGAAAAAAACGGCCGGCTGCATCCCGCCGGGCATCGCGGGGAAGGGGATATCGTGGGGATCACTTCCATGTTGACCGGGGAGCCCCGGACCGCCCACGTGGAGGCCGAAACCGACATGGAGGTCTGGGTTCTCGATGAAAAGACCTTTGACGACCTCACCCATGCGGATCCCGATCTGTCGGCCTTTCTCACGGAATTGACCGCAGACCGCTTCGACTCCAAACGTCCCACGGCGGACCGGATGGTCGGAAAATATCTGATCACCGACATCATCGGCCGGGGCGGCTACAGCATTGTTTACAAGGGGCTGCACACCGGGCTCCAGATGCCCGTGGCCATCAAGATGATGCGTCATGACCTGGCCGCCGACGAAACGTTTTTAACAAACTTTCGAAACGAGGCCCGGATCATCGCCGGCTTGAGCCATGAAAACATCATCAAGGTTTTCGACATCGAGGAACGTTTCAAGACGATCTTCATCATCATGGAGTACGTGGAAGGCCGGTCTCTCAAGGAAATGCTGGAGCATCTCAAGAAGATCCCGCCCGAACCGGCGGTTGACTACCTGGTCCAGACATTGGCCGCCCTTGAATACGCCCATCGCAAAGGAATCCTCCACCGGGACGTCAACTTGACCAACATTTTTATTTTGAACGACGACCGCATCAAGATCCTGGACTTCGGCTTGGCCTGCCCTGTCGGCACCCAGGACTTTACGTCTTTCGGCACCCCCTTCTACATGGCACCGGAACAGATCTTAAGCGAGCCCCTGGATGCCCGAACCGATCTCTACGCCCTCGGGATCACGGCGTACCAAATGGTCACCGGGCAGCACCCTTTTCAGGAAGAACGGTTCGACGTCCTCATGGACCTGCACCTCAAGCACGACATTCCGGATCCGCTTCCTTCGGCTGCAAATCTCCCGGAAGGCCTTCGCGGATTTATCCTCAAGTCCGGCCGCCGGGATCCCGGAAA
Source organism: uncultured Desulfobacteraceae bacterium (assembly GCA_964596535.1). Lineage (GTDB taxonomy): Bacteria > Desulfobacterota > Desulfobacteria > Desulfobacterales > UBA2156. The sequence continues at coordinate 1,788 of CAZQUR010000177.1, forward strand.
ACGGTATCAAAGTGCACAGGAGGCGTTGAAAACGCTTTTGCCTTTGGCCGGACGATTGAAAAAGTACGCCCGGTGAGAAAACCGGCTCATCCAAAAACGCTTGGATATTCGATTCCCGCCGTCCGCCGCCACGCCTCCTCGGCCAATTGACGGACATCCTTTCTTCTGCCTTCATGAATCCATTGGGCGAGGATCTTTGCCGTCCGGGGATACCCCATCTCCGGCGGATGCGGCGCATTCAGCCATTTTCGAATGCACCGTCGGTCCAAAGACGCCATGACCTCCCCCAGCTTGAGACGGACAAGGGCCAGGGCATTGGACTCCTGCTCCATCTGGCCTTTCAGGGGTTTGACCAGAATCTTTTTCCCGATATGCAGCGCTTCGCTGATCAGCTCGAACCCCGCATTGCTCAAAACCCCGCCGCACTCCGACAGGTCTTTGAGGAATCCGGTCCGTGAAAAGGGCCGGAAGCAAAGGTTTTGAACATTTTCTGCGGCATCCACGCCGGGCATGCCGTAGATGTAGAAGCAATGGGTATCAAAAGCGGATAAAAGCTTTTTCACCCCTTCCGGGTCTTCGAAAGGAAGGTACACCAGGATCTTTTCCATGGCTGTTTTCGGAGCCCTTTCGAGTCCTTCGGGAACAATGGGAGGCAGAATGGGACAATTGAAATGGTGCCAGTGAAGGCCGATCGGCGTATCGCAGAATGCAAACCGTTTTAAAATCCACAGGTATGGACGGCATCGCGCCGCCATGGGGATATTATAGTAGAAGGCATATTGATGTCCGATACCGATGGCAGGGATATGAAACCGCCGGGCCAGGCGCGCCGTAAGGGGTTCGAAATCGGTGATGATCAGGTCGTATCCGGCAGCATCCAATCGGGCCGCATCCCGATAAAACCGGAAAAGTTTCAAAGACAAAAGGGTGGAAAAGACGTGGAGCCGTCCCTTTTTCGTCCGGAACGTCAACCCGTCGAAGCTTCGACCGGGCGTGAAAATCTCCAGATTTTCGAATCGCCGGGGATCCTTTCCGCTGAAAAGGACATGGACCTCGTGCCCCATCGCTTTCAGACAGGCGATGACTTCCCGGGAGCGGCAGACATGCCCGTTTCCCGTGGTCTGAATGCCGTACAAGATCATCATGGTGTTTAAAGGGTCTCCATTTTCCTGAAAGCCTTCCTGAGGCCGGACGGCGGCTGCAAAAGTGTTCTCCTTAAGATCGCCCCCCGTTTACGTGCCCTGGAGGAACTCACTTGCCAGGTTGGACAGTCCCGAACGTTCTCCTTTCGCGAGATTGACGTGGGCATACAGCTTCTGGCCTTTCATT
>CAZQUR010000178.1:0-3113 GCA_964596535.1 uncultured Desulfobacteraceae bacterium
TTCTGGGATATTCTCCAGCAAGCAGTCTTCCGGGAATCACCCAGTAACAATTTACAATAGGTACACTCATTTTTTCAGCCTGTCGAGTTGTTTTCCCACGACTTATTGAAATTCGACTTGCAACATCTCCCCGTGGGTCAAAAAGTGAATCCAGCAAGCGATCACTGTCTTGGCCGTGGCCGCTTCGACGGCGTCTTTATAGGCCTTGAGCTGACCGGAATATTTCAAGGCTTCATCATCAAGATCATCTTTTGTTTTTTCGGTGAACTTGTGATCGATGATCACCCAGCCGTTTTCGGTTTCCAGGATCAGGTCCACCCAGCCGTTGACGAATTGACCGTTTTGTAGAACGTGGGTCACCGGGTATTCGGCCAGGGTTCGGCGGGGTTTGAATTTCACCCGGATGGTTCTGAAAAAATCCCGAACCGCGACAAGGACGGCACCGGCATCCAGATTTCGGCTTAACCCCCAGCAGGCAACGGCGTTTTCCACTTTTTCAAGGGCGTCTTTTTGCAACGGGTTGACCGCTTCGGCGGCAAGAACGTGGTGCAGAAACGTTCCCAGGGATTCCGTCGCTTGGGTATCGGTGATGTGCAGAGGCGTTCCCGTGGCCAAGCGCGCTGCGATGCGGGCTTCCGGACAAGGGGCAACGCCGGAAGGGTTTAAAACCGCCGGCAATTTTTCCGAAAAGGCTTGGTTGCCGGAAAACCAGAAAGGCTGAAACGGTGCGGGTTCTCCTGTATCCTGTTTTTCGGATGCATCCAGTTTCCAGCACGCCAAAGGAATCCGGTTGCCGTCCGGTAACGCAAGCGTATCGCCAGCGGGCAGCATCCAGCCCGCCTGCAGGAGTTCCATCCATTCACCGGTGGGTTTTTTTCCCGGCAGGGGGATCACCAGGAGATCCCGGGCCCGGGTCAGGCTGACGTAAAGAAGCCGGATGGATTCGGCTTTATCCCGCTGCGCGCAAGTTTTACCGATTTCGGATTGATTCAGCGTTTCGACCACAGGGATTTCTGATCTTTGCCCGCCGAAGGGATACGGCCAGAACCGGAGGGACCGGCCCGACAGGGGGTTCTGCAGGTCCACCCGGGGGTTTTCGGAAATCACGTTCAAGCCCCAGATCTGAGACTTGAGGTCGCTGTTTAAATCCATGGCGATCACCACGGGCCACTCGAGCCCCTTGGCCCGGTGATGGGTCAGGATATGGACGGCATCGGATCCCGGATCGCCGGGCTGGGTGTCCAGTTTTGCGGTTTTCAATTTTTCCAACCAGTTCAAAAGCCCGGCAATGGTGGCTGCCTTTTGGTGGGTGACGCAGTGGTCCTCGAACTTTTCCGCAAAACCGATCAGGGCATTCAGGTTTTGGAGGCGTTGCCGCACCCGCCAGGAATTGGGACCCCATGTTGAAACGATGTGCCGTACCTGGGCCGCATCCATTACGGCGGACAATACTTCCGAAGGCGAGAGTTCCCGGATGCGGTCCCGCGTCCGGGAAATGGCTCCTAAAACAGGATGTTCAAACCCTTCCGCCGCTTTCCGGTCTTGCTCCGGCGTTTCGGATTCCAAGTACCGGAGGCGTTCCTCTATCCAGGTTTCGGGTGCGCTGCAGTCGGAAAGCGAAACGATCTCGGCGCCTGCCAGGGTGTCGTTCGCGTCCGCCAGCCTGCGCAGGCATGCCAGGGCAAGGCGCGCCTCCGGTGCCTGGAGCAGGCCCGGCCGCTCCATCTGGATGGGGATGCCCCTTTTCGCCAGTGTCCGGGCGATTGCCGACACGTTGTAATTGGTCCTGGCGAGAACCGCGATGTCTCCGTGGCGTACCTTTCTCGGAGAACGGGACTCTTTGTCCTCGACCCGGTACCCGGAACCAACGAGACGTTCGATGCCCAGGGCCAGGGCGTCATGGTGCGATGCGGCATTGTTTCCGCACAGGATCCAGTGGGCCACCGCGGGATCAGCGGCGACTTCCTTTCGGAAGGGGGTCAACCGGACCTGGTCTTCCGGGATGTGGCTCGAGAAAGCCGGAATAAAAAGGGCGTTGGTATAATCGACCAGGGCCGGCCGGGAGCGGTAAGACGTCTGCAAAATATGGATCCGGTCGCCCTGGTGTTCGATTTCGCGCTGGACGGCCAGCATCAGGTCCGGATCGCTCCCCCGGAAACCGTAAATGGCCTGCTTGATGTCCCCGACAAAGACGGCTTCCCGGGCCGCTTCCGCCAGCTTTAAAAAAAGCGCCAATTGGATGGGGCTGGTGTCCTGGAACTCATCCACCAGCAACAGCTCCAGTTCCTCTTTCAGGGGTTCGAATACTTCCGGCCGTTCGAGAGCATAGAGGAGCCGCTGTTCCTGGTCGATGAAATCGATCATGCCCAGGCGTTCTTTTGTTTCCTGGTATTTCCGTAACGCCTCGGCCGCCACTTTGAAAAGGGTTCGGCAGTAATTTTGGATGTCTTCATGAAGCTGGGGGTGCCGGTCGTAAAAAGCGGCCGCCGTCCGGATTTCTTCGGATGCTTCCCGGCTTTTTTGGGCGGGTGTTTCCTTGCTCAACTTGACCCAATCGGACCAGGGCAGCCGCCTTTCCGTGATCCGGGTTTTCTGGTCATGCAAAAAAGAAATGTATTTTTGCGTCGCTCTTGTTTGATCTTCTTTCGCCGGAATGGCGCCAAGGGCTTCATTTAAGGCATGTTCGAGCCGGTTCCACAGATCTTCGTTGGATGGATTAGGGAAATGGGAAAGAATCGTTCCGGCACTGGTTTCACCCCATGCGTCAAGATCATCGGGAGACACATTGTTCGCCCGGGCCGCACTCACGATTTCTTTCAGATCCGTGCGCCAGTCTTTTTTGTCCCATTGTTTTTTAAAACCCATCCGAAAAGAAAGTTCATTCAACCGGCGCACGTCTGTTGCGGGCACGGCATCGTCCAACGTTCGATTGAACATGAGTTGAACATCTTCTTCCGGGATCACCTGCAATTGGGGGGAAAGCCCGATTTCAAAAGCAAATCGGCCCAAAAGGGTCCCGCAGATGCTGTTTACGGTGCCCAGGAGGGCCTGGCCCATCTGGTTGGCCAACATGCCGTACCCGGATCGAATGAGACGCTCCCGCACCCGTTCCC
>CAZQUR010000179.1:0-3059 GCA_964596535.1 uncultured Desulfobacteraceae bacterium
GATGTAAAGCTTCGAAGTTGTTGTCCAGATGAATTTGAACTGGAAAAAGTTTAACAAATTGGAATCAGGAAGCATTTATGAATCAGAACATCGTCAACGGTAACGAAAAGAGGAAAAAAACGATCCTTGTCGCGCTGGATTTTTCCGATTGTTCGAAAGATGCGTATCGCAAGGCATGTAAGATATTCCGGGGCGATATCGAAAGGATCGTCGCACTCCATGTGATCGATGCCGATTTCGTCAAACGCTGCATTGTAAACGGATTGGGTGAAAAGGGCAAAATCAAAGAAGCGCTTTTCCTCAATGGCAAAAAAAGTTTGAAACAATTTGTCGAAGAGGAAAAAGAAAACGACTTCCAGGTGGATATGGTGGTCAGCGAAGGGATCCCCTATCTTGAAATCATCCGGAAGGCAAGGGAATTTAACGTGGATATGATCATCTTGGGGAGTTGCGGCAGGGCGGCGGATACGGAACGGATATTTTTTGGAAGCACCGCCGAAAAAGTGCTTCGATTCATCACGCATCCGGTTCTTTGTATACCGCCGGGAACCGATTAAATTCTATGAAAAATGAATCCATAAACGGAGGAATCGTATGGAAAAAATTCGAAAACTGGTGCAGGATTTCAAGGCGCTTACCCACGAGGAAAAACTTGCGTTCATGAAAGAGGCGATGCCTTCCATGGCGGAGATGTTTGCAAACGACTCACAGAAGATGATGTCCGAAATGATGCCTTTCTGCATGAACCTGATGAAATCCATGGGCATGAAAATGGGCGGGATGCCTTTCCGGTCCAAAGAGAACTGAGACGCTACGTATTGGAGGCACTCATCCGGCATTGAAATCCATTTGAAAAAGGGAAACAAACTGAGGAGCAATTGATGGCCAAAGCGATTGTCCATTCCGGGATATGCGGTTTTGATCATGTCATCGAGGGCAGGAAAAACGGTGAGACCATTGCCGTTGATATTGTGACCTCCTGCGAAAAGATCGGTCGAATGTCTCACATGCAGGTACCCATCATGGATATTCTGGATATAAAGGAAAATTACATCATCAACAAGGCCAGAGAATTCAGATGCAGCAGCACCTGCCTCGTGCCGTGCGGTGTGCTTCATGTGTGTCGAATAGAAGCCGGATTGCTTTCCGAATCGCTGTGTAAAAAAGTGGGTCATATCGGAATTACCTTTGAATGATGCGCAATCCGTCTTTTCGATTTTTTTAACGGGGGGATGCGATGATCGCCGATACGGTACGGGACCTGTTGGAAACGGCCGGTATCCGGATCAACGGGGAGAATCCGTGGGATATCCGGGTGCACGATGCGCGCTGGTACCGCCGGGTGATTCGGGACAAGAACCTGGGGCTGGGCGAATCCTACATGGACGGCTGGTGGGACTGCGGGCAGGTGGATGAAATGATCCGCCGGCTGCTGTGCGTCGGCCTGGAGGATAAGGTCCGGGGGAGCCTGCGGTATCAGCTCCGTTTATTGCCGGCCGTGTTGTTCAACCTGCAATCCAAGGCGCGCGCCCGCAGGATCGCAAAACACCATTATGATCTCGGAAACGATTTCTTTTTCTCTTTTCTGGATTCGTATCATCAATACAGCTGCGGGTATTTTCAGAACACGGACGATTTGAACCAGGCGCAACCGGCTAAGCTCGATCTGATTTGCCGCAAATTGAATCTCGGCCCTGCGGATCATCTCCTGGACATCGGGTGCGGCTGGGGCGGATTGGCCCGGTACGCCGCGGAACGCTTCGGATGCGCGGTGACCGGGGTCAACATTTCTTCGGAACAATTGGAATACGCCCGAAACGACTGCCGGGGGTTGCCCGTCACGTTTCTTGATTGCGATTACCGCGCGATTACCGGGCGTTTCGACAAGATCGTGTCCGTGGGTATGTTCGAACACGTGGGGCAAAAGAATTACCGGATCTTTATGGAAACGATCCGGCGGAGTCTGAAAGATAACGGGATTTTCCTCCTGCACACCATCGGGAGGAACACATCGAGTACCGGATGCGACCCCTGGATCACGAAATATATCTTTCCCAACGGCATGCTCCCCAGCATCGCCCAGATCGCAAAGGCGGCGGAAGGGCTGTTCGTGATCGAGGACTGGCACAACCTGGGCCCTCACTATGACCGCACTCTAATGGCCTGGAACCGCAATTTCCAAGAGGCCTGGCCCCGGCTGCGGGAAAAATACGATGATCGTATCAAGCGGATGTGGGAATATTACCTGCTGTCTTGCGCCGGGGCCTTCCGGGCCAGGAGCAACCAGGTATGGCAGGTGGTTATGACGCCCCACGGCGCCGGCGCGCCGCAGCCGGTTTGTCGCGCCGTTTCCGTTGCCTGAACCGGCTTGGGACCGCATTTTTACCAAGCAGCAGAATGCGAAAAATTGCGATCGGGCGAAATAGAGCGCCCTGGAATTTTTTGTCCGTTTTCAGCACCCCTTCGGGTTGACAGGAAAACGGAAGAGTGTTACCATTAATTTCGTTATGTGGCGAATTATAGATATTAAAGTTGAGGCCGTCCCCATGGCGACGGAAAAAAGGAGATCGGCTTGTTTGAACTGATGACCGTTACCAAGGCCTTATCCGATGAAAACCGGGTTCGACTCCTGGCCGCGCTTGACGGCCGGGAACTGTGCGTGTGCCAGCTTATCGAGCTGATCCGACTGGCCCCTTCCACGGTCTCCAAACACCTGGCCGTTTTACGCGCCGCCCGGCTGATTGTGGGTCGAAAAGACGGCCGCTGGATGTATTATCGGGTAGCCGGAACGCAGGCACCGCCGGCAGCCAAAGCGGCGCTTCAATGGTTGATGGGATTTTTACACACGGAGCCGAAAATACTGGCCGACCGGAAACGGTTGGAAAAGATCCTGGAAATGGATCCCGACGTGTTGTGCCGAAAGCAGAGTCGGGAAAAGCCGGATGCATCCAAGAAAAATACGGGCTTGCAATATAAGGACCGATCCCGAATCCATTCCATTTTAATAAAGGAGGCGTGATGACCGATTCGACCATTAAGCAGTTGAGTTTTCTGGACCG
>CAZQUR010000180.1:0-3030 GCA_964596535.1 uncultured Desulfobacteraceae bacterium
ATTCCATTAACCATGCAAGATTCACCTGTTTTTTTGGCCCGTTTCAAGCCGCATCATGAAACGGTAATAGCGCCTTCAAGGCTTCCGGGTCCTCCACGGGCAGCGAGCACCTCTGATCAACGCATAAATACGCCTTGGGTCCGTGGTCTTCAAGGGGAATATGGGCGATAAAAGGGATCCGCTTCGCCCATTCCCGGCGGCGCCGTGGGGAATCGACCCAGATGACGGTCCGGGTGGGATGGTAAAAATCCCGGGCGAGACGGGCCATTTCTCGGGTGGCGGCGTCTTCGGGATTTCCAAAAATCAGGATCTGAAGCGATTTTTCCAGGATAAAATCGGCGGCGGTCAACATTAAGGGGGCGGCGGCGGGATGTTGTCGCAGGGTCGGGACCACCGATTCCACGGCGGCGTTGGCGGTGTTGAAAAACGCTTGTTTGCGGGTGTATTGATACAGCCGGAAAAGAGCCAGGGCGGCCATGGACGCCGCCGAGGGGATGACGCCGTCGTGGATTTCCTTAATGCGGATCCCGATGGGTTCCGTCTCCGATGCCGGATTCATGAAAAACCCGTTTTGTGTATTATCAAAGAAGTCTTCTAACAAAATCCGCCCCAGGGTTTCGGCCCTTTCAAGCCATTTCAGGTCAAAGTCCGCCTCGTAGAGGTCGATGAACCCCTGGATACAGGCCGCGTAATCTTCCGCCATTCCGTGAATTTTCCGTTCATTTTTCCGCCAGATCCGGAAAAGACGGCTTTTATGACGGTCATAAAGGGCGTTCCAGATAAATTCCGCGGCATCAATGGCCCGCTGGAGGCAGAACGGCTTTTCGAGGATCTGATACGCCCTGGCCCAGGCGGAGATCATGAGACCGTTCCACGCCGTGATGATTTTATCGTCGAGATGCGGGGCGGGCCGCCGGTTCCTCACGTCCAGCAGCCGGGTTCGGGCGGCATCCAGCCGGGTTCGGGCGGCGGCCTTTGAAATTTGAAACGTGCGGGCGGTTTCCTCAAGGGTGTGTGCCTGGAACAAGATGTTTTTTCCGAAAAACGCCCCGTGGGGATCCAGTTCCGCATTTCCGGCGGGTTGAACTCCGTAACGGTGGGAAAAAAGGGCTGCTTCCGTTTCCCCGAGGATGTCGATGATTTCGGGCAGGGTCCACACATAAAAGACCCCTTCCCGCTTTTCTCCGGCGCCGGGGATCGGGGATCGCCTTTCTTTTTCAGAAGGGAGGCTGTCGGCATCCAGGGCGCTGAAAAAGCCTCCCCCGGGATGCGTCATTTCCCGACTCACCCAGTCCAGGGTCATTTCGGCAATGGCTTTGAAAAAAGGGTCCCGGGTGATTTGAAAGGCCGTCAGGTAGGTGGAAGCCAGTTGGGCGTTGTCGTAGAGCATCTTTTCAAAGTGGGGGATGCGCCATTTGCCGTCGGTGGCGTACCGGTGAAATCCGCCGCCGATGGGGTCGAAAATCCCCCCTTTTGCCATACATTTCAGGGTGAAAAGTACCATTTCCAAAGCCTTTCGGCCCTGCCGGGAGTCTTTCTTTCCCTTTTCTCGAAAACGGGCGTGGTAAAAAAACAAAAAGGCCGAAACGGACGGCAAGGGGAATTTGGGGGCCGGGGAAAATCCGCCCCAGGTGGAATCGTATTGCGCTTCGAGTGCATGGAAGGTATCGTCCAAGAGGGCGGCGTCCAAGGGGGCGGCCACGGGGTTCCCCCTCAGGTGATTTTGCACCACGGCATGGATCTTTCCGGCGGAATTAAGGATCTTTTCCCGTTGCCCCGGATCGTTCCATGCGTTGGCCAAAAGTTCGAGAATATCCTTCCAGGAGGGCATGCCGGGCCGCCGCCGGGGCGGAAAATAGGTGCCCCCGTAAAAGGGTTTGAGATCCGGAGTCAGAAAGACGTTCAGGGGCCACCCGGCGGACCCGTGGAGGGCGGAGACGGCCGTGATATAGATCTGGTCCAGGTCCGGCCGTTCTTCCCGGTCCAGTTTGATACAGACGAAATGCGTGTTCATCAAGCGGGCGATTTCGGCATCGGAGAAGGATTCGCGCTCCATGACATGGCACCAGTGACAGGTGGAATACCCGATGGAAAGGAGGATGGGTTTTTCTTCGGCCTTGGCCCGCATTAGCGCCTCCGCCGACCAGGGGTACCAGTCTACGGGATTATAGGCATGCTGAAGCAGGTACGGGCTCTTCTCGTGGATCAGGCGATTGGCCCCTTGTGGCGTTGTTTTGGCCATGGGTATCGTTTTCCGTCATCAACCGAAACGCCTCCCCCAATCCCTGTCTAAGGCGGCCTCGAGGGAAGCGATCTTGAAATGAATCTTTTCCTGACCGCGAAGCCCCGCTCTTTATGGCGGTGACGCGCCGCTTGTTTTTTCCAGTTCCTTCATTAAAACACCCAGGTCCGGCCGCTGATTGATATCGTGGACGTCGATATAGCGCAGGAAACCGGCCTTATCGATGACAAACAGGGCCCGCTCGCTCGTCCCGTCCGAACGCAGGATCCCGTACCGTTGGGCCGTGGCGCCGTGGGGCCAGAAATCGGAAAGCACGGGGAACCATAGATCCCCCATCTGCCGGGTCCAGGCAAAAAGCGTGGGGATATTGTCCACCGTAATTCCCAGGAGCATGGTGTTGCGGGCCTCGAAAAGGTCCTCGGCGATGTTGTATCCGGGCCACTGGTCCGAGCAGACCGGGGTCCACGCCGCCGGGACAAAGGACAACACCACGTTTTTCTTTCCTTTGAAATCCTTCAAGGAGACGCGTGTTCCGGTGATACTGGGAAGCGCAAAGTCCGGGGCCGGCTCCCCCACCTTGACCTTCAGGACACTGTCCACCGGTTTGAGTTTCCCCGGATTGTAAATGGTGTCCTTGAATGCGTCGGACAGGGCCAAGGCCTTTGGTGAAAAAAAGAAACAAAGAACGATGAGCGTACTACAGAAGTGCCGTCGGTTCATGAGTCGCCTCCTTTTTTCATGCCGGCCGCGTCAAGGATCCGCTCCAAAAAGGCTTCCGGATTTTCAAA
>CAZQUR010000181.1:0-3028 GCA_964596535.1 uncultured Desulfobacteraceae bacterium
CGTTGATTCTCCAGCCATGCGTCTTATCATAAGACTTGCATTTGGCGTGCCAAAATTTTTTTCAATTGACATCTAAGGAGGGCTTGAATATAATCCGCGGATTATGAATTATGATGAGAGTAAGAAAGAATTGAAAAAATTCGGTTTGTGTGCGCTCTTCCCCGCCGCTGCCCCGAGGACTGCGCACAACAATGCGCCTTCCTGTATGACCCCACCCTGAATATTTTCATTTCATCCGAGAAAAAAGTGGCGAGTTCCCGGCTATAAAAAGCGTCGCTTATATTTCAACGTGCTTTTTTTCTCACATCGCATTTACGTGTCCGGAATCCACCGCTTTTCGGAAGCGGAAAAAGCCATTTCGTAAGGCAAAAAACGGTCTTTCTGTCGCGAGGGTCCGAAGCTTACCGCGCGGCCTCCAAGATCGGCGTTTATCCCGGTGGGAATGGTTCCACCGGCAAAGGCATGCAGGAAGATTAAACAAACGCAGACAACTCAAAAGGAGAACACATGTACAAAAAGGTAACAACCGAACTGGGCGGCAGGCCCTTGACCGTTGAAACCGGCCGCCTGGCCAAACAGGCCAACGGCGCGGTCCTGGTCACTTACGGTGAAACGGTGGTTCTGGTGACCGCAACCGCCGCGCCCGATGCCAAAACCGATATCGACTTTCTTCCCCTGACCGTGGAATATCAGGAACGGTTTTATGCGGTGGGCAAGATTCCCGGCAGCTATTTCCGGCGCGAGATCGGGAGGCCGAGTGAAAAGGAAATCCTGACCTGCCGGTTCATCGACCGGCCCATCCGGCCGCTTTTTGCCCCCGGCTACGGCAACGAAACCCAGGTCATCGCCACTGTTTTGTCGGCCGACCGGGAAAACGATCCGGACCTTTCGGCCATGCTGGGCGCCTCCAGCGCTTTAATGGTGTCCGATATCCCGTTTTCCGGACCGATTGCCGGCGTCCGTGTGGGCTACATCGATGGGCAGTACATCCTCAACCCCACGCCGGCCCAGCAGGAGACATCCCGCCTGGACTTGATCGTGGCCGGGTCCCGCAATGCGGTGGTCATGGTGGAAGGCGGGGCCGACAGCCTTGCCGAGGAAGTGGTTCTTGATGGTATTTTTTTCGGCCATCAGGCCCTTCAGCCGCTGCTGGATATTCAGGACACGCTGAGGGAAGCCGTGGGCAAACCCAAAATGATCGTTGAAACCCAACCGGTGGACCCAGATTTCGAAAAAAAGATCGCGAACCTGGCCGCCGCCGATATACGCCAGATCATTTCCATCGCGGACAAAAAGGAACGTGAAAACCGTTTTCGGGAATTACGGGAAAAGCTGGCCGGCGATTTGGGGGTGGAATACCCCGAATGGCCGGTCGCCGAGATCAAATCCCTTCTTAAAGCGCTCAGCAAACACATGATGCGCGAGAGGATCGTTAAGGAAAACGCCAGAATCGACGGGAGACGTTTGGACGAAATCCGCCCCATCACGTGTGAGGCGGCTTTTTTGCCCCGAACCCACGGATCCGCCCTTTTTACCCGGGGGGAAACCCAGGCCGTCGTCACCGCCACGCTGGGGAGTGCCTTGGACGAGCAGCGGGTCGAATTGCTGGACGGGATGTCCTTCAACCCCTTCATGCTGCATTACAATTTTCCGCCCTATTGTGTGGGAGAAGTACGCTTCCTGCGGGGTCCCAGCCGCCGCGATATCGGTCACGGCGCCCTGGCGGCCCGGGCCATCCAAGCGGTCCTGCCCGACCGGGAAGCCTTTCCCTACACCCTGCGGATCGTCTCTGAGGTCACCGAATCCAACGGGTCATCCTCCATGGCCACGGTCTGCGGCGGCAGCATGGCGCTCATGGATGCCGGCGTGCCGATCAAAAAGCCGGTGGCCGGGGTGGCCATGGGATTGATCAAGGAATCGAACGACGTCATCGTCCTTTCCGACATTCTCGGGGACGAAGACCATCTGGGCGACATGGACTTCAAGGTGTGCGGCACCGATGATGGCGTGACGGCCCTGCAGATGGACATCAAGATCGAAGGCGTTTCAAGAGACATCATGGGCAAAGCCCTGACCCAGGCCCGGCAGGGCCGCCTCCACATCCTGAACAGGATGCAAGAGGCCATTGCCGCGCCGAGGCCGGAACTCCCGGCCCATGCCCCCAAGCTGCTCGTTCTGCAGATCAATCCGGATAAAATCCGTGACATCATCGGTCCGGGAGGCAAGATGATCAAGGCTTTGAGCGCGGAATTCGAGGTGCGGATCGACGTGGAGGATTCCGGGAAGGTGAGCATCTTTGCGCCGGATGGTGACCGCGGCGCGGCCGTGGCGGCAAGAATCGGCGACATTACGGCGGAGGCGGAAATCGGCAAAGTCTACAACGGCACGGTTCAAAAGATCATGGACTTCGGCGCCTTTGTGGAAATTTTGCCCGGAACCGACGGGCTGGTGCATATTTCGCAACTGTCCAGCCAGCGGGTGGAGAAAGTCACGGACCTGCTGAAGGAAGGCCAGGCGGTGGTGGTAAAAGTACTCGACATCGACCCGCGCGGCAAGATCCGGCTGAGCATGAAGGCCGTCGAGGACAAGGGGCACGTTGCGTAGCACCGGTGATGCAGAACATACCTGCAGGACGAGGGCGGATAAGGGCGCGCGTCCTGCGGGATTGGGTCCAATAAAAAAGGCGATCGAATGACGAGATATAGATGAAAGCCAATTCCGACAACAGTGTCAGCAAATTCGAAGTGGACCGCCGGCGGACATTCGGCATCATCAGCCATCCGGACGCCGGAAAGACCACCCTCACCGAAAAACTACTGCTCTTCGGCGGCGCCATCCGGATGGCGGGATCGGTCAAGGCCCGCAAGACGTCCCGGCATGCCGTCAGCGACTGGATGGAAATCGAACAGGAACGCGGCATCTCGGTCACCAGCTCGGTGATGAAGTTCAACTACCGCGATTTTGAAATCAACCTGCTCGACACCCCCGGCCACCAGGATTTTTCCGAGGACACCTACCGGGTGCTCAC
>CAZQUR010000182.1:0-3017 GCA_964596535.1 uncultured Desulfobacteraceae bacterium
CCCTTGAACCCTCGACCCCTTGAACCCTCGACCCCTTGAACCCTCGAACCCTTGACCCCTCGACCCCCTCCCTTTACAATCGCATGCCCGGATGATATCAAGAACCCCAAACGCCCATCAATGAAAGGATTCCATGCGCGCTTCCATTCTCTGCCCCAATTGCCGGAAACTCATCAGCAAAGACGAGCCCCGGTGCCCCTATTGCGGCCTGAAGCACCCGGCGTCGCCCTTGAAATACAATTTCTGGACCCGGGGGTTGAAAGACCCCTTTCAGATCATCCGCTGGATCATTTATCTCAATGCCGGCATGTACGTCATCTCGCTGCTTCTGAATCCCATGATCCCCCGGTTTTCCTACAACCCGCTCATGTTTTTGTCCCCGGAAAACCGGAGTCTTCTCCTGCTGGGGGCCACCGGCACCATCCCCATCGGGGAGCTGAACCGCTGGTGGACGGTGATCTCCGCCAATTACCTGCACGGATCCATCCTGCACATCTTTTTCAACATGTTCGCCTTCAACCAGATCGCCCCCCTGGTGGTCCGGGAATACGGGGTCAACCGGATGATCATCCTGTACACCCTGGGCGGGGCTTTCGGATTTATCGCTTCCTATTTTGCGGGGGTGACCTTCACCATCGGCGCCAGCGCCGCCTTGTGCAGCCTCATCGGGGCGAGCCTGTACTTCGGCAGGAGCCTGGGGGGTAACTACGGCATGGCCATCTACCGCCAGCTGGGCGCATGGACCCTGGGGATCTTCATCTTCGGCCTGCTCTTTCCCGGGATCAACAACTGGGGACACGGGGGCGGGCTCATCGCCGGGGCCGCCATGGGATATTTGATGGGATACAGCGAACGGAAGCGCGAAACCGTGGCCCATAAGATGCTGGCCGCCGCATGCGCCTTTGCCACCGCCCTGGTCCTGGTCTGGGCCGTGGTTTCCGCGTTATATTATCAAACGCTCCGATAGACCGGGGGGCCTCCGGGAAGATCACGGGGGCTACCAGCCGCTGCCGCCCCCGCCGCCGCCCCCGCCGCCCGAGGAGCCGCCCCCGCCGCTTCCGGAACTCGACCCCGGCGCCGTGGCCGACGCCGCCACCGCCCCGGAGAACGCCGATCCCAGGTTGGAGGCAAACCCCGACGTCCCGAGATCGGAAAAAGACCGCCCGCTGTACCAGGCGGGGGAATAGGCCCGCCCGTCCTTTCCGGCCGCGGCCAGGACATCCGAAAACTGCTCGCTCCATTCATGTTCCACGTCCAGGGCCAGGGCATAGGGCAGGTATTTCTCGAAGAGTTCCGGCGTCTTCTCCGGGGGATGGAGCACCCGGAACCGGTGTGCCTCGGCCGTGGAAAGGTACTGCTTGAACCCTTCGATCCGGTCCATGATCCTGCGGCCCAACAGGGTAGGGGCCTTGAGGAGGTGGTAAAAGAGCAGGTTCAACAGCGCCATGGTCACAAGCGCCACAACGGCCCGGATCGACGTCTGGGCCGCAAAGACCCCGATCCCCGCGATCTCGCCCAGGAAAAAGGGGATCCCGAAAAGCGTTATGAACAGGGCCGACCCCTTGGTGGTGATCCCTCCGCCCCGGGCCGCTTTCCAGGTGTTTTTGATGCGGAAAAACAGCGCCGTGCACCCGATGGTCCAGACGGTGAGCCACAGCCCCATGAATCCGGCGCCGGGGTTGTCCAAAGAGGAAAGGGCCATGCCGGCCAGCGTGAGCACGGTAATGGCCGCCCCGGGGATGAAGTAATTCCGGTTGGTGGCAAAATAAGCCTTTTCAAAATCGAGCTTCAGCCCGGTCTTGAACGCCTTGACGGCCTTGCCGATGGTCGCGTGGTTTTTGTTTTTCAACGCGATGCGATCCGACGCCCCGAAAAGATGATCCGCGATCTTTTTCTCCCGGGATGAAAGGACCGAGGCGTCTTTTTCCGTGCGCACCAGGGAAAAGCTTTTTTTCTTTTCCTCCACGATCTTTACGTACCCTTTCACCGCCATGTTCACGATGGCCGACGCCAGGACTTTGTCGTCATAGCCCATCTCCATGACGTACCGGGCCGCGGCCGGGGTGAAATCCTTGGGGGGCTCGAAAAGGGGGATGACGGTGCCGCGTTCCGGGTCCCGGCCCACCTTGAACCAGGCCGCCACGTAGTAGATCAAAAGCAGGGCCATGCCGGCGATGGAGATGAGCATCAAGGCGTTGTCTTTCAAATAATACCCGGCCTTTTCCGCCGCCGCGGGGGCGGCCACCACGCCCTTGGGCCAGGCCACGGCGATGGTGAAACCTTCCCCGGGATTCAAGGTCCGCGTGGTGGCAAAGCGGATGGCGGTTTCCGTCTCGGAGGCCACCGTAAAATCCTTGCCCCCGGCGCCCTGGCGCCCGGTGTAGCCCGCTTTCCGGAGGATCGTTCCCCCTTCGGGGAGCTGCACTTCGGCTTCGGCCCGTTCGACGGGAAAGGTCCAGTCGTTTCCCGTGACGTTCCAGTACAGCTCGTCGTATCCATCGAAAAAACCCAGCTGCCGGCTTGTTTTGTAGGTGATGGCGTAGGTGTAGACGCCGGGTTTTAAAAAGACGTTTTTGCTGCCGATGTAGATTTTTTTCCCGTTGGAGACGTTTTCCACGTGAAAGGGTTCGGGCTTGCCGTTTTTTTGAATGGACAGGATCTGAAAGGGGACCGTCACCGTACCCCCGTCCCGGCTCCGGTATCGCGTGGGAAACTCCCGGACGATGCCTCTTTTGATTTCCTGCCCCGCGCAATAGACCCGGATTGTCTCGGTGACGGTGAGGGCGGCATCGGGATGGACCGTGACGCGGCTTTCAAAATGGGTGATCCGCTCCGATTCCCGGGAAAGACCCGGTCCCGCAACCAGGGCAAGACCGGCGGCCAGGATCGCCGAAAACAGCATTGTTTTAAAAATTTTCATCTTTTAGGCGCTTTCTTTTTGCCCTTTACCTAGTGGTGACGAACATCTCCCTGATATTCCTTTTTCACCCTCTTTCCCCCAGATATGGCAAAGAAGC
>CAZQUR010000183.1:0-2998 GCA_964596535.1 uncultured Desulfobacteraceae bacterium
CCCGTTACATTCATCTGTTTTTGATCCGAAAACCCGAAAACGGATCCCATCAACCGTAAAGCCAGGAACAGGCCAGAACGGCGAAAAGAATTCCCGCCGCATCCGCGGTGAGGGCCGCCGCCAGGGTATACCGCATCCGTTTGACCGAAACGGCCCCGAAATAGACCGCGATGACGTAAAACGTGGTCTCCGTGGAGCCCTGAAATGTGGACACCAGGTACCCCACATAGCTGTCCGGGCCCACGGCCGGATCCTGGATGGTGGAGGCCAGTACGGCGTAGGCGCCGGAACCGGACAAGGGGCGCAGGAGGGCCATGGGGAGAGCCTGGGCCGGCAGCCCGATCTTTTCGGTGAACCCGCCGATCCCCCCGACGACGGCCTCCATGGCCCCGCTGGCCCGGAAGAGCCCCACGGCCACGAGAATCGCCACCAGATAGGGAATGATGCGCACCGCCACCTGGAATCCTTCCTTGGCGCCCTCCACGAACGTTTCATAGATAGGCACCTTCCGGATCACGCCGAAGGCCAGAAATCCGGCCATCAGTCCAGGGAGGATCCACGGAGAGACGGCTTTCCCGTAGAACACGGTGACCGGGATGAAGGCCAGCAATGCGGTCAAGGCGATCCCGCTGACCCATGCCGGGTAGGGCGGCGGCGCGGCGGGTGTTTCCGGGTCCGCCGAAAGGGGTTTTCGGGACCCGGCCTCCGGGTCCACGGAAAAAGGTTCCCGGGAACGGGTAAGCCGGGCGTAGAGATTGGCGGAAAGGATGGCCACCAGGGTTGATCCGGCGGTGGCAAAGAGCGTGGTGGGGAGTATTCCGGCGGGATCCGTCGATCCGGCAGCGGCCCGCAACGCGATGACGCCGGTGGGCAGAAGCGTGACCGAAGAGGTGTTGATGGCCAGAAACAACGCCATGGCATTGGTGGCGGTGCCGCGTTTCGGGTTGAGGGTGTCCAGTTCCTGCATGGCCCGGATCCCGAAAGGCGTGGCGGCGTTTCCGAGCCCCAGGGCGTTGGCGGACAAGTTCAGGATCATGGCCCCCATGGCCGGATGCTCCGGCGGCACTTCCGGAAAAAGGCGCACCATTATGGGCCGGATGAGACGCGCCAAGAGGGTCAGCATCCCCCCGGCTTCGGCCACCTTCATCAGGCCCAGAAACAGGGTCATGACCCCCACAAGCCCGATGGCCAGGTCCACGGAGCCGGCGGCCGATTCCACCATGGCCTTGGACAGGGCTTCCATGGGGGAGACCTCTCCGGATGCGGGCGTCCAAAGGATTTGCCGGACGGCCCCGAAGCAAAAAGCCGTCATGACGATGAAAAAAAAGACAAGATTCACGATGCCCCCTCCGGGGGTGCAGACGCAAGGCGGTGGGAAGGCGGCGGGATCGTCACAGAGGGAAACCGGGAAATATCGGTGTGCGGGATGAATCTGGCCGCGCTGAACCGGTTCATGAACTCCTGGTTTACATTGAGTTCCAGGTAGGTGGTCCGATCCCGGATGGCCGCGACCCGGTCGGTGCTCTCCCGGGAAAAAAGCACCCGAACCGCACCGCCGATGGCGCTGTTCCCGAGGACATGGAACCGGTCCCGGGGCAGGTCGGGGAGCATGCCGAGGGTGATGGCGGATTCGGGGTCGATGACGGATCCGAAGGTGCCGGCCACGTAAAAGGCCTTGATCTCCTCGAAAGAAACCCCCGCCGTTTGGGTCAGGGTTTCAAGGATGGTGTACATGGCGGCCTTGGAGCGCATGAGACTGTCCAGGTCGGCCTGGGTCAGGGTGAGATCGGCGCCGCCGGCCGTTTCCCGGGCCGGCACCAGCACGAAACGGAGTTCCCCGTCTTGGGCCACCAGGTGCTTTCCGCACGCCGCCGGAACCCATTTCCCCTGGATGTCGATCATTCCGGCACGGAAGAGCTGGGCCGCCAGATCGATGAGTCCGGAGCCGCAGATGCCTTTCGGCGGATGGTTCCCAATGGTGCGCACGTGCACCTGTCGGGCCTTGGAGTCGATGGTTACCTTGTCGATGACCCCCGGTCCGGCCGGCATCCCCATCCGGGTGACGCCGCCTTCCAGCGCCGGTCCGGCGGCCCCGGCGCAGGCCATAAGCCACTCCCGGGTTCCCAGGACCACCTCTGCATTCGTCCCCACGTCCACCAGCAGGGAAAGGGAATCCTTTTCATGCAATCTCGAAAAAAGAATACCCGCAAAAAGGTCCCCTCCGAAGTAACTGCCGATATTGGGAAAAACATAGACCCGGGCTTCCGGGTGGAGTTCCATTTCCAAGTCCTTGGCCAATAGCAGCGGAATGCGGTTGACTGCCGGAATGTAAGGCTCCCGGATCAGGTGGCCCGGGCAAAGGCCCAGGAAAAGATGGGTCATGGGGGTGTTTCCGGCAACGGAGACCAAGAAAATCCGGTGGGTTTCAATACCGCACTGCGTGCAAAGGTCATGGATGTGCCGGTTGACGGCGTCCATTAACAGCCGGTGCAGTTCGAAAAGCCCTTCATCCGTTTCCGCATGAAGGATCCGGGTCAACACATCCGGTCCGATGCGGCCCTGGGGGTTGGAAAAGAGGATCTCACCGAGGAGGGTTCGGGTCTCCAGATCCACGAGGCGCATGAAAATGGTGGTGGTCCCGATGTCCAGGGCCAAACCGGCCATCGGCAGGGGATCCTCCGGATCCAGAACGGCGGTGAGGACGGTTTCGTGAAGCCCTTTGAAAACCACGCATCGAACCCGGAAGCGGTGTTTCCTGAGCTTTTGGGGCAGGGTGCGGATCAGGGGCAGGTCCATACGGACGGTGTCTGCGGGAAGCGCCTGCTTCAATGTGTCTGCCAGGCGGTCCGCATCCGCCGTGTTGTTGTGCAGGGACGGCGGCGAAAGATCCACGGTGAGCACCCATCCCGGCCCGGCCGCTTTTCCCCCCATAATCCTCTAGAGCTCGACAGTCTAAAGTTCTCTCGCCTGCCTGGGCAGACGTCTCACATTATGGTAC
>CAZQUR010000184.1:0-2857 GCA_964596535.1 uncultured Desulfobacteraceae bacterium
GAAAACCCCGCCTTTGAGGGGATTTACCGGAAAGCAGCAGGGAGAAGTTACTTGGTAGGAAAAAATCAAACCCCGGAACAAAAAACCCGGAACAAAATTTTAAAAAGCGTGCAACAG
This sequence comes from uncultured Desulfobacteraceae bacterium, assembly GCA_964596535.1. Taxonomy (GTDB): domain Bacteria; phylum Desulfobacterota; class Desulfobacteria; order Desulfobacterales; family UBA2156. The sequence goes on from CAZQUR010000184.1 coordinate 118, forward strand.
GGCGCCGGGTTCGATCCAACGGGTCAATCCTCCTCCTTGATGGAACCGCGGCATCCCCCCGACGAAAGTGCCGCGATAAATCCGGCGTCCTGCCGCCTGATCCTGTCTTTTTTTGGTCTGACGCTCAATATTATTCTTGACGACGGCTTTTTCATGAAATATTTTTGAGCATAAGCTCATTTAACCAAAGAGAAGACCCCATGCCCAGACCCAAGAAATGCCGGGTGGTGTTTACCCTTCCGGAAACACGCTATTTTAAGCCCAGGGGAATCCCCATGAAGGACCTCACGGAAGTCTACCTTCCCCTGGAAGGGTACGAGGCACTCCGTCGGGTGGACCTGGAAGGGCTCAATCAGGAGGAAGCGGCCCGGCAGATGGGGATTTCCCGCCAGACTTTCGGCAGGGTGCTGGCCGAGGCGCGTCGCTGCGTATCGGAGGCCATCGTTAACGGATACGCCCTGCGGATTGAAGGGGGCGATTTTGCCCTTGCAAAAGAAACGCAGGCGTCCCGGTCCACCGTCGGCCGGAAAGCGCCGTTGGCATCCAAAGCCGATTTATCCACAACCCTTCAAACAGGAGAAACCCTTATGAAACCGATTGCCGTCTCCGCGGAAGGACCGTCCCTGGACGATCCGGTGGATCCCCGTTTCGGACGCGCCGCGGGTTTTTTACTCGTGGATCCCGAGACCCTTGACACGGAATACATCGACAACGGCGCCTCCCAGACCATGGCCCGGGGGGCCGGTATCCAGGCCGCGGAAACCGTGGCCCGTTCCGGGACAAAAGTGGTACTGACCGGCTTTGTGGGCCCCAAGGCTTTTGCCGCACTCTCTGCGGCAGGGATAAAAGTGGGTCAGAATTTAGAGGGCCTCACGGTTCGCCAGGCGGTGGAAAAATTCAAACACAACCGGATCGAAATCTCTTCGGCGCCCAACGCCTCCGGTGGAGGCGGAAAATGATCGTATCGGTGGCCAGCGGAAAGGGCGGCACCGGAAAAACGACCATCGCGGCCGCCCTTGCGTCCGTTTGGGAATCCCCCCTGGACATGATGGACCTCGACGTGGAAACCCCCAACCTGCACCTGTTCGTCAAGGCGGACATCAAGGAATGCCGGGTCGCCGGCCTCGAGATCCCCGTGGTGGATGAATCCCGGTGCACTCATTGTCGAATGTGCGCGGATCTTTGCCAGTTCAAAGCCATCAGCGACCTGGGTCGCGTCCTCCTGGTCTTCCCGGAGATGTGCCATGGATGTGGAGGGTGCATCGCCGTTTGCCCCGAAAACGCCCTTACGGCCGGCACCCGGGAATTGGGGGATGTCTGTTGGGGAAGCGCCGGACAAAACGGGTTTTTCATGGGACGGTTGCACATCGGCGAAGCCATGAGCCCGCCCCTCATGCGCGAAGTGAAGGCCTGCCGGGAAAATTTCCGTCAGGGGGAAGACCGGGACCTGATCGTGGACGCACCCCCCGGGACCAGTTGCCCGGCCGTCAACGCCGTCATGGACAGCCATGTGGTCTGCCTGGTCACCGAGCCCACGCCTTTCGGCCTGTATGACTTAAAACTGGCCGTGGAGGCCTTCCGGCCCCTGGGACCGCCTATGGGCGTGGTGATCAACCGGGACGGGATCGGGGATGATGCGGTTTTCGATTTTTGCCGCAAAGAAGGGATCCCGGTGCTGGCAAGAATCCCCTTTTCCCGCGAATTGGCCGAAGCGTACTCGGAGGGGCGGGTGTTCACCGAGGCGGCGCCGGAACTGATTCCGGTGTTCGAAAACCTTGCCGACGAGCTCAGGCGGTTGGGGAATGCAACCGCGCCGGCAACGGAGGCTTCCCATGCATGAAATCGTCATCCTCAGCGGTAAAGGGGGGACCGGGAAAACAACTTTGACCGGAGCGTTTGTCCAGCTGGCGTCGAACCCCGTCATATGCGACCTGGATGTGGACGCCCCGGATCTGCACATGCTTCTCCACCCTGAAAATGAATCCTCCCATGATTTCTTTTCGGGGCACGAAGCCGTTATCGACCCTGATCGGTGCACCGGCTGCGGACTTTGTGCCGATCTTTGCCGATTTCACGCCGTTCAATCCCAAGGCGCCGTTTTTTCCATCAACCCGATCAAGTGCGAAGGGTGCAAAGTATGCGTCGCCTTTTGCCCGGAAAAGGCCATCGACTTCCCCGAATCCCATTGCGGCACCTGGCACACGGCGTCCACCCGGTTCGGCCCGATGATCCATGCCCAGCTTTTTCCGGGAGCCGAAAATTCCGGAAAGCTGGTGGCACTCCTTCGACAACACGCCCGGGAACTGGCGCAGGCAAGGGGGTGGGATCTGGTTGTCTCCGATGGTCCGCCGGGGATCGGATGCCCGGTCATCAGTTCTTTGAGCGGCGCCGGGAGCGCCTTGCTCGTCACGGAACCGACCCCTTCGGGAGTACACGACCTCAAGCGTGTCTCGGAATTGTGCCGGCATTTTCATATTCCCGCCGCCGTCATTATCAATAAATCCGATTTGAACCCGGGTATCACCCGTGAAATCAAGGACTGGTGTGCAAAAAAAGAATGGTTTCTGGCAGGGGAGACCCCGTATGACGCGGCCGCCACCCGGGCCATGGTCGAAGGAAAAGTGCTCCCCGAGTTTCTGTCCTCCGATTCCCCTTTGCTTGGGACCCTCCGGGACGTATGGAAACGGGTGGAAGGCATGATTGAGGCGAAAAGGGCGGCCTGAGGCGGCCTTTCTGTTTT
>CAZQUR010000185.1:0-2848 GCA_964596535.1 uncultured Desulfobacteraceae bacterium
GGCATTTTATCCCGCTTGCGCGAGGACAGGCATGCCGCCGGGGCATCCCCGATATTGCGGCGGGATATCAAATCCCGCCTTACAAATTCGTCGCTTTCAGCAGACGATATTGACCAATTTGTTCTTCACCACGATGATCTTGCGGACGGGTTTTCCGTCGATGAATTTGGCGATCCGGTCGTCTTTCAAGGCCATCTCTTTTACGGCCTCTTCGGCTACGCCGGCGGCCACGTTGAGCCGGCTCCGCAACTTGCCGTTGACCTGCACCACGATGACCAGCTCGTCCTTTTCCAGGGCGGCTTCCTGAAATTTCGGCCACGGCTCCAAAAGCACGCTTTTCGGATGCCCCATGGCGGCCCAGATTTCTTCGCAAAGATGGGGCACGATGGGAGACAGCAGCAGCACCACCGTTTCCATGGCAAAGCGCATCACCCCTGCCCCGCGGGCCGAGTTGGTTTCCGGATCCACGGCGTACATGACGTTGACCAGTTCCATGACCGCGGAAACGGCGGTATTGAAATGGAAGCGGTCCTCGATATCCTGGGTGACCCGGGCGATGGTCTGGTGGGCCTTTTTATACAGATCCCGGATTTCTCCGGACAACCCATCGGGGTCCCCCCGGTAGGCGTCCGCCCCCGCGATGCGGTCCATCCACAGGGCGGCCAGGCGCCAGACCCGGTTCAAAAACCGGTAGCCGCCTTCCACCCCCTGTTCGCTCCATTCCAGGTCCCGTTCCGGCGGGGCGGCGAAAAGGCAGAACAACCGGGTGGTATCGGCCCCGTAGCGCTCCAGAAGCGCGTTGGGATCCACCACGTTCTTCTTGGATTTGGACATCTTTTCCACCCGGCCCACGGCGGTTGGCTTCCCGCACCTGGCGCAGAAGCGCTCCTCGCCGGAGATGCGGATCTCTTCGGGGAACAAAAACCCGTGTTCCGGGCAGGCCACGGTCTCCTTGCAGACCATCCCCTGGGTCAACAGCCGCGTGAACGGCTCCTTGAAGTCCACCATGCCGAATTCCTTGAGGACCCGGGTGTAGTACCGGGAATAGAGCAGGTGCAAGATGGCATGCTCCACCCCGCCGATATACTGATCCACCGGCATCCAGTAGTCCACGTCCCGTTTCTCAAACATGGCGGTGTCGCACCGGGGACTGCAGTACCGCTCAAAGTACCAGGAGGACTCCACGAAGGTGTCCATGGTGTCCGTTTCCCGCCGGGCACCGGCGTTGGCGCATTTAGGGCACGCCGTCCGGACAAAGGATTCCAGGAAAGGCAAGGGGGACTTGCCCCCTTCCAGAAGATCCACGTCTTCGGGAAGGACCACGGGGAGGTCCTTGTCCGGGACGGGGACGATGCCGCACTCGGGGCAGTGGACCACGGGGATGGGGGCGCCCCAGTACCGCTGCCGGGAAATCCCCCAGTCCTTCAGCCGGTAGGTCACGGCCCTTTTTCCGATCCGCTTTTCCTCCAGATAATCGGCGATGGCCTCCAGGGCCGCGCGGCTGTTCATGCCGTCGAAGGCCCCGGAATTGACCAGGATCCCCTCTCCGGGGAAGGCCTCGGTCATGGCGCCGGGATCCAGTTTTTCATCGGGGGGTTCCACCACCACGATCACGTCGAGGCCGTATTTCCGGGCGAAATCGAGATCCCGCTGATCGTGGGCCGGGACCGACATGACCGCCCCGGTGCCGTACTCCATGAGGGCGAAATTGGCCACCCATACCGGCATGCGGCGGCCGCTCAAAGGGTTGATGCAGTACCCGCCCGTAAATACCCCTTCCTTTTCATACAGGTCCACGGCCTTGCTGGACCGGTCCTGCCGGGACATCTTTTCGCAGAATTTGGCCACGGCCTTTTCCCGGGGCGTTCCCCGGGAAATACGGTCCACCAGGGGGTGTTCCGGCGCCAGGCACATGAAGGTGGCCCCGAAAACCGTATCCTGCCGGGTGGTAAAGACCGCGATGACTTCGTCTCCGATCTCCAACGGAAACCGGATCTCGGCCCCCACGCTTTTCCCGATCCAGTTTTTCTGCATGGTGATGACCTTTTCGGGCCATCCGGGTAGCCGGTCGCAATACTCCAGGAGATCCTCGGAAAAATCGGTGATCTTGAAGAACCACTGCTTGAGTTTTTTCTGCTGCACCTCCTGCCCGCACCGCCAGCAGAGCCCGGCCTCCACCTGTTCGTTGGCCAGAACCGTCCGGCAGGAATCACACCAGTTGACGTGGGATTCCTTTCGATAGACCATCTTCTTTTCCAGCATCCGCAAAAAAAGCCATTGCTCCCACCGGTAATATTCGGGCGTGCAGGTGGCCACTTCCCGCTCCCAGTCATAGGAAAAGCCCATCTGCTTGAGCTGGGCGCGCATGGCGTCGATGTTCTGGTAGGTCCAGCGGGCCGGATGCGTGTTGTTGGCGATGGCCGCGTTTTCCGCCGGCATCCCGAAGGCGTCCCACCCCATGGGATGGATCACGTTAAACCCCTGCATGCGCTTGTACCGGGCCACCACGTCGCCGATGGTGTAATTGCGCACGTGTCCCATGTGGATCTTGCCCGAGGGATAGGGAAACATCTCCAGAAGATAATATTTTTTTCGACGCGCGTCGGTTTCGGCCCGGAAAAGATTTTCGCGCTCCCAGAACGCCTGCCATTTGGGTTCGATGTCTTTGGGGTTGTACCGTTGGTTCATAAAAATCATCACCTTTCTTAACAGACTCGTGAACCGTCCGTCCCTCATGACACAAGACCGGGATGTTTTCAATACCCTGCGGATCAGAACCGGTTGAGTCAACATGTAGGGCGGGATTTTATATCCCGCCGAAAATATGTAGGGCGGGGTTTTACACCCC
>CAZQUR010000186.1:0-2847 GCA_964596535.1 uncultured Desulfobacteraceae bacterium
TACGCCGCAATGACCTGTCTGCGTGCAACGCACAGGCAGGCGAAGAATGCAGCGCAACGCCGCAGATGGACTTTTTACGAAGCCATCAAAAAAAATCGCCCGGCGCGGCGGGCAATACACCGGAAGGGTAGCGCCCCTTCATGGCAAGATCCTTTCATATCACACCGGTGGGGGTGGTCCAAAAATCGGATGACGCCGCGTTCATCCGGATCTATCAAAAATACCGTAAGGGCCTTTTGGGCCTGGATCAGTTCTCCCACATTTACGTCTTTTACTGGTTTCACAAAAACGACACCCCGGAAAAACGCGCCGTCCTTCAGGTGCACCCGTGCAACCTCAAGGAAAACCCCTTAACCGGCGTCTTTGCCACCCACTCTCCCATGCGCCCCAACCTGATCGCCCTCACACGGTGCCGGATCCTTGCCATCGAAGACACCCTTATCCAGGTGGATGCCATCGACGCCTTTGACGGATCCCCGGTTATCGACATCAAGAGCTATTTTTCTTACGAGGGCGCACCTGAATCGTATCGTTTTCCCCACTGGAAGAAAAAATCCGAATAACATGGAACCGGCTGAACTTTCGGGACAAATCGAGCACGTGACCTATGCCGATGCCGAAAGCGGATTCACCATCGCCCGGGTCAAGGTCCCCGGAAAACACGACCTGGTAACGGTGCTGGGGGAACTCACTTCCGCCGTCCCCGGGGAAGTGCTGCAGATGAAGGGAAGATGGGTCCGCCACCCCAAATACGGGGAACAGTTCCGGATCATCGAATCGAGAACCGAAACCCCCGCCACGGTCTACGGCATTCGGAAATACCTGGGATCCGGAATGATCAAAGGGATCGGCCCCGTGATGGCCGATAGAATCGTCGAGCGATTCGGGGAAAAGACACTCCAGGTGATCGAAAGCCAAAGCGCCCGATTGTCCGAAGTGGAAGGCATCGGAAAAAAACGGATCGCCATGATCAAACAATCCTGGGACGATCAGCGGGAAATCCGGGACGTGATGATCTTTTTGCAGTCCCAGGGGATCAGTCCCGGATATGCGGTCAAGATCTTCCGGACGTACGGGAGGGATGCCGTCACCGTGGTGAAGGAAGATCCCTACCGCCTGGCCGAAGATATCTTCGGGATCGGGTTTCTGACCGCGGACCGCATCGCCGAACGGCTCGGCATTCCCAAAAACGCCCCCATGCGCATCGCCGCCGGCATCCTGTATACCCTGCAGCGGCTGGCGGAAGAAGGACACGTCTATTACCCGCATGTTCCCTTGGTGGAAAAGTGCCGCCAAATCCTTTCGGTGGATCCGGAAGAGGTGACGGCCGGACTGAAACGACTTGTCCTGGAGCAAAAGATCGTCATCGAAAAAACAAAGGGCGGTCCATGGGAAGAAGAAAGGGTCTATCCGGTACGGCTGCATCGCTTTGAAACCGGGATCTCCCTTGCACTGCGACGGCTGGCCGACGCCCCCCGATCCTTGTCGATCCCGGACCCCGAAGAAGCCCTGAAGGCCGCCCAGCGGTTTCTTTCCATCCGGTTGGAATCGGATCAACTCCGGGCCATCGAGGCGGCCGTCCACCACAAGGTGCTGGTGATCACCGGGGGACCCGGAACCGGAAAGACCACCATCATCCGGGCGGTTTTGGCCCTTTTTGCCCACCGCGGCGCCCGGATTCTTCTGGCCGCACCGACGGGGCGGGCGGCCAAGAGGATGACCGAAGCCTGCGGGTTCAGTGCCAGGACCATCCATCGCCTTTTGGAATACAGTCCCAAATTGCATACGTTTCAGCGCAATGAAAACCGCCTGTTGCGATGCCACCTCCTGGTGCTGGACGAAGCCTCCATGATCGACACCTTTCTCATGTACCATCTCTTGAAGGCGATCCCCGAAAGCGCCACACTGGTTTTGGTGGGAGACGTCAACCAGCTCCCGTCCGTGGGACCGGGGAACGTGTTGAAAGATATCATCGATTCGGGCCGAATCCCCACGGCCTTTCTGAAGAAGATCTTTCGACAGGCCCAGGGGAGCCGGATCATCGTCAACGCCCATCGCATCAACGCCGGACAGTTTCCGGACATCATCACGTCAAACAAGACGGATCCGTCGGCCGATTTTTTCTTCGTGGAGAGGGAAGATCCGGAAAAAGCGCTTCAGACCATCTTGTGGCTGGCCAGGGAACGGATCCCCGCCCGGTTCGGTTTCGATCCCATGGAGGAAATCCAGGTCTTAAGCCCCATGCACAAAGGAGTGGTGGGCGCCGCAAATCTCAACCACCAACTCCAGCAGGAACTGAACCCCCGGGCCGACGGTGTATTGCGGGCCGGATACGCCTTCCGCCTGCACGACAAGGTCATGCAGATCCGAAACAATTACGACAAGGAAGTCTTCAACGGGGATATCGGAAGGATCGTGCAGATTCTAAAAGAGGATCAGGAGGTGATCGTTTCCTATGACGGCAGGGCCGTGGTCTACGATTTCACCGAACTCGACGAAATCGTCCTGGCCTATGCGGTATCGGTGCACAAATCCCAGGGCTCCGAGTACCCGGTCGTCATCGTTCCGGTGTTGACGCAGCACTACATCCTGCTCCAGCGGAACCTGATCTATACGGCCGTCACCCGGGCCCAGAAGCTTTTGGTGATGGTGGGGACCCGCAAGGCACTGGCCATCGGCATTCAAAACGACAAGACCCAAAAGCGCTATACGGGACTGAAGGACCGGCTCCTGGGGATCACCCCTTCGCCCGGGGATCTTTTCGAGCCGTGACTTAAAAAAGATGAACTCCTAAAAAGTCGAAAATGGGATGGCAAAGTAAAAAGCTCCAGATGCAAGGCGCGCAAA
>CAZQUR010000187.1:0-2754 GCA_964596535.1 uncultured Desulfobacteraceae bacterium
AAAACTTGAAAGCGACCACTAAAATATTTCGCATACTCGTTATTCTGACCGCTGTTGCAGTTACCGGGCAAGCCGCTTATTATATTTATATTGCAACCGGGTCCCGGACCGGCGAAAAGTCGGATCTGATCGTGATCCTGCCCGCGGAACTCAACCGTATCCGCGAAGGATACAGGCTGGCCGAAGAGGGTCATGCGCCCTATTTTACCGTGATCGGGGTTTCCTTTTCAGGATGCGGCTTCGATGGTCGATACAAGGGGGCCCCGGAAAATGCACAGCACATCACGACGCCGAGAAGCCGAAGCACCTTTGAAGATGCTGTACAGATTCAGTTGATCCTGGAGAAATATGGATTCGATTCGGTGACCCTTGTCACCTCCGCATACCACATGCCACGGGCCTATTTTTTATTGAAGGCCCTTTTAATCGGGTCCGATGTTCAGGTGTTTCGCCATCCGGTCCCGGCGGATAGGCATTGTCGAGGCCGTTTTGATTTGAGTTGCGCAAAAACATGGGCCAACGAAACAATCAAGTTCTGGGGCAGTTCTATTGAAATGATCGTTTATCAACTGAGCGGTGCTTCACTGGCGCAGAACCGCTATTATGCCGGCGCCGTCCGCTTTCTCAAATCCCACCTTCTTTTTTAGGTCCTTTCCGCTTTTCTTTCTCCCTCATGCCTTTCTTCCGTCAATTCATTCCCGTTTTCCGGCAAAAAGAGTGGAAGCTTCTGCTTCACGGCATACGACCCCGGTTTCCCGCTTCCACCGAACCGATTGCCGATGATTTGGCCCCGGATGGATGTGACTGGGAGTTTGTGCTTCAAACCGCCCGCCGTCACGGATTGTCGGCCCTGTTGTGTCACAACCTGAAAAAAACACCGGGATATCGGGTGCCGGAGCCGGTCATGGAGCGCCTGCTGGCGACATTCAAGGAAAACGCCGGGAATTCTCTTTTTTTTATCGGAAAGCTCCTGGCGATACTTCAACAATTTACGGAAAACGGAATCCCGGCCGTGCCGTTCAAGGGACCGGTTCTTTCCCAGCGGGTGTACGGGGACCCGATCCTCCGGTCGTTTATCGATATCGACATTTTGGTTTCGCCATCAGATGCTTCCAAAGCCGTCTCCGTGCTTTCGGCAGCCGGGTACACTCCGAACGTGAAATTGAATGCCGGGCAATTCCATCGCTATTTGAAAACGGAATACAGCATCGAAGCCGACAGCAAGGACAGGCGGATCATTGTCGAACTGCACTGGGAACTCACCGGCCGCTATACATCGCCTCCTTTTTTGCTGGAAACCTTTGCGGACCGGCTCGAGGCCATCGATCTCATGGGGAAAAGAGTACATGGAATGCCCGCCGAGGAACTCCTTTTGTATTTATGCATTCACGGGTCGAAAGACGGGTGGGCCAATCTCGAATCGATTCTCAGTATATCGGAACTGATCGATGCCGAACCCGGGCTGGACTGGGAAAGGATTTTTCACCTTTCCAAAAACCTGCAATGCGGCCGGATGCTTCGGATAGGTCTTTTTCTCGCAAATGATTTGTTTAATCCTTTGATGCCGGGGGCGGTCATAAGCCGGATTGAAAGCGATTCGGAAGTCCTGAAGATTGCAACACACCGTTATCTGGATTTTTTTTCGGAAACAGCGGGTGTTGCGGGAGGATTCACCACGTCGGATTTTTCGAAATTTCATTTTATTATCCGTGAAAAAACGTTCGAGAAGATATCATACCTGGTGCGGTTGCTGTTTCTTCCCTCCCGCCAGGAATGGCGGCATTTTCCGATACCTGCGTCCTTGCATTTCCTGCTGTATATGCTGCGGCCCTTGAGACTGCTTTATACAATGGGGCATCAATGCTTCTTCAAGTGATTACAAGACAATAGGACTATAGAATGAAACGATTTTGGTTCATTTTGTTCGCGTTTCATCTGTGCTTCGGACTCTCCGCGGTTCAGGCAGATGATGCGCTGCATGAACAGGCGGATTGGATCTGGCATACCCGGGACACCGAAGTACAAAAAGGCGTCGACCACTTTTTTTCCAAGACCATTACACTGCACAAAAAAGCCGGGCGTGCATGGATTCACATAACGGCCGAAGGGTCATGCGCCCTTTCCGTAAACGGCAGGAACGTGGGTGAAAACGACAAGTGGTTCGAACTTGCCGCCTATGATATCGGGCCATACTTGAAAGAAGGAAAGAACGAGATATTGGCCCGTGTTATCCCGGACAACTGGTATGCCGGATTTTTCACTGCCGGCGCCATCGAAACGGAAGACGGCGAGACGATTTCCATCCTTTCCGATGCCACCTGGGACACGTGGACGGCCAAAGATCCCTTGCGGAAAAAAGCGGACCGCCTGGTGAAAGGCATCGACGGGGGATTCTGGAACAATGTCACGCCGGTGGAAATGCCGGCGCTGCACAACACGCTCAATATCGACCTGACAGCGCCCCATATCCCCTGGGCAAGGCCCTATGGCGGAAAGACACCCCGGGTGCTGGCCATCTTTCCCCGGCAGGTGCAGCGGGATTTCGTGGAACTGATGCATCGGTTCGACATGGACGCCACCGTGGTTTTCAGTGATTATTACCGGGAAGACCGGCGCGCCCCGTTTTTCCGGGCGGTTCAAGGCGCCTTGAAAAAAGACGTCACCCGAAACATCGCCCGGGCGCTCAAAGACGATTATGACCTCATCATCCTGGGGGACATTCCGCCGGATGTGTTCGAAGAAACCCTCGCGGAT
>CAZQUR010000188.1:0-2588 GCA_964596535.1 uncultured Desulfobacteraceae bacterium
CGCACAGGCAGGCGAAGAATGCCGCGCAACGCCGCAGATGGACTTTTTACGAAGCCATTCAATCTGCTAAGAGATCCACAGATGCATGTCAAGAAAAATCCCGGGGCAGCCGAAGACCCCCTCGTGGAGGTGGCCCTTCCCCTTCCGGTGCACCAAACGTTCACCTATGCGGTCCCGAAATCCTTGATCGCAGCCGTCAACCCGGGGATCAAGGTCCTGGTGCCCTTCGGCAAACGGCGTTTGGGGGGGTATGTCCTGGGACCCGCAAAAGAGGAAGGATCCTTTCGGATCAAGCCGCTTCTGGACGTCCTGGATCCGGATCCCCTTTTTCCGCCCGACATGATCCCTTTTTTCAAATGGATTGCCGACTATTATCTACACCCGGTGGGCCTCGTGTTGGACTGCGCCCTCCCGTCTGGAATCGCCGTCCGGGATCTGCAGATGGTTTCCCTCACCGAAAAAGGACGCCGAAAACTCACCCTGAAAGACGCCGATCCGGAAGAACTGCAGGTCCTGGGAATTTTAAAAAACGGGGCCGTGAAAACCGATGCCGTGAAAAAGGCCCTCAACGACCGATTCCGGGAAAACCTGTTATCCCGAATGGAAAAGCAGGGCGCCATCCAAAAAGAACGGTTTCTCAAAGGCCCGGCCGTGGGGTTCAAGCAGGAACGCACCGTCGCCCTGGTGGATCCCCTCCCGCCCAAAGACGGGCTTTCCGGTGCAAAAAAAAGGGTGCTTTCCCTTTTGGAGGATCTCAAGGAAGCGCCGGCGCGACGGATTTCCGAAAGGGCGCCGAATGCCTCCCGGCATCTTATTTCCCTTGAAAAACAAGGCTTTATCCGCATTTATCCCAAAATCGTCTACCGGGACCCCTTCGGGGAACCCGTGACGCCGGACCAGCCCCATCCCTTGACCGGCATCCAGGAAGCTGCGGTGGGGGCCATCCGTTCCCACCTGGGAAAAGGGTACCGGACATTCCTTTTGGCAGGGGTCACCGGAAGCGGAAAGACCGAGGTTTACATGCACCTGGCGGCCCGGGTCCTGGAGCAGGGCCGAACCGTCCTGGTGCTGGTCCCGGAGATCGCCCTCATCTCCCAGATGGAAAGGCGCTTCCGGGCACGCTTCGGGGACCGGGTGGCGGTCCTGCACAGCGGCTTGTCGCGGGGGGAACGCCATGATCAGTGGATGCGCATCCTGAAAAAAGAAGCCCCCCTGGCCATCGGGGCCCGGTCGGCGATCTTCGCCCCGCTGGACGCCATCGGATGCATCATCGTGGATGAAGAGCACGATCCTTCCTACAAGCAGGAATCGGATCTCCGGTACAATGCCCGGGACCTGGCCGTGGTCCGTGCCAAACTCCAACAGGCCGTGACCGTGCTGGGCTCCGCCACCCCCTCCATCCAGTCCCATTACAACGTCCGGATCAAAAAATTTACGGGTCTGGAACTGCCCCACCGGATCGAAGAACGCCCCCTTCCGGATGTCACCGTGGTGGATCTCAAGGAATCCCGGCACCGCCGCGGGGCCCGGCGTTTCCTGACGGAACCCCTCATTTCCGCCATGGGGGAAACGCTTCAAAAAAAAGAACAAATCCTTCTGTTCCTCAACCGCCGGGGGTTCGCCGGATTCCCGGTGTGCCACCGGTGCGGACAGCCTGTCCTTTGCCGGGACTGCGACATTTCGCTGACCTATCACAAGGCCGACAACCTCCATGCCTGCCACTACTGCGGGCACACCCGGAGGGCGGACGAACCCTGCGCCCTGTGCGGATCCGGCACCATCAAAAACCTGGGAGTGGGCACGGAAAAGCTGGAAGCCGCCGTGAAGGCGCTTTTCCCGGATGCCGCCGTGGCCCGGATGGACGGGGATACCACCCGGAAAAAAGGGGCCCTGGTGGCCCTGCTGAAAGGGTTGAAAACCGGTGCCATCGACATCCTTGTGGGGACCCAGATCGTCGCCAAGGGCCACGATTTCCCCAACATCACCCTGGTGGGGATCATCTGCGCGGACCTGTCCTTGAGTTTTCCCGATTTCAGGGCCTCGGAGCGCACCTTCCAGGTGCTGGCCCAGGTTTCCGGAAGGGCCGGCCGCGGAGACCGGCCGGGCCGGGTGATCCTGCAGACCTTCAACCCGGACCACTTCAGCATCGCCGCCGCCCGGAAGCAGGATTTCAAGGGATTTTACCATCAGGAAATCCGGTTCCGGCAAGCCCTCGGCTATCCCCCCTTTTCCCATATCGTCGCCCTCAAGATATGGGGAAAGAACAAAGAAAAGACCCGGCAATGGGCCCGGACCCTGGGAAACGCGTGTTGCAATCCCGGGCCATCCCGGAAAAACCCCCTCCCGGAAGGACTCGTGGTGCTGGGTCCCGTGGAAGCCCCCCTGGCCCGGATCGCCGGGAACTTCCGGTGGCAGATTCTCCTGAAAAGCCGGAAAGTCACCGGGCTGAATCGGTTCGTCTCGGAACTGCTCCTCGAGGATCCGCGCTTCCGCCCGCCTTCCGGGGTTCAGGTGGCCGTGGATGTGGACCCCTATGACCTCATGTAGCCCGAAATCGTCTTGCCGGCCGGGGAAGTGCGCGCCCCAAG
>CAZQUR010000189.1:0-2580 GCA_964596535.1 uncultured Desulfobacteraceae bacterium
AGGGTGAGGGTGAGGGTGAGAGTGAAAAGCAAAAAGGCGCCTTTGATATGATCGTCCTGAACCGGCTGACCAAGCGCTACACCAAGACCCTGGCGGTGAACAACCTGAGCCTGGCGGTCCCCAAGGGGGAGATCTTCGGTTTCATCGGCCCCAACGGCGCGGGGAAGACCACCACCATCAAGATCATGGCCGGCCTCATGGCCCCCACCTCGGGATCCGTTTCGATCTGCGGCATCGACATGGCCGAAAACCCCCGGGAAGCCAAAGCCAAAATCGGATTCATCCCCGACCGGCCCTACCTGTATGAAAAACTCACCGGCATGGAGTTTTTGAAATTCATCGCCCGGGTCTACGGGATGGCACCCGGCGGGTTCAAGGAAAAGGCGCAATTCCTCCTGGATCGATTCGCATTGTCCGACTGGGCCGATGATCTTATCGAGGCCTATTCCCACGGTATGCGCCAGCGGCTCGTCATGGCCGCAGCCCTGCTCCACGATCCGGAAGTGATTGTCGTGGACGAGCCCATGGTGGGCCTGGATCCCGTGGCCGTCATCCTGGTGAAACAAATCTTCCGGGAGTTGGCGGAAAAGGGCGTCACCCTTTTCATGTCCACCCACTCCCTGGGTGTGGCCCAGGATGTGTGCCATCGGATCGGAATCATTCACCAAGGGCGCCTCATCGCCACGGGGAGCCTGGATCAGCTCCGGGAGCGGGCCCGGGCGGCGGACGCGGACCTGGAAGCCGTCTTCATGGCGTTGACGGCGGAAAGGGCGGATACCCTTACGGGTTGAGGTGCAACACTGATTCAACGATTCAGGAAAACCGCGGAGTATCCGGATGCCGGCTTTCGCCGGCATGACGTCTTATGTGATTCACCATGAAAAATATTATAGCTCTCCTCCTTCCCCGCCTCTGGCCGTTGAAGCGGCCCGTGGCTTCCGGGATGATGAAACGCCCGTTGCGGCTGTTCATCCTGGGTGGCATCGGGGCGGCCTTCTGGATCGGAATCTTCGGCGTTTCCATGCGCGTGCTCCGGTACTTCCGGGGGATCGAAGACGTGGGGGACCTGATCCTGGCCAAGCTGTTGTCCATGATGAGCATTACCGTTTTTTCTTTATTGATCTTTTCGGCAATCCTCACCTGTCTTTCCAAGCTGTATCTCAGCAAGGATCTGTCTTTGGTCTTTTCCCTCCCGGTGAAACGGCACCAGATCTTCATCGCCCGGTGGCTGGAGAGCACCTTCGACAGCGCCTGGATGGTGATGCTCTACACGCTGCCGGTCCTCATCGCCTACGGCATCGCCTACGGGGCGGCGCCCTCATATTATGTGTATCTCCCCGTGGCCCTGGTCCCCCTGGCGGCCGTTGCTTCCGGTATCGGCGCCCTGGTGGTGATCCTGGCCGTGATGGTGATCCCGGCCAGCCGCATCCGAACCCTTTTCGTGTTCTTCGGGCTCTTCGCCTTCATCGCCGTGTACATGGCCTTCCGGCTACTCCGCCCGGAACGCCTGGTGGATCCCGAGGCCTTTGCCACGGTGTTAGTCTATCTGCACGCCCTCAGGTCCCCGGACTTTCCCTTTCTCCCCAGCACCTGGGCCTACGACGGCATCCATGGCCTTTTAACCGGCGACGTGTATCGGGCCGCATTTGCCGCAAGCCTTTCCCTGGCCGCCACGGGCCTTTTGTACTGCGCCATGGTGATCATCGCCGACGCCGTCTACTTTATGGGCCTGTCCAAGGCCCAGACCGCCAAGGAACGCCTCCTGCGGCCCCGCCGTAAACCCGCCCTGAAAAAAAGCCGCCTCCCCGGACCGGTGCGGGCCTTTGCCGAAAAGGAGATCAAGACCTTTTTCCGGGACCAGACCCAGTGGTCCCAAGTCTTTCTCATCGCGGCCCTGGTGGTGATTTACATCTACAACTTCAAGGTCCTTCCCCTGGAACGCTCTCCCATCCAGACCCTTTACCTGCAAAACCTTTTGTCCTTTTTGAACATGGGTCTTGTCGCCTTCGTCCTCATCGCGGTGACGGCGCGCTTCGCCTTTCCCGCCGTGAGCCTCGAAAAGGAAGCCTTCTGGATCGTCCGGGCTTGCCCTATCCGGATCCGGACTTATCTTTGGGTCAAGTTTGTCATCTATTTTTTGCCGCTTTTGATTTTGTCCGAAATACTGATCGTGGGGACCAACCTCCTGCTCCAGGTGACGCCGCTGATGATGGGGCTTTCCACGGTCACCCTGTGCCTCTTGGTCCCCGGCGTGGTCTGCCTGGGGGTGGGTCTCGGGGCGGCTTTTCCGGACTTTAATTCGGAAAACCCGGCCCAGTCCGTGACCGGCTGGGGCGGGCTGCTCTTCATGATGCTGGGCGCCCTCTTTGTGGGCGCCGTCATTCTCCTGGAAGCCGGCCCGGTCTACCGGTTTTTCATGGCGCGGGTGAAAGGCCATGCCCTGTTTTTGTCGGACTGGATCTTTGCCGGTCTTTCCCTTGCCGGCGTATTGGTCCTGGCGGGGCTCGCCGTATGGCTCCCCATGCGCTTTGGTGAAAAAAAGCTTCGGGAAATGGATGTCTGAATTGTAGGGCGGCATTT
>CAZQUR010000190.1:0-2567 GCA_964596535.1 uncultured Desulfobacteraceae bacterium
CCGAACCTTTTCCCCTTTTTTCCATGACAACAACCCCGTAGAATTTCAACTTTTTGATTAATTCTTTTACTTTCAGGGGTTTTTTGTCAGGCAACCGCCATGTTCTCCATGAGGCAGGTCTTGGTGGTTATGACAGGGGGCACGAACGTGCTTTTTCGGGTGGGCGTTACTTTCAGGCGCTTTTCGGTTTGGTTTTTACAATTAAAAAATTCTTTCCAGACTTCCGGAGGTGCCGGGTGGTACAAATGATCAAGGTTGTTGTTACTGAACGCATAATCGACCTGGGCGACAATCAAGTCATTCATGTCCGACTTTAATTGAGCTAAATTATCCGCGGTAGCAACGATATCCAATTCCAAACAATGACCGATCCAGGTACCGCCTTCCTTCTTTACCAAAACGTTGACCGTCAGGCTAATTTCCTTTTTGGTTTCCATTGCCTTCCCTTTTTGGTACAATATGTTGTACCAACTTCGAGAACCCGCCGTTTTTCTAAGCCCTTGATTTTATTGGTCGGGAAGACTGGATTTGAACCAGCGACCCCAGCGTCCCGAACGCTGTGCTCTACCAGACTGAGCCACTTCCCGACCGCTCCTTAAAATTTTACGAATTGATCCCGTTTTTGTCAATTGGAAATTGGCCGGACGTAAAAAACCGGTATCCACCGTTTCTGCCGTCTTTTCAGGTATACTTCGTTTATTGATGAAATTTGCTCGGCGCCTCATCGCTTTCCAAATCGATACCGATACCGATCTTGTAGGGCGGGGTTTTACACCCCGCCGTAAACCGACGGTCACCCCTCGGCGGCATGTAAAATGCCGCCCTACATCAAAAACAACCTTTTTCCCCAACTTCGAACTTCGAACGGGTAACTTCGAACTTTATTCCTGACACCTGGCGCCTGGCGCCTGACGTCCGATTTATCCGGCAAACGGATTCCGCGTAACAATGGTCTGCCCCCGCTCCGGTCCCACGGAAACGATGTCCACGGGAAGCCCGGAAAGTTCTTCGATCCGCTTCAAATAATTCCGGGTGGCCTCGGGAAGGTCTTCCATCGCCCGGGCCCCGGAGATATCCTCCCTCCACCCGGGCAGGGTCTCGTAAACCGGCGTGCAGCCCTCCAGGACCCGCAGGTTGGCCGGGAAGGCCGCCGTGCGCGTCCCGTTGCATTCGTAGGCCGTGCAGATCTTGAGTGCTTCGAGGCCCCCCAGCACGTCCAGCTTGGTGATGGCCAGCCCCGTGAGCCCGTTGAGCCGGGCGGCGTTGTTCAAAAGGACCATGTCCAGCCACCCGCAGCGCCGGCGCCGCCCCGTGGTGGCCCCGAACTCGGCGCCTTTTTCCTGGAGATAATCCCCGGTGTCGTCCAAAAGCTCCGACGGAAACGGCCCCATTCCCACCCGGGTCGTGTAGGCTTTCACGATACCGACAACCCCCGTGATCCGTTTGGGCCCCACGCCGGATCCGCAGCAGGCGTTTCCCGCCACGGTGCTGGACGATGTGACGTAAGGATAGGTCCCGTGATCGATGTCCAGGTGCGTCCCCTGGGCGCCTTCGAAAAGGATCTGCTTTCCGGCCGCCGCCATGGCCTCCAGTTCCGTCGATACATCCGCCACAAAGGGCGCCAGCGTTTCGGCGTGCTTGCGGTATTCCTTGATCACATCTTCCGGATCGATGGGCGGCAGCGAAAAGTAGTGCTCCAGGTAAAAATTTTTTTCTTCCAGAACCCCCCGGACCCGTTCGGCAAAAAGGGTTTCATCCAGAAGCTCCGCGAACCGGATCCCGCACCGGGAGGACTTGTCCTCGTAGGCCGGCCCGATCCCCCGGCCCGTGGTCCCGATCTTGCACGCGTCTTTTTTCGATTCCCGGGCCAGGTCGATCACCTTGTGATAGGGCATGATAAGATGCGCCTTGTCGCTGATCCGGAGCTGCTCCGGCCCCACGGAGACGCCCTCTTCGGCAAGCTGCTCGAGTTCTTCCAGCAGCACCGCCGGGTCCACCACCACGCCGTTTCCGATCATGCAGGTTTTTTTCTGAAGGGTGCCGGAAGGAATCAGGTGAAAAATGAACTGCCTTCCGTTGATGACCAGGGTGTGCCCGGCGTTGTTCCCCCCCTGGAACCGGACCACCACGTCCGCGCGCTCCGCCAGAAGATCCACGATTTTCCCTTTGCCTTCATCCCCCCACTGGGTGCCGATGATCACGATATTGGCCACAAAACGCTCCTTATCTTTTATGTTTAAAAAATTCCTGCATCAATGCCCGTGCCGCGTCTTCCATGACCCCGCCGCACACTTCAATCCGATGATTCAGGCGGGTGTCCGCCGCAAAATCATACAACGACCCGGCCGCACCCCACTTGGGATCCGCCGCCCCGAATACCAGCCGGGCGATGCGGGCATGAATCATGGCGCCCATGCACATGATGCACGGCTCGATGCTAACATAAAGCGTGGTCTTCAACAATCGGTAGTTTCGGGTTCTTTTCCCCGCCTTTCGGAGGACGCGCATCTCCGCGTGGGCGCCGGGATCGCACCGCCGGATCGTCTCGTTTTGCCCGGCGGCCAGGA
>CAZQUR010000191.1:0-2417 GCA_964596535.1 uncultured Desulfobacteraceae bacterium
TGTGCGTTGCACGCAGACAGGTCATTGCGGCGCACCTGTAAGTACGCCTCATTTCTCAGAATTTGCGCGCCTTGCATCCGGGACTTTTTACTTTGCCATTTAAAATTCAACTTTTTACGATTCCATCAAGTTTAAATGGCGATATTAAACTCTCTGGAGACAGGGGCATCTTTACCGGAAAAAGGATGGACGGTCAACAGTCGGTTATGGTAAAAACGGTCATGCATCAAGGGGAAGAGGACGGAAGAAACAATGGAATCCATTCTTGAGCCGCTTTACAGTCGGCTCACGGATCAACTGAGGGAAATGAAACGGGTCCTGGTCGCCTTTTCCGGAGGAGTGGACAGTACCTTTTTACTTCATGCCGCCGTTGAGGCCCTTTCCAAAGAAAACGTGCTGGCGGTAACAGCGGTGTCGGAAATTATGCCCCGGCGTGAAAAAACGGCGGCCGTTGAAACGGCCCGGCAGTTGGGGGTGGAACACACGCTCGTTCAAAGCGCCGAGATGACGGATCCGCGGTTTACGGCAAACCCCCATGACAAGTGTTACTTTTGCAAGAAAATCCGATTTTCGGCCCTGTTGGAACTGGCGGCGTCCCGGGGATTTCAATTTGTCCTGGACGGGGAAAATGCGGATGACGCTTCGGACTACCGGCCGGGGTCCGTTGCCGCCCGAGAGCTGGGGGTGAGAAGCCTCCTCCGGGAAGCCGGGTTGGCCAAGGCCCACATCCGCAGCTTATCCAGGGCCTTCGGGCTTTCCACCTGGAACAAACCATCCTGCGCCTGCCTGGCCTCTCGCATTCCCTACGATCAGCCCATCACGTCGGAAACGCTTTCACAGATCGATGCGGGGGAGTCCTTTCTTTTGAGCCTGAATCTGTTCCAACAGGTCCGGGTGCGGCATCACGGGGACACCGCCCGTATCGAGGTGTTGCCCGAAGATCTTTTAAAGCTGACGGAAAACAGCGTCAGAGAACGGGTGGTGGATTACTTCAAATCCATCGGGTTTTTGTTCGTGGCCCTGGATCTGGAAGGGTATGCCACGGGGAGGCTCAACCGTGCCGTTTCTAAAGAAGAAAAGGGGTCTTCCAATGGACCTTGAACATCTCAAAAAGATTCTTGAAAACCTCCGGAACGGCCGGATCACCGTGGAAACCGCCATGGACCGGCTCAAGGGGCTTCCTTTCGAAGACATCGATTTCGCCAAGATCGACTCCCACCGCTCCATCCGCACCGGTTTTTCCGAGGTGATCTACTGCCCGGGAAAAACTCTTGATCAAATCCAAAAAATCGTGGAAAGAAGCGTTCAAAACCGTCACAACATTCTGGCAACCCGGGCAGAAAGAGAGATTTTCGAAACCATCCGGGAAGTGACAGACGATTGTGAATATCACGAATCAGCCCGCATCGTCGTCATTCACCCCCGCCCGCTGCCGTCCGTGGGGAATATCGCCGTGGTCTGTGCCGGGACGGCGGATATACCGGTGGGGGAAGAAGCCGCCGTGACCGCCGAAATTCTCGGCAACCAAGTTCGGCGGTTTTACGATGTGGGCGTGGCCGGACTCCATCGCCTTTTCAGTGTCCGGGAAGAACTCTTCAAGGCCCGTGTGGCTGTAGTGGTCGCGGGGATGGAAGGGGCCCTGGCAAGCGTCATCGGCGGCCTGGTCTCTTGCCCGGTCATCGGCGTACCCACCAGCGTGGGATACGGCGCTTCCTTCGGCGGCCTTGCAGCGATGTTGACCATGCTGAACAGCTGTGCCTCGGGTGTCTCCGTCGTCAACATCGACAACGGGTTCGGGGCCGGATTTCAGGCGAGTCTCATCAACCGGATGGGTCCACCGCATCCGGGTGTATGAATATGCGGTGCGGCCGATGAGCACCGAACGCATGGACCTCAAAGGCGTCGCCGCGGTGCGGCTCCAGCGCAGCCGTCGGGCCCGGCGGCTGCGCATCTGTGTTCTCGGCCCGGATACGGTTCGGGTGGTGGTGCCGCCGCGGGAGTCCCTGTCTCGGGCAAAAGCGTTCGTGGAATCAAAAAAAGAATGGATCGCCCGGCAGCTTGCCCTGCTGCAGGAAACAACGCTTTTGGATCCGGATACCATTTTGAATCCGAAAAAGGCCGAAAGCGCGCTTTTGATACGACTCGAAACCCTTTCCCGCCGATTCGGCCTGCCGTATTCCAAGGCGGTGATTCGGTCCCAGAAAACCCGGTGGGCGAGCTGCTCGGGGAAAAACACCATCAGCTTGAACATCCGCCTTTTTTTACTTCCCCGGCGGCTTGCCGATTACGTGATGCTGCATGAATTGGTGCATACCCGGATCAAAGCGCACAGTCCCGCGTTCTGGAACACCGTCGAAGGGTTCATGGAGGACGCAAAATATCAGGATCGGGAACTTCGCCGGTTCCGATTGACATGA
>CAZQUR010000192.1:0-2411 GCA_964596535.1 uncultured Desulfobacteraceae bacterium
TTGCCGTTACAGGATCACCTCGATGCGGTTCCGGTCGATGACAAGACCGTAACGCGTATTGGGGCGTTTGCCCCTGGAGGCGATTTCCAGATCGTTAAGGGCGTACGGGCCGAAGCGATCCAGGAGGTCCTTTCGGATTTTGCCTTTGTAGCTGTTGAAGTTGTCGGCGTTGAGGTTGGTGATTCCCGTGTCGCTCATCTCCTCGATGGGGCGGGCGCCGCAAAGTTTTTTATACAGATCGGTGATGCGTTTTTGGGCCGCAAAAAGCTGATGGATGTCCATGAAGCAGTCATCGCAGTCCCGGCAGTCGGTGCTGGAAAGCGCACAGTCTTTTTTGTGAAGCGCAAAAAAGGCGTACAGGGCCATCCGGGCCGGCATCAGGTCGAGTTCCAGGCCGCGGTACACGAGCTTTCCTTGCAACAGATGCACGGTGAGCCGGTTTTGATCCTCCCGGACCAGGGAGAGCATGAGGGTGGCCGGGTCCATGGGCCGGGTGAGGAGCCGGTCCGACAGCCGGTTCCGGATGGAGACGAAAGGAAGATGCACCAGGTTCACCTTGGCGTAACGGGTTTCCTTGTAATAGGGCTGCCCCGCGGCATCCACGAGGGGGATGGCCCGGGAGGCTTTGGGCGGGTAGAAGAATTCGGGGCTGTTTTCGAATTCCGGGGAAACGAGGACGTGATAGATGCGGTCCTGGGGACGGCTGTACATCTGGGCGGCCACGGCCAGGCAGGCGCTCATGGTTTTGCGGCCGCCGGCCACAGAGAAAAAGACCGCCGCATCGGGATTCCGTGTCAGGTCGAAGGTGCGTTCGAGACATGTCCGCAAGGTCGCCTCGTTGTCCCGCTCATCAATGATATCGGTGAGTTCCCGTCCGTCGTCCCGTGTGATCCCATGGATGGTGGACGCATCGAAGGCGATGTCGTGGGGGCCGAATCCGTATTCGGCCAGGTAACGATGGAAGTGTCCCTGCCTTTCGGCCAAAAGACTGGAAAAAATCCGGTCCCTTCCTTCCCGGGTGGTGATGACGTGAACCGCATCCACGCGGCGGCCGCTCTGATGAATGGCGTAAAGAGTCTCGGTGATGACCTGGGGACTCAGGCCGCACACGGCCAAAAGGATGTTTTTCACGGCAGGCTTCTTTCGGTAACGCGGATTTCGCCCAGCCCGAAGGTGGTGGCTTTTCCGAGGTGCGCTTTTTCGCTGAAACGCAAAAGGGGAAGGTACGGGGCCAGTGCCCCGCGGTAGGTGGCTTCGCCGATCATGCCTCCCATGAGCATGGATTGATCCTGGCGGTTGGAGTAGCGCTTCCAGTCGAACCACCGGATATCCGAACGAAGGGTTTCAACGGCTTCGGCCTGCTGGATCAAGGCGGCGTGATCGATATCGGGAGAACCGTTTCCAAAGTGGGCGTTCAGTGTATGGACCCGGCGGAGCATGGCCCGGACAAGGACCGGGAAGGGCAGTTGTGCGGAAAGTCGGTTCCGGTGCTTGATTCTTAGAGGTGTGACCAGGGAAACCGTGACTTCCAGGGGGTGGTCGAGTAATGCGGTTTCGGCAGGTTCGAGACCCAGTTCCAACGGTTCGGGGGCGGCAATGGCTTGATCTTCATAGCGGTACAGGATCCGGCCGTTTTCCGACAATCTTTCCAGCCGGAATCCGGCACGGTGCCCTTGCGTGCGTCGGCCGATACCGCTTTTTCCCATGGTTTCGAAGGCATAGATGAAATAGGGGAGGTAATCGTTGGCAAATCCGAAGAGGATGAGGGCGAATTCAAAGGCATCCCCTTTTTTCAGAAGGGTTTCCCGGGTCTTGGGAGGTTCGATGACGAACGGGTGGGGCGGGGAGGGCCTGCCCCGGGGTGTTCCGCCGTCCGGTGTTTCAAAAACCAGGGTATAGACGCAGCGGTCCTTGAGCAGGCACTCCCCGCAGGTTCGCCGCCTCTGGGCGCAGACGACTTTTTTCAGGGCGTGGCCGAAAACCCCGCGAAAAGTCGAACCCTTGAAAGGCGGGAGGAGGGCGTCGTCGAGTAAAACCGAAGAGAAAAGGTATTTTCCGTATCGCAATCGCATTCTCCTTTTTCAGGATGTTGCGTGCATCGTATACGCGAAAATGGGCCTTTGAAAGGATTGCAACCTTGCCGAAACCGTTGTCCTTTGGTTTTCCGGGATCGAGCCGGGAATTCGGCCTTGGTTTCAATGGGTGTGTACCAGGGATTGGCGATTCCGTCAATAAATTTCAGGGATTACCTAATTTTAATGGGTATCAGACAAGAAAAAAGATCGAAAGTTCTAGGGGATACAACTTATGGAAAATACAATCTATTTTCACCCTCACCCCAACCCTCTCCCTCAAGGGAGAGGGAAAATATGCGGAACGCTTCCTTCAAGGGTAAGGGAAAATATGCGGAG
>CAZQUR010000193.1:0-2347 GCA_964596535.1 uncultured Desulfobacteraceae bacterium
CGGCGGGGTGTAAAACCCTTGAATCTTCACTTCGTGTCCGGTGTTCAGTGGAATGACAAAAATAAACACTTTTTGAAGCGCTCATCGTTTAAGTATTGACGATTGAAATTTATAGTATTAAAAACGGTGCATGAATCGCCCCGGTGAGCGCATTCCCTGCGGCTTGATGCCGGGTTCGCGAGTCAAACGCGCTTGAAGGAGTGATCCATGCACACGGAAAACGCACAGTTGGTCCATCAAATCGTCGGGGGGATCCGGAAGCTGGTGCGGGCGGTATATATCGAATCGTCGAAAATCGGACGCCAGCACGGGCTTACCGGCGCCCAGAGCGCCGTTCTGCGGACCCTTTTTCATCAGGGCCCCATGTCTTCGGCGGACTTGAGCCGCCGGCTGTATGTAACGCCCTCCAACATCACCGGCATCATCGATCGTCTCGAAAAAAAGACGCTGGTTCACCGGGACCGGCAGCCGAAAGACCGCAGGGTGGTCCTCATCCGCCTCACGGAAGAAGGGGGGGACCTGAGCCGGCGATTGCCGGATCCCATTGAAAAAAAGATCATCGAACAACTCGTCGACCTCAAAACCGACCATGTACAACTCCTTGCCATGGCGATGAATCAGATTCTCAACCTCATCGAGCTGAAGGGCGTGGACGATACGATCCTGGATCTGAATCTGGTCAGCAGAATCCATGAGGACGAAGATCCCCACCCGCCCGGATAATCCTGCTCCGGAATTCCTTTCAATAGACCCGCCGGTACTCTGTCATTTGATACGGCGAGCGATCTCAAAAGGATGCGCCGTTTCGTTTTTTGGCCTTGAATCAAAGGAAATCATAATTAAATTTGGCATGATCCGCCATTTTGTTTGATCGAAATCTATTCGAAATCGAAAACAAGGACAATATGGAGGCGTTCAATTTCGATTTCACCCTCACCCAACCCTCTCCCTCGAGGGAGAGGGCGTTTCCGGGTTTTTATGATTTCATCATGATTAAAAGAGATATAACCGACGCATCGGCAGGAGCGTTCATGGATCCCCCGTAAAAGGAGGAACGCAATGAGCAGAAAGGAAGCCTACGAAAAAAAGCTGAAGGCCCAACTGGATGAATGGGGAAAAGAAATCGAGAAACTCAAGCTGAAGGCCGACAAGGCCAAGGCGGAGCAGCAACTCAAGTATTACAAGATCCTCGAGGAATTGAAGGCGAAACAAAAGACGGCGGGTAAAAAACTACAGGAACTCAAAGACACCGGTGAAGATGCATGGGAAGACCTTAAAGCGGGGATCGAAAAGGCCTGGAACGCCCTGGGCGAAGCGGTAAAGTCGGCCGTTTCCAAGTTCAAATAGTTGCTTGCAAATTCAAGGGGTGGAAGGGTAAACCATTTTTCCCGTAAGACTTAAGTCATAACCGGAAAGGGCCGCTGCGGCCTGCCGGAAAGCGTCTTCATGGAGGAAGCCGAGGATCAGCTGCACCCCCTCGTCAAAGAAGCGGTCCTTGGCGATCATCAAGTCGAATCGTTCCCACCGCAGCGGGAGGAAGTCCAGATCGAGCATGGCGGCGACGGCGCGGATCCCCGGGCCCGCGTCCGCGTTCCCTGAAAGGATTTCCAGCCCCACCGGGATGTGCCCTTGGACTTCATGGTCATACCCCTTCACGGTTTTAACGGGGATTCCGGCCTTGGACAGTTCCCGGTCCAGGAGGAGCCGGGTCCCGGTTCCGGGGGATCGGTTCACGATGCGAATCTCCGGCCGGCCGAGATCGGACACGGATCGGATCTTTTTGGGATTTTTCTTCCGGAGTAAAATCCCCTGCTCCCGCCGGCAGAAGTTGAGGATTGCCGGCATATTGGAAAGTTCCCGGGAAGCGAAATCGAAATTGTAATCCGTTTCGTCGTCCTGGAGGAGGTGGCTCGCGGCCATATGGCAGCGGTTTTGCCGCAGGGCCTGGAGCCCTCCCATGCTTCCCACGTTGCCGAAAACGGCCATGTGTGCCGTCTGGGTCCGGTTAAAAAGATACAGGGTCTTTTCGAGAAGCACGTCGTTGCTGCCGGCAAGGATGAGAAGCCCCGGGTAATGGGGAAGGGGGGTTCTGGTATCCGGATAGTTGAGGGTGTTCGCCTCGATCCATTGTTCCACCAGGTGCTTGGGGAAAAGCCACTTGCCGGTGACCTTGGCGGCCGGGAGCCCCTTTTCCGAGACCAGGGAATAGACCATTTTTTCATTGATATTGAGGAACCGGGCCACTTCCTTTGTGGTGAGCATCTGTGCCATGACGCCTCTTTTCCTTGAAAATGGATGGCTTCGTAAAAAGTCCACCTGCGGCGTTGCGCGGCATTCTTCGCCTGCC
>CAZQUR010000194.1:0-2293 GCA_964596535.1 uncultured Desulfobacteraceae bacterium
GTGTCGGGAAGAGCAGGGGATTAGAGGATTAAGGGATTAGGGGGCAAAGGGCAGGCTGCGCTAGGGCCATTGGGTCCATTCCCCCTCCCAGAGCCGCTTGGTGAATTCCTGCCAGGGAACGATCAGAATCCCTTCTTCGGTTTTCCGCATCCTTTTTTCAAGACAAACGATAATCCTCCATTGAACATCCGGAAAATCCTTTTTGAAGTTGACGAGCCCGCGGGTATCCGAGGCGGTGACTTTGGACTTGCCTTTGGCCTCGATGGCGGTTTTGCCCCGGCCCAGGATAAAATCGACTTCGATGCCGCTGGAAAGGCGCCAGTAGGAAAGTTCGTAGAACCGCTCGCTGTACCGGGTATGCACCGACAACTCGTGAAAGATCCAGTTTTCAAAGGCTTTGCCGAACAGCTCGGATCCGGGCTGGAGAACGCCCCGCTTGGCCAGGTGGTTCACCACGCCCAGATCCCGGAAATAGAATTTCGGAGACTGGAGCGTGCGCCGCTTCGGGCGCCACGTAAAGGCCGGAAGGAACGCACCCATCAGGGTGTCGATCAGGATGGCGTAATGGTCTCTTACCGTGGAGACGGCGATCCCGGTTTCCCGGGCAATGTTGGACATGTTCAGGATTTCCGTATCGCCGAGGGCCGCCACCCTGAGGAAATCCGAAAACACCGGAAGGCGTCGGGTCAATCCTTCCTGGAGAATTTCTTCACGCAGGTAATCGTCCACGTAGGCCCGGATCACCGGACCGGGATTACGGGAGCCGTAATGGTCCGGGAGCGGGCCGGTGTTGATGAAGCGCTCGATGGAGAAATCCTTCCCCAGTTCCCGGGCCGAAAGTCCGAAGAGTTCATAACGGACGGCGCGGCCTCCCAGGAGATTGGCATGGCCCTTCCGGACCTTCCTGGCGCTGGAACCGCATAATCCAAAAACCCGTCCCCATTCCTGGATCATGTAGTGGATTTCATCGAGGAGCGCGGGGGCTTTCTGAATTTCATCAACGATCACCAGGCGGTCCTCCGGCAATGCCGCCACATCTTCACGAAAAAGGGACGGTTCCCGGGTATAGCGCATGAGTTCATCGGTTTTGAGGAGATCGATTCGAAAGGCTTTGGGGTAGCATCGCTTTAACAGGGTTGTTTTGCCGGTCTTGCGCGGCCCCCAAAGGAAAAAACTTCGGGACGGTGTTTCCGGGAGAGGGAGCTTCCTGTTGTACATTTTAGCCTCCGATGTCGATATGCATGTATTTTCACGAAGCTGCCATAAAATATCAAGGAGGAGAGGGGTTGTCAAGGCACAGATGAAGGGGCGGGTGTTGGGGGGAAGGGATTAAAGGATTAGGGATTAGGGATTAGGCGATGGGTGATGGGTGACAGGTTTTAAGTTTTAGGTTTTACCGGATTAAAACCCATCACCGCTCACCCGGAACGCAATTTTTCCATCATCCAGAACCCGGAAAAGCTGGGGATCCAGTACCGGGCCGTGGAGGAATACGAAAAAGCCCTGGTTTTGGATTTCGGGAACCGGCGCGCCAAAAAACGCGTTGCGGCGTTAAAATGAGGTTGACTTTCCTCTCGCGAAAAAGTCTTGTATGGATAGGACGGTTCTTCTATGATCGTTTTCCTTGATTTTGCCTGATAAGTTTCGTTTTAAAGCGGAATTACGGAAAGCATTCCGGTGAATAGGGTGGGGCTGTCGCCGGACAGCCCAAAAATGGTTTTTGGAGGTGCACGGAGAATGATTACGGAAAATGTCTGTGAACGGCGGAAAAACCCCCGCGCAAGGATCGACCAGGATGTCTATGCCGCCTTCAACGGGGGGAGTTATAAAGTGGGCCTGGTCAAAGATCTTTGCCTGGACGGCTTGGCCTTTGAATATATCGACGACGAGGATGCGGATCTTCGGGAAGGAGCGGTGGACATTTTCGCGTCGGGGAGGAAATTTCATATCAAGAACATTCCCTGCCGGGTTGTGTATAAGAAACCACTCCCAAGGGATCCGATCACGAAACAATTCGTGGACTTTGTGTTGGCACGGTGCGGGGTCCGGTTTGACGATATGGATAAAAACCAGAGGGTGGAACTGGCGCAAGTGGTGGGTTCCTACATATAACAAGCTGTTTTTGATCCGTTTCGATTCAAAGGCAAGGCGTACGCTTTGCCTTTTTTGTTTTAAGACCAGGTGTCGGGTGCCAGGGGCCAGAGGATAGAGGGCAGGGGTCAGAGGGCAGAGGGCAGAGAACGAAGGGTCCAAGGATCCGAGGGTTCGAGGGTTCGAGGGATTGAAGGGCAGA
>CAZQUR010000195.1:0-2227 GCA_964596535.1 uncultured Desulfobacteraceae bacterium
GATGGATGCCACCTCATGCGCTGTAGGGCCGGATTTTACATCCGGCCGGGATCGGGATGATGAAGAGATCGGAGGCCGAACCCGGGGAAGAAGGATGAAGAGCACGCGATGGAGACTCCGCGTCGAACCTTCCGAAATCGCGTATGTGAAGTTCATCCTGGAAGGATACGACGGCATCGGCATGATCCACACCCTCGATCCGGGATCCGGGAGGGTCTGCCTTCATGTGCCTCCGGGATGCGAAAAAGACGTCTTGGCCCTGTTGAAAAGTCTCCAATCCGGGATTAACATGGAATATGACGGAAAAACGATTTTATATCAATACCATCGGGTGCCAGATGAATGTTCATGATTCCGAGAGGATTCATGCCCTGATGCAAGAATGCGGGTATCGGCCCACCGATTTTCCCGAAGATGCGGATTTGATCTTTTTGAATACCTGCGCCATCCGGGAAAAGGCCGAGCAAAAGGCCTACAGCTTTTTGGGGAGACTGGCGGCCCTGAAGGATAAAAACCCGAACCTGATTATTGCCGCCGGGGGGTGTGTGGCCCAGCAGGACGCAGGCCGCATCCTCGATCGGATGGCGCACGTGGACCTGGTGCTGGGTACCCGCGCCTACGGGCGCCTCCCGGGGATTATCGAAACGATTCGGCGGGAAAAACGGCGCATCGTGGATGTGGACGCCGGCGAGACACCGGAAGAAAAGGAGACGTTCTTTTCCCGGGAACCGGTGGCGGCGGATCTCGGGGTTTCCCGGTTCGTTACGATCATGCAGGGGTGCGATAATTTCTGCGCCTATTGCGTGGTTCCCTTTGTCCGGGGCAGGGAGAGAAGCCGAAACCCGGAGGAGATCCTTTCCGAGATCGAAGCCCTGGTGGAAAAAGGGGTGCGCGAGGTCACCCTTTTGGGGCAAAACGTGAACAGTTACGGGAAAAAAGAAGGGATCTGTCCCTTTTCGGAGTTGCTGGCCCGGATCGACGGCATCGACAATCTGTATCGAATCCGGTTCACCACCTCGCACCCCAAGGATCTTTCCGACGACCTGGCAGAGACCTTCGGCCGCCTGGATAAACTCTGCCGGCACATCCATCTCCCGGTGCAAAGCGGTTCGGACCGGATCCTGGAACGGATGAACCGCCGTTATACGCGGGTCCATTATCTGGACCGGATCCGGGCCCTTCGATCCGCGTGTCCGGAAATCGCCGTCACCACGGACATCATCGTGGGATTTCCGGGAGAAACCGATGAGGATTTTCAAGAAACCCTGCATCTCATCGAAACGGTGCAATTTGACAGCCTCTTTGCGTTCAAGTATTCGGACCGCAAAGGGACCCGGGCCGCAGAATTGACGGGAAAGGTTCCTGAAAATATCAAGGCGCAACGCCTGAAAACACTTTTCGGATTGCAGCGGACGCTGACGCTGGAAAAAAACCGGGCGCTCGTGGGGACGTTTCAGGAAATTCTCGTGGACGGACCCAGCAAAAAGGAAAAGAAACAACCCGGAACAACCGATCCCGAAAACGCCCAATGGACGGGACGGACGTCGGGAAATAAGATCGTGAATTTCAACGTGAAAAAAGACGCACTGTGTAACCGCAGCGTTCATCCGGGCGCGCGGGTGCGCGTTTACGTCCAAAAGGCCTTTGCAAACTCCCTGTACGGGGAAATGCCGGCATAAGGACCCCATCGGGTATAAAAGGAGAAAAAACTCATGTTATATCGAGTCGACATAGCGGGCTTGACACTGGACCCGGCCTCAAACACCCCCATCATCATCCTGAAAACCCAGGAAGGGGAACAGGCGATTCCCATCTGGATCGGCCTCTTGGAAGCCACGGCCATTGCGTCGGTCTTGCAGAACATCCAATTCGAACGGCCCATGACCCACGACCTTTTTAAAAACGTGCTGGTTTCCCAGAACATCGCGGTGGTCAAGGTGGAGGTGTGCGACCTGAAGGACAATACCTTTTTCGCCAAAATCCACTTCACCACCCCTGAAAAGACGTTCATCATGGATGCCCGGCCCAGCGACGCCATCGCGGTGGCCCTCCGGTTCAAAGCCCCCATTTATGTGGACGACCAGGTGATCGAGAAATCGAAAAAGGGGTTCACGGAAGGCGAAATCCTCGACAAGAGCGAAGAAGGGAAAAAATGGGCCGAGTACCTGGAAAAGCTCAATCCGGAAGACTTCGGGAAATACAAGGTTTAAAGAGGGTTCGAGGGGTC
>CAZQUR010000196.1:0-2033 GCA_964596535.1 uncultured Desulfobacteraceae bacterium
GGCAAAATCCAGTGCCTGGTTCGGATCCCCGGCATGCAGAACCGTGTATCCCAATCGTTCCAGCATGGATTTTCCCATATTCAGAATCGACGGGTCGTCTTCCACCAAAAGGATCGTCTCGCCACGACCATCGGGGATTCTTTCGGCGTCCGGCGCCGCTTCTCTTGCGATACCCCCTTCATGCCGGGGGATATAAATCTTGAAGGTGGTCCCTTTTCCGACTTCGCTGTAGACATCGATGAACCCGCTGTTCTGCTTGACGATGCCGTAAACGGTGGCCAGCCCCAGGCCGGTGCCTTCGCCGACCTCCCGGGTCGTGAAGAAGGGCTCAAAAATTTGAGCCCGGGTGGCTGCATCCATGCCGCACCCGTCGTCGTTGACCGTCAGCAAGACATACGCACCCGGGGTAAAGTCCGCACGATCGACACAGTCGTCTTCATCCAAAACGGTATTTTCCGTTTCGATGGTCACCTTGCCCACCCCCCCGATGGCGCCTCTGGCATTTGCGCACAGGTTGGCCAGAATCTGGTCCACCTGGGCCGGGTCCATCTTCACGGGCCACAGATGGGCATCCGGATGCCATACCAGGTTGATGTCCTCACCGATCAGGCGCCGGAGCATCTTGAGCGTCCCCTCGACGGTATCATTCAGATTCAACACTTTCGGGGTGATGGTCTGTTTCCGGGCAAAGGCCAGAAGCTGCCGCGTCAGCTCCGCGGACCGCAGGGCGACCTTTTGGATTTCCTCCAGTTCCGCGTAATGGGGGTCTTCGGGGGGCAAATCCATGAGCATCATCTCGGTCCGGCCCAAAATCACCCCCAGCATGTTGTTGAAATCGTGGGCTACGCCTCCGGCCAGGCGGCCCACGGATTCCATCTTCTGGGCCTGGAGGAGTTGATTCCTGAGATCCTCTTGTTCTGCTTCCGCATTTTTGCGCTCGGTAATGTCACGAATGGAAGCGTGGAGGACTTTTTTATTTTTCAGGGTGTATGCGGTAAGGATGACTTCGGTGGGGATGATCTCTCCTGTGGTGCGCTGATGGAGCCATTCAAACCGTTTGGGTTCTCCGCTTTTAAGGACCGCTTCAATATATCGGCGCGACATCTCTTTTGAATCGCTTCCGCCGGCTTGCGTGGGCGGAGAAAAATCCGCCGGCCGTTTGCTGGCGAATTCCTCTTTGCGATCCAACCCAAAGAGTCTTAACGCACTTTTGTTGCAATCGATGACCTCTCCATCTTCAGAAGTAATGGTGATGGAATCATGGGATCCTTCAAAAGCCGCCTTGAGCTTGTTTTCACTCTCCCGCAGGGTCTCCTCGGCCTGTTTCCGATCGGTGATATCAAAGGCGTAGTGCAGGTACATATCCGTCGATACCGGAACCCAGTGCGCATCCCACACCACCCCCAAGGCGCCCACGACCAGGTGCTGTGCCTTTCCCTCCTTCCACACTTTGGACGCAAGGCACCAGGGGCAGGGTTCGGAAAACTTGGCCCAGGTCTCGTAACAGGCACGGCCCAGGATGCATCCGGATTCCTTTGCCTTTTTGTTCATTGCGATGATTTCCCTTGTTTGAGGCCGCATGAGAAGGGCGATACATGGGAAGGCATCCAGGAACACCTGATTCAACCGTTCCTGCTCTCGTTTTTGTGTCTCCGCCTGTTTCCGGTCGGTGATGTCGGTAAAGACCACGAAGTTGAGCTCCTTCGTGGTTGTGAATCGGAACTCGACGTGGCGCACGTTTCCGTCTTTGCACGTCACCGGAAACTCCATGGGAGGGACTTCTTCGCCGCTTTCCTTCGCCCGGGCGAGCGCAACCTTCCACTCCTGACGCACATTTTCTCTGAGCTCCGGGTCCGGGTAGGCCAGCGGCCACCACGCCTCCACCGAGGGCATGTCGTTTGCGTCATAACCGAACATTTCGACAAATTTGGGGCTGACGTAAAGGGTCTTTTCTTTCCTGTCTGAAATGACAATTCCTACCGGCGCCAGTTCCGCAAGCAAGCGGAAGCGTTTTTCGGCTTCCGCTTGAGCCC
>CAZQUR010000197.1:0-1981 GCA_964596535.1 uncultured Desulfobacteraceae bacterium
TCAAAATTGACAAGATCGTAAAAAGGGGATTTTGGATCAGGGCAGGATGCCGTTTCCACGCAAGAATTCGCTCACATCCCTGAAAAAAACATTCCAGTCCGGCGGGCAGTCGTTGTGGCCGGCGGAATACGTGATCATTTTTCCCTTCTTTGCGTTTTCAAAAAGGGTGACGCCGTGCCGGTAAGGAACCGTTTCGTCGTGATCCCCGTGGATGACGAGCACCGGTCCGTCGAACTTTCGGACAACGGAAAGGTTGTCGAAGGGATCCCGGACCAGGACCGGGGGCAACAGGTAGCGGGGGGCGAATGAACGGATGCGGGTGAAGGTGGACATCAAAATGAGGGCGGCTGGTGTCCGCTTCTCGGCTAAGGCACAGACCACGCCCCCGCCCAGGGAGCGCCCGACAAAAACGATGCGATCCGCATCCACGTCTCTCCGCCGTGCCAGCACGTCGTAGGCATTGACAAAGGTTTCGGTCACCGTTTCCTGGGAAGGAACCCCTGCACTCCGCCCGTATCCGGGATATTCCACCAGGAACACACCCATTCCCAAGTCCAGAAACGGGGAAAAGGACTCTGGCCAGAAATCGATGCGCTCCCCGTTTCCGTGGGCGAATAGGATCATGGGTACCGGCACCTTTGCAGACGCTTTTTCCGGAATCATCAGATAGGCTTCCACGGGACCAAAGGCGGTTGGGATCCACATCTGCTCGACGCCTGGAGGAAAGGTCAGGTTCTCGGGCGGGGATCCCACCAAAAACCGGGGGAAAAGCAACTGCCGCTGGAGGAAAAACAACAGCCCGCCATAGACGACGTAAAGCCCCCCGATGCCCAGAAGGATTTTTCCCGCAGTCGACAGTTTCATGGCAGCGGCGCCTGTATCAGTCCTTCAGCAAAGTTGGAATCATAAAGGTCAAAATTGGGATGGCAAAGTAAAAAGCGCCAGATGCAAGGCGCGCAAATTCTTCAGGATGAGGCGTACTTACAGGTACGCCGCAATGACCTGTCTGCGTGCAACGCACAGGCAGGCGAAGAATGCCGCGCAACGCCGCAGGTGGCCTTTTTACGAAGCCATCGACAAGGACCGGAGCCGATCCAGGTTAATGCGGTCCCAATCCGTCTCCCCTTCTTTTTTGGGTGTTTCGATAATCTTGGGAATCCCTTCGAACCGGGGATCCTGCATAATGAACCGAAAGGCTTCCAGGCCGATCTCACCCTGGCCGATGTGTTCATGCCGGTCCACCCCGGATCCGAGTGCCCGTTTGCTGTCGTTGAGGTGGATCACGGCCAGCCGTTCAAGGCCGATGATTTCATCGAAAACCGCCAGGGTCTTTTCATAGGCCGCCCGGGTGCGGATATCGTATCCGGCCGCAAAGATGTGGCTCGTGTCCAGGCAGGCCCCCACCCGTTTTGAATCCGTTATCCCTTCCATGATGGATCGAATATGTTCGAACCGCCCCCCCACGCTGGAGCCTTGGCCCGCCGTGGTTTCGAGCAGCAGCCGGGTTCCGGGGGCCTCGACTTCTCCGAAGACGTCGTTAATCCCTGCGGCGACGCGTTTGATCCCCTCCGCCTCTCCGGCGCCCATGTGATTCCCGGGGTGCAGGATCAGAAACGGAAGGGCCAGCGAGGCACACCGCTCCAGTTCCCGGGTGAGGGCGGCCACGGACATCCGGTGTTTTTTAGGCTCCGGGGAGGCCAGATTGAGCAGATACGCGGCATGGGAGGCGATCCGGGTGATTCCGGTTTCCATTTTGGCCTTTTCAAAGCCAAGGATCTCCTGTTCAGAAACAATCCGCTCCTTCCAGGTGCTGGCGTTTTTCGTAAAGATCTGCAAGGCGGTACACCCATAGGCGGCGGCGTCATAAAGGGCCTTGTCCAGCCCCTTGGCGATGGAAAAATGGGCGCCCAGCAGAATTTGCCCGGTTTTGTGAAAATCTGTTTTCATTTTTACAATTTTGTATTATTCTTAAATTTGACTT
>CAZQUR010000198.1:0-1966 GCA_964596535.1 uncultured Desulfobacteraceae bacterium
AACCGGCCGTTGCTGCTGTTGGCCATATTGTTGATCTTCATGGGGCTTCAGTTCATCACCCTCGGGCTTTTGGGAGAAATGGAAGCCCGCATCTACCATGAAACCCATAACAAACCCATCTATACCATCCGGGAAGTTTTGAAAAAAGAAGATCCCCCTGATACGTGTTAACCCTCTTTCCCCCGTATTTTGAAGTGCCTCATATGACTTCCGCGAAAAAAAGTACACGGATGGACCCGCTTTTCGGTTTCTGAAATGCCTTTTCCCTTATTCCACCGATTGCAGGCAAGCCTTTCCGGAAAAGGCGTGTTGATCCGAAAGGCCGTGGTTTCCCTACAAAGCAACGGATTCAAGCAAACGTTTTTAAAAAGCGTTTATTATCTGAAACAAAATCGGGACATGCTCTTTGATGCAACCCGAGAAGGGGACTACGCGTTTTGGCGGAAACGTCGCGTGCCTTCCCGAAAGTCGATCCGGAGCCGCATGGAAACCTTTGAAACGACGCCGAAGTTCAGTATTCTCATGCCGGTCTTCAACACGGATCCCAAATGGCTGGCGCGTGCCGTGGAATCCGTCCAAAGGCAGGTCTATCCGCATTGGGAACTTTGCATCGCAGACGATGCATCCACATGCAGGGAGACGGTCCGCTATTTGGAATCCCTTTCCCATGCCCGAATTCAAATCAAACGGCTGGAACGCAATTCGGGGATCGCCGGGGCGTCCAATGCCGCGGCGGCGATGGCCGCAGGGGATTACGTGGCGTTTTTGGACCACGATGATGAAATCATCGAAGAAGCCCTTTTTGAAATGGCCGCCGCCGTCAATGAAACCGGGGCGGATCTTATCTATTCCGACGAAGACAAGATCGACCCCCGGGGGGTGCACCGAAACCCCTTTTTCAAACCCGGCTGGTCTCCGGACCTGCTGCGGTGTCAAAACTATATCTGCCATTTTACAGCCGTCCGGAAAAGCCTTTTTGAAAAGATCGGCGGGTTCCGGTCCGGTTATGAGGGCGCCCAGGATTATGATCTCTTTTTACGGATCGCCGAGCAGACGGCCCGGATTCATCACATTCCAAAGATTCTTTACGGATGGCGGGAGATTGCGTCCTCCACGGCGGGAAACCCCGCTTCCAAACCCATGGCCCAGGAAAGCGGTCGCCGGGCGGTGGACGGACACGTCCACCGTGTATTCGGGCCTGCCGCTCGAGTATTCTCCTGCAATCATTTATATGTGTACGATGTCTTCCATGAAGTCAAAGAATCCGCGCGGATCAGCATTATCATCCCCACGAAAGACCGGATCGATTATCTGGAACCCTGTGTTCGATCCATCCTGAAACGCTCCACCCACCCCGATTATGAAATCCTCATTCTGGATAACAACTCCGAAGAACCCGAAACCCGAAGATGGTTTGAACGCATCACCCGGGAACATCCCCATGTTTTCGTCGTTCCGGCGCCGTATCCCTTCTGCTGGTCGAAACTCAACAACCACGGCATGGAAAAGGCCGCAGGCGATGTCTTTATCTTTTTGAACAACGACACCGAAGTGATTTCCCCCGACTGGATGCAGCGTTTGGGCGGGCAGGCCCTCCGGGAAGACGTCGGAGCGGTGGGGCCCCTCCTTCTCTACAAAGACGGCACCATTCAGCATGCCGGTGTGGTGGTGGGCCTCGGCGGATGGGCCGACCATCTTTATCAGGGGGTTCATCCCGTGCATCTGGGCACGCCCTTTGTTTCCCCCATGGTCAAACGGAATGTTTTGGCCGTCACCGGATCCTGCATGGCCGTGTCGAGAAAGACCATCGAGCGCATCGGAAAATTCGACGAGGCGTTCATGATTTGCGGAAGCGATGTGGAGCTGTGCATCCGTGCACATGAGAAGGGACTGTTCAATATCTATGATCCCTTTGTCAGGTTGTATCATTTCGAATCCAAAACAAGAATTCCGGACGCCATCCCCC
>CAZQUR010000199.1:0-1882 GCA_964596535.1 uncultured Desulfobacteraceae bacterium
CATGGAGGACGCAAAATATCAGGATCGGGAACTTCGCCGGTTCCGATTGACATGAAAGGAGAAAACAGATGAGGGCAGTCGCAAAACAAAAGGAACGCCGAGACATTGAAAAGACTTACGCCGTCCGCCAATTTACCGCCAAATTGCGCCGTCTGGCGGATGCCCTGGAGCAAGGGAAACCGTTCCGGATTCAAATCGCGGGGGAACGGATCACCGTGCCGCCGCACGCGCATTTCAACATCGAACATGAAAGAGGAAAAACAGAAGAAGAGATCGAATTCCAGTTGAAGTGGAATCGGGATCGATCTGTTTGAGGGGCTCACCGGGAATCCGAATTTCTTTCTTTTGAATGTGCGGAACGACGCCGCGTTCAGGCGTTTCAAGGTGGAAGGACCCCGGCCTTTAGGGATCCGGGGCTATCGTCCCCTTTTTTCGAATGAAACGCCGAATGGAAAGGAAAAGATGAAAACAGAACTCTCCGATGGAGAACTCGATACTTATGCGAGACAGGTCGTCCTTTCCGACATCGGCTACGACGGTCAGCTGACGTTGCGGAATGCTTCCGTATGCCTGATCGGACTGGGCGGATTGGGATCCCAACTGGCGCCCCGGATGGTGGGCATGGGCATCGGCCGGTTTCGGATGGTGGACCGGGACATCGTCTCGCGTTCGGATCTTCACCGGCAAACCCTCTACGATGTGGACACCGTGGGACGGCCGAAGGTGGAGGTGGCCTTCGAAAGACTCGGCCGGCTCAATCCGGACGTGGAATTGACGCCCTTTGCCGCGTCTTTGACGCCGTCCAATGCAGAAACGGTCATCGGGGACGCGGACGTGGTCCTGGACGGCCTCGACACCCCGGAGGCGCGCTATATCGTGAATCGCGTCTGCCACCGGAGGGGCATCCCTTACGTTTTCGGTGCCGCCATCGAGGCCTTCGGGAGCGTTTCCACGCTGATTCCGGGTCAATCCATGTGTCTGGAGTGCTTCATGCCCGGCTTCCGGAACGAGGACCTGCCCAAATGCGGCGTGGTGGGGGTTCACCCGGCCGTCCTGGGGATCGTGACGGGAATCCAGGTCTCCGAGGCCGTTCGGCTGCTCCTGGGAAAGGAACCCGCGCTGATCAACAAACTCCTCCAGATCGACATCCGGGAAATGGCCTTTGAAACCATTGACCTGAAGGCGCGCAAAAACTGCACGGTGTGCGGGTCCGACCCGATGGACGGGGTGGACGCCCCGCCGGCCCGGTGGATAGAAGAAACCTGTGCCAAGGACGGGAAACGCAATGTCATCATTTCCCCCCTGGAACCCATCGAGATTCCCCTGGAAAAACTTCACGAGGCGCTTCTGGAAAAAGACTATACCGCAAAAAGCGCCGGATCCTTCGGGATTACTTTTGAAAGCAAGGAAGGCATCACCTTGTGCATGCTCCACAGCGGCACCCTCATCGCCCAGATTCCGCCGCATCTGGATACCGTTCAAAAAGAGGCGTTGTTGGAGCGCTACGCGCAGCTTCTGGTGGATGAAATGGGATATTCTCCGGGCATCATTCCAAAGGCCTGAACTATGGCTTGATCCCCAGCCGGAGGATCTTCCGTCGCAACGTATTCTTGTTGATCCCCAATTCGCCGGCCGTCTTGACCTTCTTCCAATCATTACGGTCTAACGCCTGCCGGATGGCGTGGCGTTCCATCTCCTTCAAGGTCAACCCCGTGGGTGCGGTCGTTTCCAAGGCACGGGGCCGCACGCGCTCCGGAAGATGTTCCATGCGGATCAACCCCTCCCGGCACAGCACGAAGGCGTGTTCGATGGCGTTTTCGAGCTCCCGAACATTGCCGGGCCAGTCGTAAAGCATCAAGGCGGACAAGGCCTCACGGGAGAT
>CAZQUR010000200.1:0-1837 GCA_964596535.1 uncultured Desulfobacteraceae bacterium
CGCACAGGCAGGCGAAGAATGCCGCGCAACGCCGCAGGTGGACTTTTTACGAAGCTATCAGTTTTGCCGCCTCCTTGAAACAGGCATCCCGGAAATCACAGTCAGACTGGTCGCAATATTCCTGTACCCGGGCAAAACAATCGAAATTGCCTTGCTTTATCTGGATTTCCCGCACCAGGGCCACCTTGGTTTTGCCGAAGGATCGAATCTTCAAGTCCTTGGCCGTCTTTCGGATTTCGGCCATATTCATGGTATGCTCCTTTAATTGATGGGTTCTTGAATTTACTCTACGGATCGGGGCGCCAAATTGCAAATCATTTCCTCCGAAAAAGACCCAGATTACCCTTGCGCCTTGGGGGCAAATATGCCATCGGAGAAAATGGAATCGTAAGAAGGGAGCAACCGATGCCGGACATCATCGACTTAAGATCGGATACGCTGACACTCCCCACGCCGGCCATGCGAAAAGCCATGGCCGGCGCCGAGGTGGGAGACGACGTCTTCGGCGAAGACCCCACGGTGAACCGCCTGGAGGAAACGGCCGCATCGAGAATGGGAAAAGAGGCCGCCCTTTTTGTGGCTTCCGGGACCATGGCCAACATCGTCTCCGAGATGGCCCACTGCGGCCGGGGGGATGAAATGATCCTGGGGGACCAGGCCCATATCTTCTGTTACGAGCAGGGGGGTTCGGCGGCATTGGGGGGGATCCATCCCCGGACGGTGAAAAACCAGCCCGACGGGTCGTTGGCCCTGGAAGACATCGAAGCGGCCATCCGCCCCGACAACGTCCATTTTCCGAAAACCCGCTTGATCGTGCTGGAAAACACCCACAACCGCTGCGACGGTCTGCCCCTGGATTCCGATTACATGGATGCCGTGTCCGCGTTGACCCGGCGCTTTGATTTGAAACTCCACGTGGACGGGGCCCGGATTTTCAATGCCGCCGTCGCCTTGAAGTGCGATGTGAAGGACCTGACCGCGGCCGCCGATTCGGTAACCTTCTGCCTGAGCAAAGGATTGGGCGCTCCGGCAGGTTCCCTGGTGTGCGGATCAAAAGCCTTCATCGCCCGTGCCCGGCGGGTCCGGAAAGTGCTGGGGGGCGGAATGCGGCAGGCGGGTATCCTGGCCGCGGCGGGCCTGGTGGCGCTTTCGGAAATGGTGGACCGCCTGGCCGAAGACCATGAAAACGCAAAACTCCTCGCCCGGGGGCTGGAGGGTGTAGAAGGGATCCGTGTCGACTGTGAACGGGTGAAAACGAATATCGTCTATTTCGAAGTCGCCCGAAAAGAAATGACACCGCCGGACCTGGCCCGGCACCTGGATGCCGCCGGGGTGCGGGTCCTCCCCGTCGATGCCCGGCGCTTACGGGCCGTCACCCATCACCCCATCACAAAAGCCCACATCGACCAGGCCGTCACGGCCGTCACCCGGGTTATGGAACAAATGCAATAAAACCGGAAAATCGACTACTCAAAGCCGACCTCTTGACGAAGCTCGTCGATGGTCTGGGGATATCCCTCTTGCTTCCTCACGCGTTCAAGAGCGGAATTCAGCCGATCTGCATTGGCAGGGGATCGAAGCAGGTGGGCCGTCTCAAGTATGCCGGATAGTTCGTCGGCAGCGATCATGGCAACATCCTCGCTGCCACGCCTCTGAATGATTACAACTTCCCGATTTTTTATGACTTCATCAATCAATGCCGCCAAACGGGCACGGGCATTTGTATAGGTTGTCTGTATTGCCATATCAGCCTCCCTTTGATTTATGTACAGATGTGCTGTACATACTGGTTGCCCATATGTCAATGAGTCTGAATTTTCATCTCAACCCGCCAACG
>CAZQUR010000201.1:0-1801 GCA_964596535.1 uncultured Desulfobacteraceae bacterium
AAAGCAGAAGAAGAATTCGGGGCGCTCACCGTTACGGTGCATCATGTCTCGGCCCTTGAAAACCCAAGGCAGGGGTCATCCCCGGATTTCATTGACAAAAATTTTCTATTCAAGTAAACGAACATGCCATCGTCACGAAAAAAGGGCGCTTCTCTCATATTCGCCAACTATTTAACAAGGAGGAATCCGATGTCGCGAAACCGTTGGACGTGGATGTGGCTTTTTTCGCTGGCGCTGGTCGCTCTGATGAGCCCAAGGCCGGTTCAGGCGGCCGCTTTCCCCCAGGTCATGATCATCCTGGACGGTTCCGGAAGCATGTGGGCGGAAATGCAAGGGGAAAAGAAAATCGATATCGCCAAAAATGTTTTTGCCCAGGTGCTTCCCTCCATTTCACCTGATGTGGAAGTGGGTTTGACCGTATACGGCCACCGGCGGAAAGGCGACTGTGACGACATAGAAGTGGTCGCTGCGCCGGGAAAGATGTCGCGGGAAGCTCTGCTCCAAGTGGTCCGGTCCATCCAGCCGAAAGGGAAAACCCCCATCACCAAGAGCCTCCGGATGACCCTCGATTTATTCAAGAGTCATGAAGCGGAAACCACCGTCGTCCTCATCAGTGACGGGGAGGAAACCTGTCATGAGGATCCCTGCGCCGCGGTAATGGCCCTCAAATCGTCGGGGATAAAATTTATTCTTCATGTCATCGGATTCGGCGTCGACGCCGCGCAGCAAAAACAGCTCGCCTGCCTGGCCGACGCCGGCGGCGGTCGCTACTTTCCGGCCGATAACGTTTCCGGATTATTGGAATCCATGGAAGCGGTCAAGGTGGAAGTGACTCAGAAAGTGGAACAGGCCAAAGCCGTGGCCACCAAGGCCAAGACCGGGTTGGGGAAACTGCACATCGTCATGCCGCCGTCGGCTGTCGTGAGCCTGGCGGAAATCAACATCCAGCGTGCCTCCGACGGAAAGCGCCTCAAACAGGTAAAAGATCCAAGTGCAGATTCCATACACCCGTTGCCCTCGAGCTTCTATGCGGTCATCCTGGGATTCGCCAATCCCAATTACAAACCCCCCACGAATGTGCCCATCACCCCCGTCGAGGTCGGCGGCGGCGAGACGACCCAACTGGCCTTGGGTGCCGTTGGGTTTAACATCGCCGAAAGCTTGAAGAAAATCCCGGTGCGCGGCGTGCAGTTGAAGAACACGTCGGGAGATTTTTCCCTGGAACTCCTATACCATGGAAACGATTACTACTTTTTCAAGCCCAAACCGGTTCCGGAGGGCAGCTATGTTTTTTCCGTGACGTATGCCGAAAGTAAAACCAATACCGTACTTGCCGAAAACGTCACGGTGCGCGCCGGGCAGGAAAGCATTGTCACCCTCGATGCCGGGATTCAAATGTTGAAACCCGAAGGGCAGTCCATTACCGGCTGGCATCTCATTCCGACCGGCGGAAAAGCACCCCTGTTAGCGGTGCAACGCCGATGGGACAATGAATTTCCCCTGTGGGAACCCTTCGCGGTACCACCGGGCACCTATGCCCTGGAAGTACTGATGAAAGGCATGGATGCGCCCCTCCGCGTTTCGGAAGGCATTCCCATTTCCGCCGGGCAACTGGTTCAGTTCGACATGGGACTATAAACAATAAAAACGCAAGCCGCCCGAGTTGCAATCGGACGGGATCGGTATTATATTTTTTTCCGAAAATGACCCATTAACGCTTTAAGGAGAAATGCCAAACCTATGGGGAATCAGGTTCGCACCGTATTGCTTTTATCCGTACTGACCGTTTTGATCGTTCTTT
>CAZQUR010000202.1:0-1785 GCA_964596535.1 uncultured Desulfobacteraceae bacterium
ATTTGACTTTTACCCAGGGCCGGCCCGGCGCCGGCCGTTTGCCGGAGCGTGACATGCAGCGCATCGAAGAAGTGACCCTCTTGTATGAAATCAGCAAGACCCTCCATGAACATCTGGACCTTCGCAGATCCTTATACCGGGTTTTGGAGATCCTGTCCAATTCCATGAACATGGCCCGGGGAACCCTTTCCATCTTGGATCCGGTGAAAGACGAAATCAGCATCGAAGTGGCCCACGGTCTTTCCCGGTCCGCCATCGAGCGGGGGAAATACAAGCCCGGGGAAGGGATCACCGGCCGGGTCATCCAGACCGGGAAACCCATCGTCATCCCCAAAATCAGCCAGGAGCCCCAGTTCCTGGACCGCACCGCCTCGCGAAAAAACCAAAACGGTCCCGAGCTTTCCTTCATCTGCGTCCCCATTAAAAAGGGGAAACGGGTCATCGGCGCCCTGAGCGCGGACCATCCCTACGATCCGACCTATCCCCTGGAGGACGGCCTCCAGCTGCTGTCGGTGGTCGCCACCATGATCGCCCAGCATGTCATCAACCTGGAGACCATCCGGCTGGAAAAGGACCAGCTCCGGGAGGAAAACCTCCGGCTGCGAAACGAGTTGACCCACCGGTACCGGTTCACCAACATCGTGGGAAACAGCAACAAGATGCGGGAGGTCTTCCAGATGGTCTCCCAGGTCTCCCAGAGCAACGCCACGGTGCTGATCCGGGGGGAAAGCGGCACCGGCAAGGAACTGGTGGCCAACTCCATCCATTACAACAGCCCCCGGGCCAAAAACCCCATCGTCAAGGTCAACTGCGCGGCCCTTCCCGCCACTCTCATCGAAAGCGAGCTCTTCGGCCACGAAAAAGGGGCCTTCACCGGCGCCGTCCGGCAAAAAATCGGCAAGTTCGAACTGGCGGACAAAGGCTCCCTCTTCCTGGACGAAATCGGCTCCATCGATCCGGAGGTCCAGGTCAAACTCCTCCGGGTGCTCCAGGAAAAAGAGTTCGAACGGGTGGGGGGGCACAGGACGTTAAAGGTGGATGTCCGGATCATCACCGCCACCAACAAGGACCTGGAAAAGGCCGTGGAGGAAGAAACCTTCCGGGGAGACCTGTATTACCGGCTCAACGTCTTCCCCATTTACATGCCGCCGCTGCGGGAACGAAAAACCGATATTCTGCTGCTGGCGGATTTTTTCCTGGAAACATACGCCAGGGAAAACCACAAGGACATCCGGCGCTTTTCCACGCCGGCCATCGACATGCTCATGCAGTACCACTGGCCGGGAAACGTCCGGGAGTTGGAAAACTGCATCGAACGAGCGGTGCTTTTATGCGAGGAAGGGGTCATCCACAGCTACCATCTCCCCCCCACCCTCCAGACCGGGACCGAATCGGGTACCCTCCCGGCCCGCTCCCTGGAAGAGGCCGTGGCGCACCTGGAGCGGGAGATGATCATCGACGCCCTGAAAAACACCCGGGGCAACAGCACCCGGGCCGCCGCCGTCCTCAAGACCACCGTGCGCAAGTTCAACTACAAGGCCAAGCTCCACGGCGTCGATTTTCGGCAGTATCGGTGACAAAGCCGTGCTTTCCACGCACCGTTTAGCGGCTCATCCCCAATTTTTGTCCCTGAGTAACAAATTTTGACATACCCCCGTCATCATGTCGTGATCCCGCGGGGACGTTCGCCCAAGATAGGGAAAGATGAGCGTGATCGCGTTTATTGAAGATTCGGATGTGGTCAAAAAAATACTGAAGCACCTGGATTTATGGGATTTCAA
The DNA here is from genome assembly GCA_964596535.1 of uncultured Desulfobacteraceae bacterium. Lineage (GTDB taxonomy): Bacteria > Desulfobacterota > Desulfobacteria > Desulfobacterales > UBA2156. The sequence goes on from CAZQUR010000202.1 coordinate 1,782, forward strand.
AAAA
>CAZQUR010000203.1:0-1651 GCA_964596535.1 uncultured Desulfobacteraceae bacterium
AAAGGGGATGGCCGCACCCGTCAATGTGACGAGAGTCAGAAGCGGATCCGGAAAGGGGATCCCCAGCGCCGCCGCGGCCCGGCGGACGGCGCCCAGCTTCCGATTCAACGTCTTCAAGGGCAGATCGCTCATGAGGCCGAAGATGGGAAGGGCAATCTCCGCATGGACTTTTCCGTTTGCGCACACTACCGCCCCGCCCTGGAGCGCATGAATCCGATTCACCGCCAGGGCCATGTCCGATTCATTCGCCCCCACCACCACGATATCGGATGTATCCCAGGCCGCACTCGATGCAATGGCGCCGTGCTTCATGCAAAACCCCTTGATGAAACCGGTGAACGTTTTGCCCGGATACCGGGTCCGATCCACGGCCGCCACCTTGAGGATATCCCGGGATGGATCCGGAAGAATTTTTCCGTCTTTTACACAAAGGGTGGCTTCCGATTCACGGGTCACCAGGTCCGTGACCATTTCCATCACCCGGACATGGGCGTAACGTGCCCTTTTCCGGGTCGAGACATCGAAATCCGTTGCGGTCAAGGCCCGTTTGAGGTGGACGCTGTTTCGGCTTTCTTTCAAAAAGGCGTGGTTTCTGGGTCTTTTGAGAAGTTTTCCGTTTTCGGCGATCACCTGACCGTTGCCGATCACCATTTCAGCCTGGATCGTTTTGATATCCGGGATAAGAATCATATCGGCATCCCGGCCGGGGGCAATGCCGCCCAGCCGGTGATCCAGGTGAAAGCGCTGGGCCGCGTTTAACGTGGCCATCTGGACGGCCTCCACCGGCTTGAAACCGCAATCCACGGCCCTTTGCACCACGTACTCCATGGCCCCTTTTTCCAGAAGGTCTTTGGGGCTGATGCCGTCCGTCACGAGAATCATTCTTCGCGTATCGATTCCAGGCTTCCGTATTTCGGATATGGCGGACAAATCCCGGCGGATGCTGCCTTCCCGGATCATGACCCAGAAGCCCAGCCGGAGGCGCTCCAGGGCCTGTTCGGCGGTGATGGGTTCGTGACAGGAAGACGGCCCCAGGGCGGCATAGGCGTTGAGTTTTTCTCCCCGGGCCCCTGCCGTGTGCCCTTCAATGACCTTTTGGAAACGACGTGTCGCCCTAAACGCCGGAAGAAATTTTTCCGGCGTTTGAAGCACGCCCTGCCAATAGGATTCTCCGAGCCCGACGACGGCCGGATGCTTCAACAATGCATTTAATACCGCCGGAGAAATCCCCGCCGTCCTTTTGCTGATGGAACCCATGGCGGGCGCCGTGAGAAAAATCTTGACCGGCTGATCCTGGGTGGATGCGATAAAATCCATCACGCCGTTGACTCCGGACACGGGATACGGTTCCATGGTTTCCGTGACAATCGTCGTGGTGCCCCCGGGGATCGCCGCCTTCAGGAACTCCGCCGGATTGAACAGCCAGGACAGGTGGGTGTGGCCGTCGATGAATCCGGGGATCAGCGTTTTCCCGGCGGCATCGATGCAACGGGTGTCCTTTCCGATGGCATGGGATACGTCCTTTTCCACACAGGCGATTCGGCTCCCTTTTACGGCAACGGAGCATCCCTCCAGCAACTCCCCGGTATACACGTTCAAGACCCGGGCATTTTGCACCACAAGGCTTGCCGGGACTTCTCCCAGGGCCACC
>CAZQUR010000204.1:0-1607 GCA_964596535.1 uncultured Desulfobacteraceae bacterium
GTCCCTTCTTCAAGGGAGACGGGGCCTTAATGAAAAAATGACGTTACGATTTCATCACGGTTGAAGAGTCGACAGATACGATCTCAGGTTGATCTTTTTTCCGGTCAGTTTGAGTTTTTTCCGGATATGGGTGCGGTGCACCTCCACGGTCCGGATGGAAAGCCCCAGGAGCTGAGCGATATCCTTGTTGGGATGTTCCTGCCGGATCAGGTTTGCGATCCGGATTTCTGTGGGGCTGAGATTATAAAGGGCCGAAGACAGGGTCCGCGCAAAGGGGGAAAGCAGATCGGTCAAGGTTTTTTCCAGGTGATCGACCAGGACCCTTTGAGAACCCGCTTCATGCGTATTCCTCAATTTGTCCAGGGTGGGAATGACCATGACGCGCAGATTATGGATCATCCGTTTTTTATCTTCCGCCGCTTCTTCCGTTCTTCTTTTCAGCATCGTTTTCAAGGTGAGGTTGGCTTCATGAAGCTGCGCCTCCCGTTTTTCGAGGGCCTTTTGGGTCTTTTTGAGATCGCTGATGTCGGTGATGACCATGTAAATGCCCTGGTAATTTTGTTTTTCATCGAACAAGGGGGCCACGGAATGAAGCACGGAAATACGGGTGCCGACCTTGGCGATCCAAACCGCCTCATAGTTGCTGCGAACCCCTTTTCGGCGCGTTTCGTGGTATCTTTTCAGGACTCCACGGGAGGGTTCGGCGATAAAAGTCCGGCAAGGTTTGCCGACCAGTTCGGATTCGGCATACCCCGTCATCTCGCAAAGCCTTTGATTCACATAGGTCACGATGGTATTTTCATCCTCGACGACGAACCCGTCATTCATCGCCTCGATGAGATGCTGCCACCGTCTTTCCCTTTCCTCCTTTTCCCGCCGGGTCTGGATTTCCTTTTTCAGGTATTGTTTTAATTTTTGATTGGCCTTGCCGATCTGCGCTTTGCGCTTGTCCAGCTCCAGTTCCATCAGAATCTGATGGAGGCGGAGCTGTTCTTCTTCGCGTTTGCGACGGGAAATATCCCTGAACAGGGCCATGGCCGCGGGCCGGTCATGCCAGGTCGTCTTCGCGGCACTGACCCCGATGAAGACGGATTCCCCGTCTTTTGTAAGGATCCGGGTCTCGTAGTGATTGGGAAGCGGTTGGCCGAGGAGCGGTTTCCGGTAGCGGTCCCGGATCGCCGGGATCTCATCCGGGTGCAGCAGGTCCGTAAACCGCATCTGCAGCAGTTCGGATACTGTGTATCCCGTGATCCCGGCCGCGGCCTCGTTGGCAAACACGTGGCAGCCGTCTTTCCCGCCGATCAGGATGCCGTCGCTGGCGTTGGCGGCCAAAAACCGAAAGTTTTGTTCGTTTTCCTTCCAGCGGTCTATAGATCCGCCGTATGAATTGTTAGCGAGCAACCACTTGATACAGCGTTTATAGCGTCAATTATTGGCACTAAATGTTTGCATTTGTCAAGTCCAATTCAAAAAACGGATGCCGTTCAGCTTCAGCATAAACAAGGCATAAACAAAAAAAATGGGCTGCAGACGAAGCCTGTAACCCATTTGCGTTCAATTGGTGCGCCCGGCAGGATTCGAACCTGCGGCCTACGGATTCGTAGTCC
>CAZQUR010000205.1:0-1572 GCA_964596535.1 uncultured Desulfobacteraceae bacterium
CTTGAAGAGGGCCAGGGTCACCACTTAATTCCCTCTCCCTTGAGGGAGAGGGCAGGGTGAGGGTGAAAAAACAGGAAACGGAACTTCCGTAAATGAAACCGTACTGGATCGCCGGAATCCTTTTTGCCGCCGTTTTTGCCGGACTCATGGCCGTCCGTTTGAACCTCTTTGTTGTGCCGGGGAAAGTCCCTCCCGCAGGGTTCGTGGCCCTTCCGGAAAGAGACACCTGGATGAACATCTTCCAGGGGGATCAAAAAATCGGGTTTTCCCATTCGATCCTGAAAAGGGACCCGGCGGGGTACCGGCTGGAACAAACGGTGCGCATGCGGCTTTCCACCATGGGATTGGTCCAGGATGTGACCCTTTCCACCCGATCCCGCCTGAGGCCCGACCTGTCTTTGTTCTCATTTGATTTTCGTATGGATTCCGGGAGATTTCGATTCGAAGGTAAAGGATTGCTTGAACAAGGAAAGCTGGCGGCGGAAATAAAAGGGACCGGCGACGCCCGGAAGGTAGAAATCCCCGTTTCCGGTCCGGTGCACCCGGCATCCGTGATTTACGACGCCGTCATCGCGTCGGGTATGAAACCCGGCGAAACCCGCCGCTTTGAGGTGTTCGATATCGCGTCTTTGGGCCGGACCCCCGTATCGGTGACGATGGAGGGAAAAGAAAAGATTTTTTTAATGGGCGCCTCCCGGGATGTCTCCAAGGTCACCGTCGATTATAAAGGGATGACCCAGGAGGCGTGGATCAGCGAAGAAGGGGAGGTGCTCAAAGAAGAAGGGCTGCTGGGCATGCGCCTGGAAAAGACGGATCGTTACAAGGCCGTTTCCGGAATCGTTTCCCGCCCCGACCGGGACCTGACGCAACTGGCCTCGGTGCCCGTCGATGCGCCCATCGAAAACCCCAAAACCCGGACCCGGCTGGTAGTGAAAATCGACGGTGTTTCCGCGGCGGACCTGGATTTTAACGGCGGGCGGCAGCGGTTTGCCGAAAATACTCTGGTCATCGAAAAAGAACGCCTTTCGGATCTTGAAAACGGATTTGCCGCGACACCGCCGGGGGCCGCCGATCTCGATGCCACGCCTTTCATCCAATCGGATGACAAGCGTATCCGGGATCTTTCCCGTCGGATCACGGCCCAAGGGGATTCTTCCCTGGAAAAAGTCCGGGCCATCGTGGAGTGGATCCAGGAAAACATCCAAAAAAAACCGGTCATTTCCATTCCCGATGCCCTCTCGGTGCTGGAAAACCGCTCCGGGGACTGCAACGAACACGCCGTTCTTTTTGCGGCCCTGGCCCGGGCCGCCGGGATCCCGGCCCGGGTGGAAGCCGGCCTGGTGTACCTTGAAGACGGATTTTATTATCATGCCTGGAACCTTGTGGATGTGGGGGGATGGATCACCGTGGACGCGCTTTTCAACGAGATCCCGGCCGATGTGACCCATATACGGCTGATCCGGGATGCGGAGAAAAAGCAATTGGACCTGGTTTCGGTGATCGGAAAAATCGACATCAGCGTGGTCGATGAATGAAACCATTTTTACCCCCTCACCCCGGCCCTCTCCCCCA